>JACSDG010000170.1 GCA_015660855.1 Magnetococcales bacterium
TCTTGACAATACCAGCCAAATGAACCCGATTACGCTCCCCTCCAGAAAGAAATTTGACCTTTTTTTGCTGATCCGATCCCTTAAAATTAAACCAGGAAACAAAGGCCCGCGACGACAAATCCTTCCCCCCCAGGGTTATGTTTTCATTGCCATCGGAAATTAATTCCCAAACCGACTTTTCCCCATCCAAACTGCTGCGGCTTTGATCGACATGCGACAGTTTGACCGTTTCCCCAATTTGGATGGTACCGGAATCGGGTTTTTCCTCCCCCGTCAACATTTTTAAAAAAGTCGTCTTACCCGACCCATTACCACCAACAACCCCCAAAATGGCTCCACGAGGCAGCAAAAAGGAAAGATTTTCAACCAACAAGTTGCCATCAAACCCTTTGGAAAGATCCTTGGCTTCCAGAACAACATCCCCCAGCCGAGGCCCAGGAGGAATGAACAAACTGTTGGTTTCCCGACGCATTTCCCGGGATTGTGCCAGCATGGATTCGTAGGATTTATACCTTGCCTTGCTTTTTGCCTGACGGGCGCGCGCCGAAGACTGAATCCATTCCAGTTCGGTCTTCAACCTTTTCTGCCGCGATTCATCCTCACGTTTTTCCTGCGCCAAACGAGCCTCCTTTTGTTCCAGCCAGGAAGAATAATTTCCCTTCCAGGGAATGCCACGTCCACGATCAAGCTCCAAAATCCAGCCGGCAACATTGTCGAGAAAATAACGATCATGGGTCACCGCCACCACCGTCCCCGGATAATCCTGAAGGAAACGCTCCAACCAGGCAACACTCTCCGCATCCAGATGGTTGGTCGGTTCGTCCAACAACAACAGGTCCGGAGCCGACAACAACAGACGGCACAAAGCAACCCGGCGTCGTTCCCCCCCCGATAAACGTTGAACATCGGCATCCCAAGGGGGTAGACGCAAAGCATCGGCGGCAATTTCCAGCTTACGATCCAAATCCCATCCATCCAGACGATCAATCTCATCCTGAAGCACCGCCTGCCGTTCAATCAGCTTTTCCATCTCCCCATCATCAGTCACCTCGCCAAAGCTCATGCTGACTTCGTTAAATTTATCCAGCAATTCTTTTAGTTTGCCAACCCCCTCCTCCACATTGCCCCGGACACTTTTGGCCGGATCCAGTTCCGGCTCCTGCGACAGGAAACCAACGCGAATATCGGGAGCCGGTCGGGCCTCGCCATTGATCTCGGTATCCAAACCCGCCATGATTCTAAGCAGGCTTGACTTGCCAGAACCGTTAAGCCCAAGGACACCAATTTTGGCCCCCGGCAAGAAAGCGAGGGTAATATCCTCCAGGATGATCCTCTTGGGCGGGACCACCTTGGTAACGTTTTTCATGGTAAAGACATACGTATGCTTGGTCATGGAGTCATCCCAAAAAAGTCAGCCAATTTTTGTGGCGATCATCGCGTCCTTGAACAACATCAAAAAAACGCGTCTGAATAGCCTTTGTAATCGGACCAGCGGTCCCCAAACCAATTTTGCGTCCATCCAATTCGCGGATGGGAGTGATTTCCGCAGCCGTTCCGGTAAAAAAGGCCTCGTCGGCGATGTAAACCTCATCTCTGGGAAAACGCTGTTGGACCACCTGAAACCCCATCTCTCGGGCCAGAGTCATGACGGTATCCTGGGTGATGCCGGCAAGTGCCGAGTCGGGAGGCGGCGTAATGAGGGTGCGGTTTTTGAGGATGAAAACATTTTCACCCGAACCTTCGGCGACATAACCTTCCGTATCCAACAGCAAAGCCTCATCGAAACCGCAGGACAGGGCTTCGGTTTTTGCCAGGATGGAGTTGGGATAGTTGCCAACCGTCTTGGCACGGGTCATGGTAACGTTGGGATGATGGCGGGTATAGGAAGAGGTTTTGACGCGAATTCCCTTTTCCATACCCTCTTCGCCCAGATAGGCCCCCCACTCCCATGCGGCAATACCCGCGTGAACCTTGCAGGCACCGGGATTGAGTCCCATACTTTCGGCACCGTAAAAGGCGATGGGGCGCAAATAGCCAGACCCGAGTCCATTGGCCCGCAGCACCTCAAGACAAGCCTTTTGGATAGTCTCCTGAGACCAGGGCATAGACATCCGCATGATATGCGCTGAACTGAACAGACGGGCAATATGCTCGGAAAGACGAAACACCGCCGGTCCCTGAGAGGTTGCATAACATCGAATCCCCTCAAAAACTCCGCATCCATAGTGGAGTGTATGGGTCAGGACGTGGACCTTGGCCTCTCTCCATTCCACCAACGAACCATCCATCCAGATCTTTCCCTCTCTGTCGTGCATGAAGCTGCTCACGGTATCATCCTTAAACTTGGAAATGTTGTCTGATATGAAACACCAGCCTTCCCCAACCGGGGGCAAGGCAACGGGCCGTTGGATTTCTGACGCAAAGGGATACCCTCGAAAGACCGAAGCCCGCAAGAATAACCCTGTTTTACCACTCAATCAGCCCCCAACACCATGTAAATTGGTTTGGTATTGGTTTTGCATTCCTGGTTTTCCGATCCCCCGGTATCCAGGGAAAAAAGGAGTGAATTCATGAGTGAAGCCAATTCCATAGCGTCAATGGTGACTTACAGCCTGAAAAGCCTTTTCAATCCGGGGCAAGAGGCTGTGCATCCATCAAGACAGGATATCGGCGATTCCGACCCCTTCGCCAAGACTCTCGCTGACGCATCCCCCGCTACCCGGGAGGTTCCGCCCACGATCACCGCCGACAGTGAAGATGGCCTCCCCGTCCCCCTCCCGGAAGGGTTTGGCAGCGCGAAGGACAATCTCCCCCCGAGTGAGAGCCGATTGCCAGCCGAAACCGGTTCGATGACACAGAGCACGGGAAAAATCATTCCCCACCACCCCATATTGACATGGCAGCTGGTTTCTTCCGCTACCGACATCGAACAAAACGAAGACATGATGCAAACGGCAGCCTTACCCCTGAAGGGTTATCGTATCTATTCGGAGGCCGCCAGCCAGCGTGATTGACCATCCCGAACCCGTTGAAGATCACCCCTGAACACTTGAACAAACCGGCCATTTGGAGGAGTTGTAACTCATGTCCATACAACGCATCAATCCCGACCGTGATTTTTCCAGTCTCCTTGAAGACCTGTCCCGGGAAGCGAAAGCCGAACGCCTGGAATGTGCCGTGACGCTGATGGAATCCTTGGTGTCGGCATTGAGCCGTCACAACACCGCATCCGTCCCCCCCGGCTTTCTGACCGTAGATGGATGGCTCAGCCTTTTGAACCAATGGGAAACGGTTTTGAAAAACTCCTCCAGGCGGCATGTTAACTTTTCCAGGTCTTTTTTCAAAGATGTTTTGAACCGACCCATGTTCAAGGTTCCCCCCATGTCGCCGCTTTTGACCGAGTTGGTGACTCTCATGGAAAATTATTCAGAAACACTCGATTCCAAGGTAGCCGCCTGAGCATATTTTTCGCCGCTGGAGCCGTGGATCCAAAGATCGACCGTTTTGAGATCGATGACTATGTGTTATTGTACGCCCCACTTGAGAGGCATTGGTGCCCCTCAGTGCTGAGACTGCAAAGGTCCTGGACAATAACACGGATTTGACCATGGAAGTGGCGATCAGACCAGTTCAGTTAGGCAAGCGGGTGCCCCCAATACAACCCAAACGTTCGCAGCCTTTTTTTCCGGTGGCAAGTCACGCCCCGGTATGGCGGGTGTTGCGTTCCTCCATCGTTCGGGGCGAGGGGGCGATTCTCATTACCGGTGCGCAGGGGGCCGGGAAAAGTCTGTTTTTGCAACGCCTCCAGGGTATTCTGCCCGAAAATCGCGACATGGCCCTGTTTGCCGAACCGGACGACAGCACAATCCGCTTCCTTGAGATGCTGATTCGGGCCGTCGATCCCGAATGGGAATCTTTGGCCCCCGATGGCATTCCAGTCAGTGAAGACCTCATGGAAGCCCTTGAAAGGCGTGTGCGTAGCGGTAGAAAGCTTCTCATTGCCATTGATCAAGCCCACCTGCTCACTCCGGAAAACGCCTCCCTATTGGAATTGTCCATTCGCTTTGTCTCCCACGAAGTCCATCCGCTGCAAGTTCTCCTTTGTGGATCCCATGAACTCATCCCCCTGCTGGATTCGCAACCCTTCATCCCCCTGGGACGACTCGTCATCGGATCGGGAGAAGTGACTGCGCTCACCCGCAGTGAAGTGTGGGACTACATCCATTTCCATTTAAAAAAAAACTGGGGAGATCATTACCGGGTTTCATGGTTTGCCTGGGTGGAAATCTTCTCAAGAAGCCAGGGCAATCCCGGGATAATCAATGAAATACTCAATCAAATTGCGGCGGAGCTCAAAATTCGGCCTCAAAGGATCATCAGCCGCAGATTGGTTTGCAGGGCCATCGACGAAAAACCGGAAGGCGGCGACTTCCGCCCTTCATCGATGTTGACTTGGTTTATGGCGGCAGGCCTGTTGATCCTGATTGGTTGGTCGGCAGCCCATTTTATTTCTGTTTATTTTTCCAAAAACCCCGATGCCGTTCGACAAATTACCGAGTCGGTCAACCTGGAAGATGTACTCAAAAAGGCTCTGCCTCCCAAAAAAGAATCCCCTCCCCCTTCCGAAGAGAAGAGTGCCTCCGCGAAAACACCCCCCCCAGGGACATCATCGCGAGTCCTGTACAGTCCGGTTTCTCCCCCTGATGCGCAAAAGAAAACCAACCTCCAGGAAGAACCGTGGGTACCCAGAGAGCGGCGGAATGTCGCAGAGGTCAAGCAGCCTGCCAATCCTCCGCCCCAGATCGAAGTGCCTGCACCAAAGGAAAAAAAAGGCGTTGAGGGACAGCCTTCTGCCGACACCCTGTCTGCGCGGGTTCCGCTGCCGCCTTCTGCGCCCAGCGAAAAATTGGTGGTTGCCAGCCATCCCGCAATCGATCCGCCTGGACAAACAGGACCACAGCCATCCAACGAAAAAGCCCGCATTTCGGACCAGAGACCGGTTTCTCCCCCGGATCCCGTGGGGAAAGAACCGGTCTCCGAGGCCGAAAAGAAAAGTCAGGTTCCCTTTCCCAGGGTTCATTCGCCTGCGATGCCCCCTGCCGCCAAGCAATCAACAGACAAGTTACCCATTCCTGCCGAGGAAGTTTCTATACCATCAACTCACTCACGTAGTACCGATGGGGTTCCGGCGGTTCCAGTTCCCAAGCCATTTGCGGTTGCCGATCGCTCGACAAGGAAAGTGACCCATGCCGATCCCCTTGGTCAAAGCATGGCGACCATCATGGAGGGGAATATTGAAAATTCTTCAGCCCCTCTGCCCGTGCCCACCGAAGCTGCCGCTTCCCCGGAATTTTCCGGTCAGCAACTCCGATCCAATCTTATGGCAACCCCGGAACCCTTAAAGAAACATATAAAGCCGGTTGGTTCTCAAGAGAAAGGCATTGATGCAAAAGTTTCATCCGGCAAGACGCCGATGGACAGTGGAGACGCGTTGGGTATCCAAAATGCCCTTCCCTTGGTAAGCGAAAAGAATTTACGATCCGCCGGTCAATTGTTTGTCGTGCAAACCGGTTCTTTTTTAAACCGAGAAAATGCGGAACGACTGGCTGCGGTCATGGCAGAGAAAGGGTTGGATCCCTATGTTCACCTGCTGGTCAAAGATGAAAAAAAATGGTTTTCAGTGCGGGTCAACTATCGCGACAGCAAGACAGCCACCCATGCAGCAGAGCAGGTAAAAAAAGACGTTGGACTTCCAACGCAGGTGATTGATCTTTTTTATGAATGAACTGGCGGGCCATTACCTTTGGACTGCCGTTGGCTCGGGCGCGTTCTCAAAAAATTTGGACCGTTGTGCAAAGGCATGACAACGTGGTTTACTTGGAACTCACGGATGGGTGGCTGAGTGGTTTAAAGCAGCGGTCTTGAAAACCGCCGTGCCGCAAGGCACCGGGGGTTCGAATCCCTCCCCCTCCGCCAGTCTTTCTCTACCCGTTTGATAACTTTGTAAGTGTATGTTATTAAAAGGGTCTTATTTTAAAGGTGTTACCCATTGCAACGAACCCATGGCCGATTGTGGCAGTCCGGGGGCGGGTGGTTGTTCGGGATCGGCACTGCCCGCCTGTCCATCCTCAAAACCTTGTCCGCGAGTCTGTGACTCAGAATGACCGGGCAAAATGAGTTGCTGTTCGCCCATATGATGCCGTCAAGATGTGGGAAAAGGGAGATGGTCGATGGTGATGGCAGCCAAATGAGGAAAGCCAGTCGGTTCTGGCAACAAACAACAGCACCCTTTGAGTTGAAGGGCGGTTGAATATCCGAGCAAATTTGTTTGGAAAACACGCATTGATGGAGACCCACGGATGTGGATTTCCGACGTTTTCAGCTTCAAATGATCTACTGCTGGGTTGTGATAATCACTCGTTCCAGTCACGGTGTCCGGATAAATGATCTCCGGTCCTTTTTCCCATCCATCCCAAACGTTGGCAAGGAATAGCCAGATGATACGGTCGAAAGGGGTGAATTGTGGACGGCGGCCAGAACGTTGTGGAACCATGATCTTGTTTGGACCCGATAGATTATATACCAAGACGGAGCTACCCTCTATTCCTTGCCAGGGAAGCCATTAACGAAATGCTTGGCCCCGTGGACAGGCGCGTTGTAAACTCCAAAGTGCCGAGTGAAACGGAGGTGGGCAATGCTGGGGAGCAAACCACCAAGGGATAGGTCGGCGGGGCTCATCGAGCCGA
>JACSDG010000171.1 GCA_015660855.1 Magnetococcales bacterium
CCAAACCCCCATAGGCAATAAAGCTTTTTTGTTTTAATTCAAAACCAAAACCTTGGAGGCTCCGCCTCCAAACCTCCGCCGGGGGGGATGATCCCCCCCGGACCCCCGCAATGATTTTTGCCAAACTTTGTTTTTCCGATACGTTAAAATTACCCCAGCCTACACAAAAATGACCCACCTGTCACTGCATCATTGCCGTCAAAGAATCACCGTTCCAACTCCCGATGGCGCACCAGCACCTGGTAACCCATAGGGGCCAGTCTTTGGGCCAAATGATGCACCAGGAAAACCGATCGATGGTGACCTCCGGTACAGCCAATGTCCACCGTAAAATAATGTTTTTTCTCACTCTGATAACGCGGCAACAAATAGCCAAACAAATCAACCAGACGGTCCAGGAAAGCCAACACATCCCCATCCTTGGCCAAATATTCCTGTACCGAAGCGTCCAGCCCCGTCGCATCCCTCAGTTCAGGGACATAGAACGGATTAGGCAAAAATCGCGCATCCAATACCATATCGGCGTCGGTATTCAACCCAAACTTGAAACCAAAAGATCGCAATACAATAACCAGATCCGCAACATTCGATCTGTAAAAACGCCGCTGCAACCGTTCCCTGTGCTCCGGCAAAGTGGTCAAGGAGGTATCCAAAACCGTATCCGCCATCGCCCGCAACGGTTGCAAAGCCTCGATTTCTTCCCGCACCGCCTCAATGACCGTCCGATTTTGCGCCGTCGGGTGACGGCGACGGGTCTCCCGATAGCGCGATACCAACACCTCCGCTTCCGCTTCGAGAAACACCAACTCCAAACGCTCACACAATCCCGACAAGGTGCCTAAAGTATCCTGCAATAATTCAATGTGTCCATAATTGCGCCAATGCAACCCGATAACCAACCCCTCCCTACCGCAAAGATCCCGCCGACACCCTTCCACCAACGCCAAGATCCCCCCCAGCGGCGCATTGTCCATCCATGAATAGCCAATGTCCTGCAAATATTTCAAAGAACTGGATATCCCCGCCCCGGAATAGCCCGTCACAATGACCAGACGACCGATTTTACCAATCTCGTCCACCACGACCACTCCCAATGAAATATCACCTTTTGCCCGGCTCTTCGGTCGGAAGCCGACAAAAGATGACCCCTTCAGGACTCGCTCTTGGGTGCCAACTGCTTGCGTCGCGACGATGAAGGGATATTCAACGCATCCCGATATTTTGCCACCGTCCTGCGCGCCACATCGATCCCCTGTTCTTGCAATAATTTTGCCAGTTTTTCATCGGAAAAAGGGCGGTTCGCCGGCTCACTATCCACCATCTTGCGAATTTTAAATTTGACCGCCTCGGATGAATGATTCTCTCCCCCCGTCTGCGACCCCAAAGATGACGAGAAGAAAAACTTAAGCTCAAATATCCCCCGTGGCGTGTGCATATATTTGTTGCTTGTCACCCGTGATGTCGTCGATTCATGCACCCCAATGTCGTCAGCAACATCCTTGAGGATCAACGGTTTTAAATATTCCTGTCCATGATCGAGAAAATCCTTCTGGAAACGAACGATGCTCTCCGCCACCCGAAAAATAGTACTCGAACGCTGCTCCAAACTTTTGATCAACCATTGCGCCGAACGGGCATTATCCGCCAAAAATCGCTTGTCCTGCGACGATATGTTTCCCCCCAAAGCCGCCTCATAGGCCCGGTTAATCCTGAGCCTGGGTTGCGTCTCCGGATTGATTTCCACAACCCACTCCCCATCCAGCTTTTTCACAAACACATCCGGAACGACATAGTTCGTCTGGTCACTGCCATAGGCCAAACCCGGCTTGGGATTAAGCGACTGTATAACCGAAACCGCCTCCCCCAATTCCTCCTCATCCAATTTCAGCAACCGCTTGAGTTTGCGAAAATCCCGCCGTGCCAAATCTTCCAGATGCTCCAGCAATACCGTGTACGGCGGATGCGCCATTCCTTCATTTTTCAACTGCAAATACAAACATTCCGCCAAATTACGCGCCCCAACTCCAGCCGGATCAAAGGATTGCACCAGAATCAGCGCATCCTCCAAATCCTCCTCCGACGTGCCGGTCATCTCGGAAATAGACTTCAGATCGGTGGAAAGATAGCCATTTTCATCGATGGCATCGATTAAGGTCAGACCCAACGACCTTTCCTTTTCGTGCAACGCCGAAACCCCCAACTGCCACACCAGATGATCCTGCAACGTCTGGCTCCCCGTCAGGGTGTTTTCCAACGGAGGGGCTTCAGCACCCGAGGCATTCTCGAAGGGAACCGCCGAATAGCTGTCCCCATAAACATCCTCCCAGGAAGCATCCACCTGTAAATCTTCACCCAATCCCGATTCGGGATTGTCCCGATCCAATTTTTCCCGCTCCTTGACGATGTCGGTACTCTCAGGCCGCACCTGGAACGGTTCTTCCATTCCTCCCGCATAGTTTTCCCTGGATTCATCCAACTTTTGGGCTTCGGTTGGCTCCACGCCGTCCACCGTCCCATCCTCCCGCTCCAGGAGCGGATTTTTTTCAAGCTCCTCTTGCAGATAGTCGGCCAGATCCAGACTGGACATCTGTAACAGCTTGATGGCCATTTGCAGTTGGGGTGTCATCACCAACTGCATGCCCATCCGTAATTTGAGTTCCAAACCTAATGCCATGAACTTCCCTTGTTCTTAATCGAGCTTGAATGCGTCTCCAAGATACATTTGCCTAACCTGGTCATCCTTCACCACCGCCTCGGGATTGCCCCTGGCCAACACCCGCCCCTGGGAAAGAATATAGGCTCTGTCACAAATTCCCAAGGTTTCCCGAACATTGTGGTCCGTAATCAATATGCCGATCCCCCGCTGCTTCAGATGCAATATGATGGACCGAATATCTTCGATTGCCAAAGGGTCCACGCCGGCAAACGGTTCATCCAAAAGAATAAATCGCGGCTCAATGGCCAAGGCCCGCGCCACTTCCACCCGCCGCCGCTCCCCCCCAGACAAGGAATATCCCATGGCCCTACTTAAATGGGATATTCCCAATTCTGCCAGGAGTTGCTCCAACCTTTCCAATCTTTGTTCCCGCGTCAGTTGCAACGTTTCCAGGATAGCCAGAACATTGTCGCGCACCGACATTTTACGAAACACCGACGGTTCCTGCGGCAGATAGGATATGCCTCTGCGCGCCCGCATGTACATGGGATCTCCGGTAATGTCGCGCCCATCGAGCCAGATTGACCCTTTATCGGGGGCTACCAACCCGACGATCATGTAGAAAGTCGTCGTTTTTCCGGCACCATTGGGACCGAGCAGACCCACCACCTCACCGGAGACGAGCTTGAGTCCCACATCGTCCACGACCTGCCTGCCCCGATAGCTTTTTCCGAGCCCCATGGCCATGACCGAACCCCTGTCCAAGATTGACTCCCGGTCTGCCGCCATGTCAATCGCCCTGCTCCCGGCCAGGCCGTTGCACAGGTCGGACCGCCGGTGGCGATGGGAGCCCAGGATCATCCCTGGTCGAAGCCGCACCCGCCCCCCCTTCCTTTGGTGAAGCACGCCCCCCGGAATTCTCCACGCCCACCAGATCGGGAATACCGCCGCCCGATCCCCCCCCTTCCACACCACCCGACGAAGTGATGCGAGCCGAAACCCGTTTTTTGCCGCCACCTCCCTGAACCGATACCCGGTCAATCTTCAGATCGGCACCCAGGGTCAGGAGGATTTTTTTTCCCTCCAGATAGTCTTTACCCCGATGGATGGAGGCGTTTTTTTCGCCACCCACAAGCTCCAGAGTGCGATGAACGGCACTGTAAACCGCATTTTGGGCCGTTCCACGGTTCTCACCCTGATTAATGGAAACGTTTCCGTCCGCTTTTACCTCACGCACGCTGCCACGTCCACCTCCTGTCCTGGATTTCATGACATACTGCACCACCATTTTGTCGGCAGCGAGACGCATGTTGCTGTCCTCCGCCACCACATTGCCAGAAAAAACCGCCGTTTGCTGTTTCTGATCCATTTCCAGGGAATCGGCCGTCACCACCAACCCCTCGGCACCGAAAGAGGTGCGCGCTGCAAAAAAAACCAGCAACAGCCAAAGGAGTCGCCACCCCACCCTTGAAACCGCCGGCACCGAGATTGATGTACGACTCAGGACCCCCACGCCCCACCCTCCTTGATGAGCACCTCGTTAAACATCACCCTGACTTTACTGGTCACCCTGAGGATACGGGTTTCCTGATTCAATACAAAACCGACGCCTTCCATACGAACATTTTCACCCTCCAACCGGAAAGCCTGATCGGTATACAATATTCGTTCATTGGGATCAAACCTTAACCAATCGGTCGTCAACCGGTTGTGCGGTCCATCCATGGCTTCCACCCCGCCATGGAAGATCACCGCCCTGGTTTCATTGTTGACTGCCCCCTGACTCGAAGTTACCTCCATTTTTCTGCCATCGTTGTGATAAACCTCCAGATGGGGCTGTTTGATGATCACATTGTCATCCCGGGCGCGAATGGCACTTTTAGCGTTCAATGTCCAGCGCGTCTCCCTGCCCTCGAACTGCACCATGCTCAGATCGGTCACCATGGCCCCCTCGGGTCCGCTGTTAAAAAACAATATTTCCCCCGATCCCAGGGTGAAAGGCTGCCACAGATGCCACCCCAACCCCAGCAGGATCAGGATGGCGAGGGACAGAAACATATACTTGAGATAACCCACATGGTGGATGGCCAAAGATTTCATGATCGTTTTTCATCACTGTCCATGGTCATTGGAATGACTCCCAGGGATGAAGCCGGCAACGATGTCCTCCCAACGTCCCTGGGCCATCAACAACCCTTCCGCCAATTCGCGCACCGCGCCCCGCCCCCCCGGGAGAGAGGCAACCCAATGGACCCTTTGCTTTACCTCCGGACGGGCATCCATGGGGGCCGTCGCCAGCCCCACCCGGCACAGCATTTCCAGATCAATCAGGTCATCGCCCATACAGGCGCACTGGTCTGGCCGAATTCCCCCCTTGAGCAATTCTCCCTGCAAACATTGCCACTTCCCCCCGCGCACCCCCATGTGAGCGAAAGACAGAGACAATTCTTCCGCCCGCTTGGCCACCGCCACCGAACGTCGTGCCGTGATCAAACCCACCCGCAATCCCGCCTCCAGCAGCAACCGGATTCCCAACCCATCGGTCACATGGAATCTTTTGTGTTCATGGCCTTCGGCATCCAGATGAATGACACCATCTGTCAGCACGCCATCCACGTCTAGGGCCAGCATGCGTATGTCACGCCCCAGGTGCCAGGGAAAAATCACATCAGCTCCGCCTGTAGCAGGTCATGCAGAAAAATGACCGCCACCGCAAAGCGACCATCCAACCGGTCCGCCATGGCCTGTATCGCCTGAGACTCCAGATGGAACGTCCATCGTGCCACTTCCAACATAAAATTCAACTCCTAGCCGCAAAATTCCAGGGCATGCTACCCCGTTTGCTTCATAATAACCTTTTCTTTGGAGGAAACCACCGTCTATCCGTGTTTTTCTGGGAAGAAAGCCCGGTTTTTTCGCATCATGGACCGCATGACTCTCCCGGCGAACCGTCAATGACGCCCATTTGCCAATCCAGCCATGACATCCATCGACCAGAACATTATTTTACCCATTCTGAGAAATTTTAAAACCATCGCCGTCATCGGCCTCTCCCCCAAACCGGAGCGGGCCTTCCATCGCGTCGCGACCTGCATGCAGAAGGTGGGGTATTGTCGTTCGACTCCCTGTTCCTACCGAGTTGCGTCCTGGCAGATACGAGTCTTGATTTTAAACCAACTGAGCCCTGTCGCAAAACTGAAGCGTTCCAGTCGAAGAAAAGCCCGTGTTGCCAATCCGATATATCTACGCCGGTGGAAAAAGGGCGGCAGGACGTCGGTTTGACGCACGTTTGGGTCGAAGGCCGTTTTTGGCTCCAGTCCGGCGGAATTTGGTGGAAGTCCAACATCCAAGCATTCCAAATCAGCTTGGCTTCAAGTATCATCGTTGCCGAGTGGTTCCTGCCCCTGATCGTTGGGGTGTTGCCCAGTTGGTTGGTGCGGAAAAATAAGGAACGGCCTCCACACATTAAAAAAATATTTCTTCTACAATTTGGCACTTCCTGTGAGGACTTGGCTATGACTTTGAAAAAAGAGCACCTGGTCTATATCGCACTCTTCATATTCCTTGCCCTACAAGGGTGCAGCGTGATTCCTGACCTCCCGGGACCCATCGGAATTCCAGGGTTTTAATAGTCACCTGGGAAGGTTGGAACAGCATTTGGGGATTGCATCCACCGGTCCCCCCGGAAGGCCCAAACCGCTTGGCCCGCAGAAGTCGCACCTGTTCCAGAGTAACCGTTCAGTCCCCCCCCTTTTTTTTCGAGGTTAAAACCATTGCGGGGGTCCGGGGGGGATCATCCCCCCCGGCGGAGGTTTGGAGGCAGCAGCCCCCAAGGTTTTTCTTTTGACTTTGATTTTGATTTTACTTCCCCCCAAGGGGGGTCTAGGGGCGCAGCCCCAGGGTTTTGATTTTGTCTTTTTGCCTGAAGAGCATCATGTTTGTGATGCTCTTCAGGCAAAAACCAAAACCTTGGGGGCTTCGCCCCCAAACCCCCATAGGCAATGAAGCTTTTTGTTTAAATTCAAAAACAAAACCTTGGGGCACTGCCC
>JACSDG010000172.1 GCA_015660855.1 Magnetococcales bacterium
CGATACCATGGTCAACAGCCTGGCGGACATCGTTGGCAAAATCAATCTGCACGCCCACTCTCTGGACGCCTCGGTCCAATCCTTGGATGCCAGTAAGGAAGCCCTGGAAAAAGACGCCCTGACCACACAAAAACTGGCCAAGGAAACCATTGTTGCCTACGAAGAACTGGAAAGCAACATGGAGACCATCCGGCAGGCGGTCACCATCACCAGTCAGGAAGTGGCCGGAGTGGCCAGTGCCACCGAACACCTAGGCTCCAATCTGGGAAGCATCGCCCGCGCCACTTCCCAGGCCAGCACTCAGATCGATACCATGGAACACGCCGCCCGGGAAATCACAAACCATATCGACGGGGTGCGTGAAAATCTGATCCAGGTGGAACACGCCATCCTGTCGATATCCCAGGCGGTTGCCGACCTGTCTTCAAGCCTGGTCGAGGTTCGCGCCCAGTCGGGAGCGGCTGCCCTGGAATCGGAGCAGGCCCGACAACATGCCGATGCCGCCGACAAGGTGACCCAAAGATTGTCAAATTCGGCAACTTCCATCGGCAACGTCGTGGAAATCATCAACAATATCGCCGAACAGACCAATATGCTGGCCCTGAACGCCTCCATCGAAGCGGCCGGGGCCGGAGCCGCCGGGGCTGGATTTGCCGTGGTGGCCGATGAAGTCAAAGTATTGGCGCAACAAACCGCCAAGGCCACCGAAATGATCTCCGAAAGAATCCTGGACATCCAGGACATTTCCCGAGAAAACGGGCGGGCCTTTGCCGCCGTCACGAAATCCATCAACCGCATCTACAACGGCAACCAGACCATTGCCCTGGCGGTAAAACTGCAAAGCAGCCGCCTGGAAGATATTTCTCAGGCCATGAACGGGGTGACTCAAGCTTCAAGTGCCGTGCAAAACCAGGTCAACGAATTGGGGCACTCTGCCCTCAATGTCACCCAGTCGGTGCAGAACGCCGCAATGGAAACCCGGGAAATCGCACGCTCGGCCGATGAAGCTTCGGCGGGGGCCAATAAACTCGTGGAACAGAGCAATACCCTGGATGAAACCGCCAAACGGATGGATGCCGCAGCCATCCGTGGTGGCAATGCCACAACCAAAGCCAGCATGCGGCTGGATGCCATCACCCGGCAGATTCACATTCTCTCCGGCATGATCCATCACATATCGATCCTGGTGGCGACCACCGCATCTCCAGGCCACCGTTTGCTGGAAACGGCCCACACCCTCAATATCGGTTCCAATCCGTTTGATGTCGGCCAAATCAAGCACCAGACCCTGGAACATTTCGCCGCCATCAGCAGAGCCAGTTGGGACGCCCCCAAAGGAACCCTTCCAGATGTCGAGGCCATTCTCCTCCAACTGGATCAACAGGTGCTACAACACATCGAGAATATTGGCAAAACATCGGGTAGATCAATGCAACAGTTCCAATCCATATTTTCCGAATTGCAACAATGTTGCACCACCCCTAACCACACCGACCGCCTCGCCTTCAGCGGCACCTTGTCGGCTCTGCAAAAACGATTTTTCCTCCTGCTGGACGATATGTATCTCCAAATGCAGCAGCAACCGTAACATCCATCACCAGGGTTTGCTTTTTACCTTGTTTGAGAGGCATCATGCCCGGATGGGTCAACTTTATCGGGATTGAAAACATACCATGGACTGGGTTCACGCACTCGTATTGGGGATTGTTCAAGGTGTCACCGAATTTCTCCCCATCAGTTCTTCCGGGCACTTGATCCTCCTGCCCCGTTTCCTCGGCTGGCCGGATCAGGGACTCAGTTTTGATATCGCGGTCAACACCGGCTCCCTGGTCGCCTTGATCGCCTATTTTCGCAAAGATGTCGCCCGATTGATCACCGCCTTTTTCGCCACATTCCGCAGCGGTGGCTGGCAACACCATGCCGACGGTCGCTTGGCGTGGTGGCTGGGAATCGGCACCATTCCCATCGGACTGGCGGGCATTACCTGCAAAGACCTCGTGGGGACCGTCGCCAGGGATCCTTTCATCATCGGGATGACTTCCATCATTTTTGGTCTGTTGTTATGGTTTGCCGACCAAATGGGGCAGCGAACCCGCACCCTCAAAGACGCCGGTGCCAGGGAAGCCATCGTCATCGGCTGCGCCCAGGCATTGGCCCTGATCCCGGGGACTTCCCGCTCTGGCGTCACCATGACCGCCGGGCTGTTCTTAAACCTCAATCGTGAATCGGCCGCCCGTTTTTCCTTTTTGCTGGCCATACCCGTCAGTGTCCTTGCAGGACTTCTGGAATTGGCGGAGTGGATTCGCCAAACCCCGGCTCCCGACGAATGGTTGCCCATGGCGGTGGGATTCATCGCCTCAGGCATCACTGCGTTCCTGGTGATACACTGGCTGTTGCTTTGGATCAGAAATCGCTCATTGACCGTTTTCGTCGTCTATCGTGTGCTGCTCGGAATGCTGCTTCTCACAGTTTTTTAGGAATGCACCATGGCGACTCCCCCCAACCCCGCGAGAAACAATCCCCCTGAAAGAAAAAACCATCTGAAAACAATCGCAACCTATTCCACCATTATTCTATTGTCTTTGTTCATGGTCGAAGGGGGGGTACGGGCACGTCAATGGTGGTACTACGGCTCGGCGGAAACCCTGGACAAAGCCTACCGTGATGATGAAAAAAACGGCTTGCGCGTTCCTGTAGCCAATTATGAATCCCGCTCCACAAAAATCAACTCTATGGGATTTCGCGGCCCGGAGATCACCGTACCCAAACCGGAAGGGACGATAAGAATCGCTTTCATCGGTGCATCCACCACCTATTGCGCCGAAGCCAGCGGCAACGACAAGGTTTGGCCCCATCTGGTCTGGAAAAAAATCCAGGAGACCTACCCCGATGTCCCCATGGACTACGTCAATGCGGGAATACCCGGACTGTCCGTAACGGCCTCACTGAAAGATCTGCGCCAGAGGGTCAAACCTTTGCATCCCGATATTTTCATCATCTACCACGCCAGTAACGACATGTCCTGGGAAACCAGGCAACTGGCCAAGGAGCAGGGATTGTTCAAAAAGGTGGATGAGACCGATTGGCTTGGACGCCATTCCCTTTTTTGGTTTCTTGCCGAAAAAAATTTTCGCCTTTGGACGATTCAACGTCAAGCCCAAAGCGGCATCGACCATTTGCGGGATCTTCCGCCAACCTTCGGTCTCACCTTTGAAAAAAGTCTGCTGGAATTGATCCATGAAGCTCAGGATCAGGGGGGATTGGTCGCTGTGGCGACGTGGTCACAACAAATGCGCGACAACCATACGCCAGCTGAAAACCTCAAGGCTGCGTCGTCCTCTCTCTACTATATGCCCTACATGACACCCCGTCTGCTGCTGCAAGGGTTTCGTATTTACAATCAGGTCATCACCAAGGTCGCCCAGGTCACCGGAAGCATTCTCATTGGTGGAGAAGATACCATTCCAGGAGATCCCCAGCATTTCAATGATTCCATCCATTTTACCGACGCTGGAAACCAACGGATGGCCGAGAGGGTCATTCAAACCTTGCTGATGTCGGAAACCTTTCAACAAAGAATCAAAAGCGACGCTAGGCCGGCATCGCGTTAAACATCAAGGAAGTCAAGAAAAAACGCGCTACACTTCATCTTAAGTGTCCGCTTACATCCGCTTACACCGTTCTTGTAACCCCGGCGTAACCCAAAACAAAAACGGCCACCTTGATGGTGACCGTAAGTCTTTGTTTTTATTGGAGCCGATGTGGGGAATCGAACCCCAAACCTACGGATTACAAATCCGTTGCTCTGCCAATTGAGCTACATCGGCGTTTCAACGCTTGTCAGTTCGTCACAGATATGCTGTGCCACCTAGAAGCTTTCCATCCTGAAGGGGGGCATCTTTTGAAATCGGGTGAATCGCTCACATGGCCCCATTACCCACCTGCATCCTGACACAAGACCAAATTGTTTTCCAGTGCGGTCATCATGCTCTTCGGGCAAAAACCAAAACCTTCGGGACTTCATCCCATATCTACTACCTGGATCTGTCTCACCATTTTTTGGGTCAATCCCTTCCCGAAAGTCCCGAAAACAGATAGTCGCCACCCACCTGATGTCCGGCGGAAAGCATCGCCCCATATTGCGGCGTTTGTGGTGACGCCTTGACCACCTCACTGCGAACCTGATTGAACAGATCAAACCCGGTGCGAACCTTGCTGCCATCTCCCAGGCTGGACAGCAGATTGCGGGCAAAAACCGAATGCCCATCGCCACCACCATCCATCACCGGTTCCTCACCACCCGATGAGAGCATCATCACCGCCCGACGCTTGCTGATCTCCGGAACGCTCAAACCATCACTCTCGGCAGAGAAGGCATACTCCCGCGTCAACGAACCCGAATAGCAACTATCCGAAATCACCATGATGCGCGAAGCTGGAATTTTTCCCAGAAAATCAGATATTTGCCTGGTTGAAATCCATTTGTCCGACGAGGCCACATCCACATCCCCAGGGATCCAATAGCCGGTAGCCGTTTCCTCCCGATAATACCCATGTCCGGCAAAATAGACGATTAACTCCTGACCAGGTTTGATTTTTTCGGCCAATTTTTTAAAAGTGCCGATAATGTCAGAAAAACCGGAATTTTCCAGAACAATGGCCTGATAGCCAAAGGAACCCAGCTTATCGCCCACCGCATGAACATCATTGATCGCGGTTCCCAGATTGGGAACTGGCGCAGGATAACCGTTGATCCCAATCAACACCGCCACCTTTTGCGAAGTCAATTCGGGAAAGGATCGCCTGGACACTCCCTCCCCATCCCACAAGCTTGAATCGATCCGTTCAAAAACATTCCCCCGGTCCAAAGCGTCCAACTGCCCCAGTGCCTGGGAAAACATCTCCGTGCGCTGGGCTTTCTGCACCATTTGAAAAGCCAACAAATGGGACATCCGCTCCCTGGGGTCCATGTCAAGCTTGACCATCGCCTTGAGCAAATCCGCCTGGGTCACGTTTTCACCCTCGGCCAAACGCTCCAAAACCGCCCCCACCGCCCGGCTGGAAAGACTATCGGACTCCAGATAGCCCGTAACGATGCCTTCGCCACCCAACCGGGTCATGACAACCTTTTGCTCCTGCACCGATAAACCTGCCTGGTTCATGGTTGTCACCAAAACCCCGGTATCCACCTTCCCTGAAGCCGCCGCAACCTCCGTCACCCGCAATAATGCCTCCACAGAGGCCGAGATTGCCCCACCAACCGTCGGGACGGCAACCACCTCCACCCCCATCCCCCCACTAGGCTCGGTGACAACATGAACCCCCTCCCCGCCCCCCCGACCGTTCACCCCCAAATTTCCGGCCACCATCGACACCGGCGGTTCAACCCGACCCCCTCCCGCCAATTCATTCGCCACCACAGAATCCACACCTTTGGCAATATCGGCAACCCTCGACACCACAGGCACAGTCAAACCTGTCTTTGCCTGATCCTGAGTGCCACGGACCGTCGGTTCCCCGATAACACCGCTTGTCTCAACCGTTGCCGCAGATCCCGTATTGACAACGGGAATCACCTTGGAATCAATAGATGTTTTAACGGTTAGATCAGTTTCCACTGCCGGAGCGGGCGTCACCTCCGGAGTAGGCGTCGCCTCCGGGGAAGGAGAAACAGGAGTTGCACTGGTTGCAACAACGTCATCCACCGGGTTGATCACCACCACCACAGAGGCGGCATTTGAAAAACCCACCCCATCCCTGGCCACAAAGGTAAAGGTGTCCGTACCGTTGGCATCGATGCCTGGAATATAGGTAAATGCCCCTGTCGCTGCATTGGTCAAGGTGACCTGCCCCAAGGAGCCATTGGTCACAATACTGTAGAGGACAGAATCGCCATCTTCATCACTGGCCACCAGGAAACCGTTGGCTGGCGTATCTTCATCGAGGGTCAACCGTCCAGTAGCAGCCACAGGCAGATCATTGGCATTCTGCACGGTCAACACAAAATCACCAGCCACACTGGCACTGCCGTCCGACGCCGTGACCCGGACAGTCACTTCCCCCGTATTTGCCTGGGCTGGCGTGCCCGCGAACGTGCGAGACGCGCTGGTGTAAACCAACCAGGAAGGAAGCGATGAACCGTTGACCAGACCGGCGGTGGTACTCAACGCGTTGGAACTGTCCACATCGGCAAAAACATTGGCCGCCAAAGTCAAGCTGAAGGGTTGATCCTCGGTAGCACTCTGATTGGCAATCACATTGGCCAGGGTAGGATTGTCGTTCACCGGCGTCACCGCCAGGGTGATGGTTCCGGTCACCGCCGTAGCACTATTCTCGCCACCATCGGCAATGGCAACCGCAAGGGTCGTGTTGACATCTCCATTGGCCACCGGCACGAAAGCCACCGCCGCCAATGCCGTATTTACGGTGGCGATACTGCCATTGACGCTCCACACCCCTAAACTGGCGGTATAACTCCCACCGCCCGTCGTCGTCAAACTTCCCGCCCCCGGATTGGCCAAGGTCAAAGTCGCCGTGACGGTTTCACCCGCATCCACATCGCTCACCACAATATCGGTCAAAGCGACACTGGCCGCATCCTCGGTGTAGGTGGTGGTCAGGGTGGTGTTGGTGGCACTGGGGCTGTCGTTCACCGGCGTCACCGCCAGGGTGATGGTTCCGCTCACC
>JACSDG010000020.1 GCA_015660855.1 Magnetococcales bacterium
CAGGCGCGTTGTAAACTCCAAAGTGCCGAGTGAAACGGAGGTGGGCAATGCTGGGGAGCAAACCACCAAGGGATAGGTCGGCGGGGCTCATCGAGCCGATAGCCAGGGACGGGGGCAATCCCCTCGTCCCTAAAAATCCATCGGACGATAGCCCCCCCATGCCTCAGAAAACCCAGTCCAAGTGTAAACAGGTGCATCGAGAGTTTGCTGAAACTTACTGAATAACGACAGAGGATGATACCTAAGTGCAAGTTCAACTTCATAAAAATGCTCGTACCACCCCAGCTATCCGAGCAGAAATGAGGCAGTCCAATTTGTCAGAGCGGCAACTTGCAGAACTCTTCAATGTGTCTCGCAGCACCGCCAGGAAATGGAAGAACAGAGATTCTGTTGATGACAAGTCCCATTGTCCAAGAAATATCCAGACGGATCTGACTGAAGCCCAGGAAGGCATCATTGTACTTGTCCGCACCACACTGCTACTGCCTCTGGATGATTTGCTGGCTGTCATCCGGGAATTTCTTCTGCCTGATTTGTCCCGGTCTGCGTTGGATCGTTGCCTCCGACGTCATGGAGTATCAAATCTCAAGGATCTTTATCCCAAGGACTGATAATGCCAAGGAAACAAGGAAAACCTTTAAAGATTATGAGCCTGGGTACATCCATGTCGATGTTAAATACCTACCCAAGATGCCAAACGAAGCCCAACAAAAATTCCTTTTCGTAGCGATTGACCGAGCTACTCGTTGGGTTTATCTTGAGATCCTTGGTGAGAAGAGTGCCACGAATGCCAGTGGATTCCTTGACCGATTGCTCAAGAAGACCCCCTTCAAGGTGTCCAAAGTCCTCACAGATAACGGCAAAGAATTTACTGATCGATTCTGCGCTACTGGCGAACGTGAACCAACAGGCAACCACTTGTTCGATAAGGTGTGCAAAAAGAACGATATAGAACACCGGCTTATCAAACAAAAAAAACCACAGACAAACGGGATGGTGGAACGTTTCAATGGCCGCATAACCGAAGTCCTGAACACCACGAGGTTCAGTTCATCTGGACAGCTTGCATCTGCTCTCCAGAACTACGAACGGGTCTACAACCAGCACATTCCCCAAAGAAGTTTGGAGCATGTTTCGCCTGTTCAAGCGTTGAAGAAGTGGCAGGAAAAAAAACCAGATTTGTTTGTGAATTCGGTATACAATCTCCCGGGTCTTGACAACTAACGATCATGGTAAAGCTTTTCTCCACCTCCGACGATGAAAATTGGGTTAATATATACCAATGGGAATCCTCGCCAACGAACCCAAGACGATGGAAACCGGTGTCCATTGTGTTCGGAGTCAGAAAAGAAAGCGGATATTCCAGGAATTCCACCCATTTTGTTATTACCTGTGGGGGAAATGGGGGTGTCTTGCCAAGACACGCCCTTTTTCATCCGTGCATTTTCACGGAAAATTGCCTCTACAAAATAATTTTGTCGGGTGTCTTCAGAACTTCTAATGATTTTATTTAGATTGAAATTAAAAAATAGTTATATTATGGAGTTTTGGGGAGAAGTCCCCAAGGTTTTGGTTATTGCCAGAAGGGTACGATGTCTTTTTCCCGATACGTCAAGACGACAAACCCGATCCTGACAGAGACACTGTGGGGGACTTGGCCCCCACAGTATCCGTTGCGCTGAAAAAATGCTGACGAACCTTGTGATCAGGTGGTCATTGCACGCCCACAGACCATCAGGGTTTACGGGGAATCAACACTGTATGGTCAAACTCCAGGACAACAGCCGGGTGGTATTTTCCCTCGGCATCTTTATAGGGAAAATCACGGCAGGAATGATCCTTGGCGGCGACCATCCGCAGGCGCAGAGCACCAAAATCGCGCCGACCTGGCAATTCATCCTTGCTTAGAACCTCGCTCCAGGAATAAACCGTGTCACCGGCAAAAATGGGTGCCACATGACGCCCACCGTTGATGGCCACCAACTTGAAGGCGTTGGCCAACCCGTTGAAGGCGAAAGACCGGGCCAAACTGATGACATGGCCGCCATAAACGATGCGTTTGCCAAAACGGCCCTCTTTTTCGGTGTGTTGATTGAAATGGACCTTGGCGGTGTTTTGGTACAGACGGGTCGCGATCATGTGGTCCGCTTCTTCCACGGTCATGGCATCCACATGGTCAATCTTTTCCCCTTTTTCATAATCTTCCCAGAAGAAGGGGGACCCGGACAGACGGGTATCGTATTTGGAAAAATCAAGGCCGGACGGTGCCACCAAATCACTGATGGCAACCGCCTTGGGCAGGTCAGGGACAACCGCTTCGGGGGGCGGAGTATTGAAATCCTTTTTACGGACCATGACCCAGCGACAATATTCCAGAACCGTTTCTCCGCGTTGGTTGGTACCCACGGAACGGACATAGACGGTACCGGTCTTGTGGTCGGAATTTTCCTTGACCCCGATCACCTCTGAAACGGTGCGAATCGTGTCCCCAGGGTAGGCCATGACATGAAAACGCCCCGCCGCATAACCCAGATTGGCAATGGCGTTCAGAGATACATCGGGAACCGTTTTGCCAAACACCATGTGAAACAGCAACATGTCATCCACGGGAGCACGCGGCAAACCTACCGATTGCGCCAGGGCATCGGAAGATTGAATGCCGAAGCGATTGCCGTAGAGGGCGGTATACAGGGAAACGTCCCCCTGGGTAATGGTTCGCGGCGTGGCATGGTTGATGATCATGCCCAGATGGAAATCCTCGAAAAAGTTACCCGGATTGGTTTTATTGATCATTATAGTCTCTCCATCGGCCCGAAAAGGCCGAAATCGTAGGCAACCGGCCTGTTTTTGTTCTACAGGGTTGTATGGTTGGAGGCCAGAAACGCCTTGGCTTCGTCTTTACGCTCAAAAACGTGGGGCGCAATATTGCGCTCGGACAAGGCCTGGTCCAATTTCATCCGCATGAAGGCGGAAGTGGCGTAACGGGTGATCGTGGTGTAATGGTGCTCCAGCATGTAACGATCCATCTCGGCGTAATCATCATAGACGTTTTCGTTGATGCGGAATGAATCGTAGTTAATAAACACACCGACCCGTTTGCCGATGGCACCGCAATGTCTGACCAAAAGTTCGCGCAAGGCTGCGACATCTTCGCTAACTCGCATGTACAAACCTTCAAGGTTGATGAACAAAATGTTGCGCACGGCGTCGTAGCTGATACGTTCGGGAAGATCCAGATTGAGAAGATTGGCCTCCAGATTCATGGGCTGTTCACGGAAAATACGGGGGTCCATGGTCACTGGTTCACGGATGATGGGTTGAAAATCCATGTGCGCCAGAATATCGCGTTCGATATCGATGCCTGGGGCCACTTCGGTCAACACCAAGCCACGTTTCCCGCGTCTGAACACGCAACGTTCGGTGACAAAATAAACCGGTTGCTTGCGTTCTACCGCATAATTCCCGCTGAAGGTGACCTGTTTGACCGCCTTGACAAATTTGCGGGATTTGCCTTCCTTGATGATTTTCAACTGACCGTTCTGCACGGCAATTTCCAAGCCACCGGCGGTAAACGTGCCGGTGAACACCATGGATCTGGCGTTTTGACTGATGTTGATAAAACCGCCGCAGCCAATGATGCGATCCCCGAAGCGGCTGACGTTGACGTTGCCATGTTCATCGACTTCGGCCATGCCCAGACAGGCCATGTCCAGACCGCCACCGTCGTAGAAGTCAAACATTTGATTTTGGTCCAGCACCGCATCCACATTGACACCGGCACCAAAACTGGGTCCATTGGACAAAACCCCACCGATGGTCCCCGCTTCGGAGGTGAGGGTGATGTATTTGGTAATTTTTTCCTCATTGGCGACCGCCGCCACCCCTTCGGGAATGCCGACCCCCAGATTGACAATCCCGTTGGGCGGCAGTTCAAAGGCGGCGCGGCGGGCCATGATTTTGCGTTCGTCCAGGGGAATGGGGGGGAGATTGTCCAGGGGAACCCGCAGACGCCCGGCCAGTGCCGGACTATAGACGGTTTCACAGTTCATCATGTGGTTTTCCGGCTTGTCGGCCACCACGATACAGTCTACCAGAATCCCCGGCACTCGGACATCCCGGGACTTCAGCGATCCCATTTCGGCGATGCGCTCCACCTGGGCGATGACGATGCCGTTGCTGTTTTTCGCCGCCATTGCCTGGGCCAGATTGTCCAGGGTCAAGGCTTCTTTTTCCATGGTGATATTGCCCATGGGATCGGCGGTGGTCCCGCGAATGATGGCAACGTCCACCGAGCCAACCTTGTAGAACAGCCATTCTTCACCATCAATGTCCACAAGCTTGACGATGTCCTTGGTGGTGACATCGTTGACCCGTCCCCCTTCCAGGCGCGGATCGACAAAGGTATGCAGACCGATCTTGGAGAAAAAACCCGGCTTGCCCGAGGCGCGGGTCCGATACAACTGACAGATGACCCCTTGGGGCAGATTATAGGCGTAGATTTTGTTTTCCTTGGCCAACTTGACAATATTGGGCACGCGACCAAAGTTGCCCGACACAAAACGCCGCAACAATCCTTCGTGACCGAGGCGGTTGGTTCCACGGTTCTTGCCGTCGGACTGCCCGGCGGCACCAATAAGGGTCAGATTTCTTGGGCTACCCGAGTTGAGAAACCGCCTTTCCAAGGCTTCAATCACGGTATCCGGATAACCGGTCTGCACGAAACCGTTGAAGCAGATGGTATCCTGATCCTTAACCAGAGCTACGGCTTCATCTGCGGTAACAATCTTGCTCTGCATGGCTTGGTTCTCCTGTAGGATTCACTAAGAAGGGCGTTTTTAGGCGAGTTCGGCGGACGCGCTCATGGTGGTTTTTCCGTGAGGTCCGTGGGCTTCCAACTCGACCGTATGACCATTGGGGCGACCAATGAGGCGAAACGGATGCAGATCAAACAACGGTGCCCGTCCTTGAAAGGTGAAGCCGGCAATCTTTTTGCCGCTGTGGGAACGCGTCATTTCCAGGAGCATCAGTGCCACCAGGGGACCATGAACCACGAGTCCGGGATACCCTTCTTCCTTCATGGCATATGGACGGTCGTAATGGATCCGGTGCGCGTTGAAGGTAAGAGCCGAAAATCTAAACAATAATACGGTATTCGGTGTTACATCTCTGACCCAGACATTGGGACCGGGATCGGGATGGGCTGACAGAGGAACCGGAGCGGGAACCGGGGGACCGTCATCTTTGTAGACGATGTCCTGTTCTTCCTCGACGCACAGTTCATTGTTCTGGCGGATGCGGTAACGGGCGGTCACGAACACAAGATTGCCGCTTTTGCCCGATTTTTCCGACACATTGAGTATTTCCCCCTCGCGCACGGCGGGTTGGCCGATGATCAACGGATGCAAAAACTTCATCCGCGCCCCGGCAAACATGCGTCGGGGCAAGGTGACCGGGGGAAAAAAACCTCCACGCTTGGGATGACCGTCGTGATCAATTCGTGACATGGGGGCTTTGGGGAGAAAATGAAACCAGTGCCACAGGGATGGCAAAGGGTCGCCGTTGGCAAACCGTTCACCATCCATGTCCAGCATGGCAGCGACGCCATCGGCAACGACCCCCGAAATGATTTCTTCGCGGACTTCCTGGGAACCGATCCAATCGGTCAATGGTTTGGTTTGTTCACTCATCATGAAATCTCCACAGGACCGGCGACGATACCAGCATCGCGCAGACTTTTGATTTCTCCCGCACCGAGGCCGAGATCCCGGCCCAGAATTTCGTCGGTATGTTGCCCAAGTATCGGGGCGGGTTTGGGGGGGTCACGGGTAAAGGCACTGAAGTCGATGGGGGAACCGGGGACCAGATAGCTGCCGATCCCCGGTTGATCCACCATGGAAAACAGAGGATTCTGCGTGGAAACCCGTGTGTCTTCCTCGACCATTTGCCTGAAAGTTCTGTACGGTCCCCAGCACACACCGGTGTTTTGGAATGTGTTTTCGATTTCCTTCAGGGTGCGCTGAGAACACCATTGCCGTATGGGGACCGATATCTCATCGCTGGCAAGGAAACGGTCTCCTTCTTTTTTAAAGTTTTTGCCAAGCTTGGTTTCGATTTCCTTGAAGGTATCCGTCAGGCCGGTGACCTTGGCAACCTCGGTCCACATGCGATCGGTCACCACCACGATGTAGATGCGGCGTCCATCCTTGGTTTCATAATCGCTGCCGTAGGCACCGTACAAATAGTTGCCATAACCTTTGCGATCTTCCTTGTTGATCTGAACTTCGGAGACATAGCCCAGATTGGCGGTCATGGCGAAGGCGATGTCGGAAAGGGCGATCTTGACAAACTGCCCTTCTCCGGTCAGACGGCGATGGCGTTCTGCGGCCAGCACCGCCAGGGCCAGGTTGATACCGGCGATGGCATCCCAGGCGGGGAGGACATGGTTGATTGGTTTGGCCTTGGGATCGGAGTGATGGTTTCCGGTAACGTAGGGGAAACCACAGGCACAGTTGACGGTGTAGTCCACCGCCGAGGTACCATCGGAACTGCCGATCAGGTTGACCATGATCAAATCTTTCCGATGTTTTTTCAAACTTTCATAGCTCATCCATCCCTTGCTGGCCGGAAAATTGGTCAGAAAGATTCCTTTGCCTTCACCCGGTTCGGTAATCAACCGGGTCAGGAGTTCCTGGGCCTGGGGTTTGGTGGCATCGATGGCAAGCGAACGTTTCCCCTTGTTCAGACCGGCCCAGTAAAGGCTTTTCCCATCCTGGGTGATGGGCCAGCGGCGGGCGTCCATCCCGCCAACCAGAGGATCAAAGCGAATGACATCGGCCCCCAACTGACTGAGGGTCATGCCGCTCAGGGGTGCTGCGACAAAGGCCGAAGCTTCAACAATCCGCATTCCTTGTAAAACCTTGAACATGATGAACTCCTTGGCTTCACCTTTTAAGATCAAAATCCGTAGGCGGATGCCCTTTGGGGATCTTTGGTGGCGACCAGTTTGGCTAGGTCCACGATCACTTTGGCCTGTTTCCAGGTGGCATCGTCTTGCATTTTGCCATCAATCATGACCGCACCCGACCCATCGGGCATGGCTTCGAGGATTCTTTTGGCAAAAAGGACTTCCTTGACATCGGGGCTGAATACCCGTTTGGCGATGTCGATCTGCGTGGGATGGAGGGTCCAGGCCCCGGCGCAACCTTGCAGGAAGGCGTTACGGAATTGGGCTTCGCAGGCCGCTTCATCCTTGAAATCGCCAAACGGACCGTAGAAGGCGCGCAGACCGTTGGTGAGGCAGGCATCGACCATGCGGGCCACGGTGTAATGCCACAGATCCTGTTGAAAGAAACCACGTTGGGATCCATCTTCGGTCGGGTCGGCCAGAACGCCGTAAAACGGATGACCACCACCGACGCGGGTGGTTTTCATGCCGCGAGATGCGGCCAAGTCGGCGGGCCCCAGGCTCATGCCGTGCATCCTGGGGCTGGCTTGGGCGATGTCGCCAACATTTTTGACCCCCTGGGCCGTTTCCAGAATGGCATGGATGAGAATCGGCTTTTGCACATGGTGTTTGGCTTCCAACTGGGCCAACAATTGGTCCACATAGTTGATATCCCAGGGGCCTTCCACCTTGGGAACCATGACCACATCCAGCTTGTTGCCCACGGCTCCGACGATTTGCATCATGTCGTCCAGAAACCAGGGGCTGTTGAGGGCGTTCACCCGGGTCCACAAGCCGGTACCGATACTTTTAAAATCCACTGCCTGGGCGACTTCGATGAATCCTTTGCGGGCCGCCTCCTTGGCTTCGATGGGAATGGCGTCTTCCAGGTTACCCAGGAGGACATCGACATTTTTTGCCATTTCACCCGCCTTGGCGCGCATTTTTTCGTTGTGCGGCGGCAGAAAATGGATGGTCCGTTCCAGGGTGATGGGCAACTCACGCATGGGCATGGGGGCACCGATGGCGAGGGGCTTGTAGAAAGCTGAGGGGGTCTTCATCATTACTCTTCTCCCGATGTATTAAGGCCTTGTGTTGGTTTGGCCATGATTTTTCGTTATAAAATGGATCTGTCCAGGCGGTTGTCTGGCGAAAGTTCAGGGGGACTTCTTTGCGGCCGCCAATTCCGCTTTTTTCACCACCGATTCGGCCTGTCGGATGGAGGCGATATCGATCATTTTTCCATCGAGGCTGACGGCTCCAGCCCCCTGCTTTTCGGCATTTTCCATGGCTTCGAGGATGCGCCGGGCCTGTTGTATTTCTTTCTCCGAGGGTTTGAACAGGTCGTTGGCCATATCCACCTGACTGGGATGGATCACCATTTTCCCTTCAAACCCGAGAGTCTTTGCTCGTTTGGCTGCGGCCAGCCAGCCATCGGGATCCTTGATGTCGGCAAAAGGTCCGTCGATGGGGCGCAAACCGTTGGCGCGGGCGGCGGCGACCAGTCGGGCATGGGGATAATGCCACATGTCCAGCCAATATTTATGCCGCGAACCTTGAGGGTCGGCGTCGGCCAGGACGTGGTAGTCGGGATTGGGACCGCCGATCATGGTGATCTGCATGTTGGTGGCAGCGGCATAGTCGGCTGAACCAAAAAGCATGCTTTCGTTTCTTGGGGAGGCCGCAGCGATGGCATCAATGTTTTGCATCCCCATGGGGGTTTCGATGAGCATTTCGATGCCGATTCTTTTCCTGATGCCTTTGGCCCGTTCAATCTGTGTCAACAGCATGTCTACGGCGTAAATGTCCGCAGCGCAGCCAACTTTGGGGACCAGTATCAAGTCCAGTTTGTGTCCTGCCTGCTCCACCAGATCGACCACATCGCGATACATGAAGTGGGTATCCAGGCCGTTGATGCGTACCGAAAGACTTTTTCCGCCGAAATCCAGATCATTCAACGCTGCGATGACATCTTTGCGCGCCTGTTCCTTGTTGTCTGGTGGAACCGAGTCCTCCAGGTCAAAGAATATGCAATCCGCCTGGCTGGTGGCCGCTTTCTCGATAAAGCGGGGCTTGGAACCCGGTACCGCCAGGGTGCTCCGGTTCAATCTTTGTTGGCGCTGGGGTATGGTCGTAAAACTCATCAGGCTGTCTCCTCCATCCTGGTTGCTACCTTTTTCCGTTTTCTACTCTGTCCTTACGCATAAGTACCAACACACAAAGCGGGCCATGTTTGTATTTTATAAGTTATTTGTTTTTTAACAGCATGTTAGAGAAATAATGAGTCGTCTTCCTTCCCTGGGGAAGGGCTGTCGTCTTATGTGACAGGGACGATCAATGAAAGTTGAAAAGGGGAGGCAACCCACCAGGATTCAATACAAAGTTTCCCATGGGTGGCCTTGTCGCAGAGTGAAAAATGCGACAGCCCTTTTTTCAAAGGTATGTACAGCAAAGGTCAATGGGCGTGGCGGTGGTGTGCGTCTGGAAAATGCGGATGCGAGTGTGTCATTGCCAAATGCCGATGACTGTGGCTGTGAATGTTTTTAGTTTCGTATGCTTCATGTTCACCATGGCTGTGGGCATGGTGGTCATCTCCTGCCCCGTGCTTGTGTTCATGAGCGTGTTCAAGAGGGTTATGTGCATGTGCATGTTCGTGCCGTTCGGTAACGTGCAACCATACGCCAACAGCCATCAACAACCCGGCTGCCAGCAGAGATGATGTCACCGGCTCGTTTAATATGACGACGGCCAATATGGCCCCAAAAAACGGCGCAACCGAAAAATAAGCACCGGTGCGGGCGGTGCCAAAATGGCGCAGGCCGATCACAAACAGGGTGAGGCTTGCGCCGTAGCTGGCAAAACCCAAACACAGCGCACCGGCAACCTGGCTAGGTTCTGGCCAGGTTGCATGTGTGAACATGGCCAGCACAAGATTGGTCGAACCGGCCACAAGCCCTTTGGTCATGGCGATGAAGGAGGCATCGGACAGCGACACTTTTCGGGTGAGGTTGTTGTCGATGCCCCACGCCAGACAAGCCCCGAAAACAGCGAACGCAGACCACGATCCCGAAAATTGTGTATCATGCGGCCAACTCAATACCAAGGCCCCGGCAATGATGGCAAACATGCCCAGGGCGATTCGTCGGTCAAAATTTTCTTTGAAGACAAACCACGCCAGCAACACCGTCAGTACCCCTTCAGCATTGAGCAGCAAGGAGGCTTCCGTAGCGGGCATTCCGGACAACCCCACCATAAGCAGCACGGGGGCGGTCATGCCACCGGTCACAATGGCTCCGGCCAACCAGAACCTGTCCGAAACCTTGAGATGCACAGTCGGAGCACGGCAGACAAGACGAACCACCCACAGACCCGCGCCAGAGCCGAAATAAAGCAACGCAGCCAAAAGCCAGGGACTTGTGTGAGCGAGCAACAGCTTGGCGATCGGGGTACTCGCACCGAACAAAACAGCCGCCAATATTACGGCTATCATACCGCCATGAGATCCCATCTTCACATGTATTTATCCATAGGCAAAGTGGCGCATGCAGATACAGCAGGCACCGTGTCAGGATCATGTATCTCATCCGTTTTATGAACACAAGACCTGGCGGACTGGAAGAAAAATCAGTCCTTGCCCGCTCTGGCCAGCAATCCGTTAAAAAGGTCTTCCATGACCTGCCAACCGCGCTGTAACCGCTCATGATCATCGCGTGTCGTCATGACGACGCCAGAGAGAATCGAACCAACTCCTGTGGATTCCGGATAAAGACAGGAGTCACTTTTCACGTCGATATCATGAATGATTCCGGCCATGTTTTTCATCGGCTCGGAGGCTAGGCCAAACCGTCGGACAAGCACTTCAAACGTGCATTCATCCCCCTCGTGGGTGAATTCTCCTCCCGGCATGTCAAACCGGATTTCTCCCAGCGCAGGCTGATAGTTCCAATCATCCACGAAACAAAATTTTGCTTCAGGATCGACAAACCGGCGAATCAGCCATGCCGAAGCCATCCGGTCTACGAAAACACCCGAACGCGTCACCCAAACCTTCCCGTGATACTCTTCGGCATGCAACAGTTTTCCGATCACTTCAGGATCGGACTGCCCTGTCAACCGTTTCAATTGGTTTTCCAAGGCGGAAAGCTTGCCTTCCATGGCTTCGCCCCCGGAAGCCCGAAAAAAATCGATTCGTCGAATACCATGAGCGCGTTTGCGCAGGGTGTCGATCCTGTGTCGATAGGATTCTTCATGTTCGTTATCGGAGTTTTTTGTATTTTCAGAGGATTCCATCCGTGTCAGCAGGGTGTCTGCTTCCGCGAGCAAAGGTCCGTACTCCTGATTGCGGGCGGACATGAACGCCCCCTTGATTCCCTCATCGACATCCTTTCCGTAAAATACAACCTCCCCCACAAAGGCCCGTCCCCCCCCTGTCTCGATTTCCTGGGCCAGCCACACGAAATCTTCCTTCGCCGATGCAGAATCCGGCAGCAGATAAACCGAGTTTTTCAGTGCCACAGCTCCCAAGGCTGCCAGACGGTTGGAAACCTTGTTCCGCAGATAGGCAGGTTTGGGGGGAATGTTATGGATCAACAAAGACCAACGAAGAGCGTTCATAAAATAGACCATTATAGTTCAATTGCTATTTTTCTCTTGACTGAAATGTAGCAGTTGCAATATGATTCGTCAACCGGTCATCAAAATATGTTGATGATAAATGAGCAACCCACACCACAGAATTGGAAAAATGACCATGAAAGAGGCCTCTCAAATGGTCGCGCAGCTGATGGCTGCCGCCATGCGTACAGCCCCCAAGGCGGGTGGCAAGGATTTTCTGGAAATCGTTGTTGTGACTGAAGAAAATGTTTTACACCAAATCTCCGATAAAATGGCCCAATATGCCCCGAACAGTACGAATGAGGCCTTTTGGTTGCGGGATTCGGCCAACATCAGGGCGTGCCATGCCGTGGTTTTGGTGGGACTGCGTCGTTTTACTACAGCAGGTTACGATTGCGGTGGTTGCGGTTTTCCGACGTGTGCCGATTTTTCTGCAAAACGGCAGGAACAGACCAAAGATATGGGATACACCGGTCCCCACTGCATCATGCGCATGATGGACATTGGTGTGGCACTCGCATCCGCTGCCAAAACTGCCAGCCTACTCAATATCGACAACCGGGTGCAACAACGGGTAGGCGCGGCGGCGCGATCGTTGGGCTTGATCGACGCCAGTGTGGTCATGGGCATTCCCATCGGCGTTTTTGGGAAAAACCCGTTCTTCGACCGGCAGGTTCCTAAACATTAAGTTTGACGAGGGCTTGGTTTTTATCTTCTATTAACTATAAAAAAAACGGAGAAATAATCATGAAGTGGATTACACGTTCCCATGTACACGTCGATCGGGTGGCCTGTCCCTGGCTGATCCGTCGATTTCTCGATTCCGAGGCGCAGTTTCTTTTCGCGCCAAAATCCCAGGTTTTGGTTGTCGCCGAAAAAGAAGGTGCCATTTCTTTCGACACTCCTGGGGCCAAATATCATCACGATGGAGACTTGTGCACTTTTTCGGTATTGGTGCGCGAGTTTGACCTGACCGACAAGGCACTCCAAAGAATGGCCCGGGTTGTCAACGCCGCCGATACCGGAAAAATGGACGCCGACCCGTTGGCCGCAGGCTTTGAGGCCATTGCCGTCGGTTATGGTCTGCGCTATCCCGATGATCGTGTTAATCTTGAAAAACAGTTTGAGGTCTATGACGCTTTGTATGCTTGGTGCCGTTTGGAAGTGGCAGGCCATTCTTGACGCATGAACCTGCGTGTGGAGGGAGGGAACGCTGACATGAATGCAAAAACTGCCGAATTCCTCGGGTTGCGACGCAGCATCCTGGGTATGTTGACCATGGTGATTCTGGTTGGCATGGGGGAAAGGATGGCGGATCGTTTCCTGCCCATCTACATTCTGGCCGTGGGGGGGGGAACCCTGGCGGTTGGTATGCTTGGGGCTTTGGATAATCTCCTTGGGGCCTTGTATGTCTTTCCGGGGGGCTATCTTTCTGATCGTTGGGGGCCACGGAGGGCCTTGTTGTTTTTCAATCTTTTGGCAGCATCCGGTTTTCTCCTGGTTGTACTGATTCCGACCTGGGAGGCACTACTGGTGGGGTCAGCCTTGTTTATGTCCTGGTCGGCCATTTCCATGCCGGCAATCATGGGACTCATCGGGGATGTGTTGCCTAAGAGTAAACAGGTCATGGGCGTTTCCGTCCATGCCATGGTGCGCCGCATACCCATGGCATTGGGCCCCATGATGGGAGGTTTCTTCATCGCTTGGCTGGGGGAAAAGGATGGGGTCAGGGCATCATTTGTGGTTGCGTTGCTTTTATGTCTGACATCCATCATCATCCAGCGACGCTTGATGGATGACCCACCGTCCGCTCCTGCCGCATCTTCTGCCGAAGTCAATCCGTTCAAACTGTGGAAATGGATGACGCCGGCATTGCGCCGCCTGTTGGTTGCCGACATATTGGTTCGTTTTTGCGAACAAATGCCTTATGCTTTCGTCGTGATCTGGTGCATGAAAACCATCTCTTCACCGGTGACGGCGGTTGAGTTCGGACTGCTCACCGTCATTGAAATGCTTACGGCCATTGCCATCTACATCCCTGTTGGCTGGCTTGCCGATAAGGGTGGAAAAAAAGGTTTTGTTCTGGTTACCTTCATGGCTTTCACCCTTTTCCCCGTGGTTCTTCTCAACGCCCATGATTTCTGGTTCCTGGTCGTGGCCTTTGTCCTGCGGGGGCTTAAAGAGTTCGGGGAACCCACTCGCAAGGCAATGATTATGGAGTTTGCCCCCGAGGGGCGAAAAGCGGCCTTGTTTGGCCTTTATTATTTGATCCGGGACATCTTTGTGGCAATGGCGGCTTTCGGTGGGGCGTTATTGTGGCAGTGGGGACCGGAGGTTAACCTGTACGCCGCATTCGTTTTCGGTATGGCCGGGACGCTATGGTATGCCTGGAAGGGCGTTGATTTGTAACCATGAATGGTTACGAGCCAACAGCCTCTTTTTGAAAAACCGCCGTAAAGTGAAAAGTGCTCCCCTTGTTTTCTGCACTTTCCACCCAGAGCGTCCCCCCCATCAACGGTACAAAACGCTTGCAAATGGTCAGCCCCAGCCCTAATCCTCCATGAGAACGACGAAAAGCCAGTTCCAACTGAGTGAACTCTTGAAAAATAATTTCCTGCTTCTCCAAAGGTATGCCAATCCCGGTATCCCGGACCATAAAGTGAATCCGTTCCTCAATTTCCGTTTGCGACTGCCGCTCCACCGCCAATGAAATGCTGCCATGATTGGTAAAACCAACAGCATTCTTCAACAAATGCCGCAACACCTGCTGCAAACGTTTGGCATCCCCGGTCAACATCTCCGGCAACCCTTCCGGCAATTCCAGAGTCATCGTCAAGCCTTTTTTCTCTGCCTGCGGGCTGAATTCCTTGACTACCCCCTGTAAGAGCTTCACAAGATCAAAAGGTTCTGGCTGTAGCTGCACTTCCCTGGCTTCAACTTTGGCCAGTTCGATCATCTCATTGATCAGGCCCAATAACGATGACGACGCACCATTGATGATCTCCAGATATTGCTCTCTCTCTGTTTGCGGCAAATCAGGCTCCCCAAGAAAAGAGGAAAAACCAATGATGCTGTTCAAAGGATTGCGTAATTCATCGCTGATAATCGCCAAAAATTCATTTTTTGCCCGAACCCCATCCTCGGCTGCTGTTTTTCTCGATTCGGCTATGTTTCTGGCCTCAACCAGCTCCTGCGTCCTTTCCTTGACTAATTCTTCCAACCGGTCTCGATGACGTTTCAGTTCCAGATGCACCCCAATGCGATGCCTGACAATGCTGGCATTGAACGGTTTGGTTATGTAGTCCACCGCCCCCAATTGCAATCCTCTGGTTTCGTCGGCAACCTCACGTTTGGCGGTGACGAAAATGATGGGAATGTCACGGGTGGCAGGGTCATTTTTGAGGATCGTACACACCTCATAACCGTCCATTTCCGGCATCATGATGTCCAGGAGTATCAAGTCCGGAGGTTTTTTGGAACGGGCAACCTTGAGTGCCTGCTCACCATTCAAGGCGATGGCCCGATCATAGTCCTGTAGAATATCTCTCAGGACATCGATGTTGGAACGCTGATCATCAACGATAAGCAATCTGGGGCTGGGCATGGTCACGCTCCAACCATGGGCAACTCCAGTTGCCCGGCCAAAGCATTCAATATTTCCACGGCTTTATCAAAGTTATAATCTTCAATCTCCCCCTCCAGTTCCTTCAGGGATTTTTTGCACGGTGCCCCTGGAAGCAGATCACGCAGCAAGACCAGACAATCCGAAACCTCAATGCTGTTGGCATCCAATAATTCTTTCATTTCGTGCAATGCCTTTACTATAGCTTCTTCGTTTTTTGCCGCAACGCAAGTCCCATCTACGGCCAGGGGCAATTCGGAATCTTCCTTATCCAATGAAAAATTTTCCAATGCTTTGAGGGCTTCCAGGACCGGTTCGAGTTCGGCAACAAATCGTTCAACCTGTTCGCTCCAATTGACGATGTTTGCATTGCCCAAATACGATTCCAACTCCTGGGCCACCTGACGCAACCCGTTGGCACCGATATTGCCTGCCACTCCAACCGTACTATGGGCCAACCGCGCCGCTTCAAGGCGATTGCCGCTCTTGACCGTTGTTCGCATTTCCTCGGCCAAACGCAATTGATCCTTCCTGAAGCGCAACAAAATGCGAAAATACAGTTTGGCATTGCCCCCAACCCGTTCCAGTCCTTCCTTGGTGTTGATCCCTGAAATGTCGGGCAGGTCCAGCTGGTCACGCTTGAAATTATTGGCCGACGGCAATACCTTGAGCGGACCGATGACCTTGGTGAGAACCCCATACATCCTTTCCGGGCGGATTGGTTTGGATATGTGGCCATTCATCCCGATTTCAATACATCTTTTCCGCTCACTCTCCAGGGCGTGCGCCGTCATGGCGATGATGGGCAGGTTTCTGAACCGATCATCGTTGCGCAAAATGGTCGTGGCCTCAAAACCATCCATGTCCGGCATTTGCAGATCCATCAGCACGGCGTCGAACGCAAATCGTTCTATCTGATCCAATGCTTCACGACCGTTATTGGCAATTTCTACCATCAAACCCACCCGTTCCAAAAGTTCTCGCGCGATCTGTTGATTGATTACATTGTCATCGACCAGCAGGATGCGGGCACCACCAATAACCTCGGCAGTTTCACTATCCTGCGCCAAAACTTTAGTGATTCTACGTTCGTTGGGTGGCCTTTCCTTGCCAAAAGCAATCGATATCGCATGGATGAGTCGATTGTTGGTGATGGGCTTGTCCAGGAAAACATCGATACCCGCTTCCTGACTCGTTTGTTTAAACTGCTCCTCGCCAAAAGAGGTAAGCAGGATTATTTTGGGAATTTTCGCCGGCGGTGTCGTTTCTCTGAGCTTTTTGATGATCCCGGAAGCCAGGACTGTACCATTCTGACCATCCAGATTCCAGTCGATCAACAACAACTCGATGGGATCCTTGCCGAAATTATATTTCAACAACTGCTTCACTGCCTCTTCCGGAGTGCGAACCGCCTGAGGTTTCAAGGCCAGACGCTCCAACATGGTGGGCAGTATTTCCAGAATCATGTTGTTGTCATCCAAAACCAACACCTTTTTGCCAAACAAATCCCCGGAGACCACCATTTTTTTTCGCCGGTTTTTTGCTGCGTGCGTCGTCATCACCATGAAGGAAAATACACTTCCCTGACCCGGTGTGCTGGTGACCCAAATCCGCCCGTCCATCCGTTCCACCAGGCGTTTGCATATGGTCAAGCCCAATCCGGTCCCCCCATACTTGCGCGTTGTGGAACCGTCGGCCTGGACGAATGGATTGAACAGTTTGGTCAGACGTTCCGGATCAATGCCTATCCCGGTGTCACGAACCATGAAATTCAATTGCACCTTTTTATCGTCCTGTTCTTCGACGACCGCCTGGACGACAATGGTTCCTTCATGGGTGAATTTGATGGCGTTGCGAATGAGGTTGATCAACACCTGTTCGATTCGGCCGACATCTCCAAACAATACCGAATCATATTCCACCGGGGGCAGCAGGATCAGTTCCAATCCCCGGTCGGCAATCTGTTTGCTGAATAAATCCGCCAGACGGTCGAACAGGTCGGAAACGTCGAACCGGACCGGATCCAGGTCCATTTGTCCCGCCTCGATCTTCGAGAAATCGAGGATGTCGTTGATGATCCCCATCAAGGAATGCGAGGCCCCCTCAACCTTCTCCAGATAATCTCGAATCTTGGGGCTGAGTTCGTTTTTCAGGGCCAGATCGGTAAACCCCATGACGGCGTTCATGGGGGTGCGGATTTCGTGGCTCATGTTGGCGATAAATTCGCTCTTCGCCTTGTTGGCTGATTCGGCGGCGCGCAAGGTTTCTTCCAACGACCGCAACAATTGTTTGCGGTCGGTGATGTCCTGTAAAAATGCGGTAAACGATAGTTCATCCTTCTGGTGTACCGAGGTCAACGCCACCTGTAGATCAACCACCTCTCCATTGTTCCGCTTCCCGGGTATCTCGAAACGTTTGCGCAAAACGGTACTGTTGCCGTTGACAATGCCCTTTACATAATCGGCCATTCCCTGAACATGTTGGTCCCGAAGGTTGGTCGGGACGATAAAATCAGTCAATTGGCCGCCAAGAACTTCCTTTTTTGAGTAGCCAAACAATTTTTCTGCCGCAGGATTGAAATCAAGTACATTTCCATCGGCATTGGTGGTAATGATGGCATCCAGGGCATTTTCCAATACCGATTGGTGCCTCTTGACCATCTTTTCCAACTCATGATGCCGTTCAATGATTTCAATATTTTGCGTGACTCTGCATAGAAGTTCCTCTTTCTCGAATGGTTTTACCAAAAAATCATTGGCTCCTGCCTTGATGAACTGGACCGACAGGTCTCCATCCGAAACCGAGGAGACGCCGATGACTGCCAGTTCATCCCGGCTGTGAAAGGCACGCACTTTTTTCAACAGTTGGATACCATCCATTTGCGGCATCTGGTAGTCGGTGATCACCAGATGAACCTGCTCTTTTTCCAAAATTTCCAATGCTTTATGACCATCTTCCGCCTGTAGTACTTCAAATCCATACCGCTTGAGAAAATTGGCCAGCATGGAGCGAACGCTGCGCGAATCGTCCACCGCCAGTACTCGAATCCGTTTATTCTTGTGGAATCGGCGGATAAAATGGATGACCGAATCGATGACCCCTATGTTATCTTTGACAAAATAATCAAGGATTCCCTTGGCCAGAATTTTATCCTGAAGTTCTTTTTTGTACATGCCGGTCAAGACGATGGCCGGAATGCCTTTTTTCAAGACGAAGTCAACGATTTCGCCGTTGGGGGCACCGGGGATATAGAGATCAAGAATGGCGAGCATGAAGGGGGTTTTTGCCGAATGGATGGCATGAACCGCTTCGTCATAACTTTTGGCCAGGGTAACCGGATGCTCCATTTGTTGCTTGATGCTTCCCAGCAGCAATGACGCAAAGCTTCTGGAGTCCTCCACGACCAGCAGTGGCTCCATGAATTCTTGGTTTGAATGGGTCATTGCGGGGTCCATCCTGCCATTGAAAACGGTCCGACGATTATTTTGTCACGGTCAACTTCCACCGATTAAAAATACCCTTTTTTCCATCCGTACACACGATAAATATAGGTATTGGAAAAACAAAGTATCACGTCCCGGGGACCGAAATGGAATCAGCGTCCCTGGTCCAAGGTGCCGATCTTGATGGATTCGGGCCAGAGGGCGGGGTTGGTGCCAAACTGGGCGAGGAAGGCAAAGGCTAGGCGTTCCAGACCGACACCGATGCAACCCGAATGGGCTGGGGAGCCATCGGGCAGAGTAATTTGGCAGCTGCGCCCGAAGAAGTCCATGTGATAATTGCGGGATCCTATGCTCAAGGTGCCATTTTTAAAGGGTAACAGGGCGCGATATTCATATTTCAGGTCATAGATTTGTTGAAAGCCCGCCTGGGTACCAAACTCGCGGATGAAAAAGGGATCGTTGGCGTTTTCCAGGCGATAGGCCATACCCAAACCTTGCAGCCAGCGACTGGTCTTCTGTCCCGCCTGGATCAGGCAATCTTTTACCTGTTGGCTGGAGCCGACGAAAATTACCTCCCACATGGTAAAGTTCCACAGGCGTTCCAGGGAGTGCATATTGATGGATTCATAGCGAAAACAATGGCCCTGGGCCGTGGCGATCATGGGGGATCGGGTCATGACCTTGTTGGCCAGCATGAGATAGAAGTTATGGCAGACGGTGGGAGAAAGCAAATTTTGGATTTTGGCGAAGGATCCTTCGGGGATGGTCAATGTGCCCTGGTTGCAGACGGTTTCTTTGGCAAACCGCTCGATGATTTCCATGTCTTCTTGCAGGTGGGCAACAAAGCTCAAGGAATGGGGAAAATTTTTAAAATATTGAATTTTTTCCAGGAACCCTGATGGAATCATGGCGGGGAAACGGTAAAGGTGTCCCCCTTGGGCGAACCCCAGGCGGAACAATTGCCCTTCAAAGTAGCGGCACAGGGAGGCCACCAGGGGGCCAAGGGAAAACAATCCGTCTCCGGTCTGAGTGACATGACCTTCTCTGAGGAGTGCTTCGGTGGGATCCTCGTTGGAGAAAACGGGCTGATCCATCCAGTCTTCGAGTATTTTTACCGGGGGTTCCCGGGTGGTGGCCACCAACAGGGCCATGGCGCGTTGCACCTTGGCGTGGAGGGACTGCCATTCTTCGGTGCTCAGGGTCCGTCGCAAGTGCAGATGGTAATCTCCTGTTTCATCCCTGGTCACCTGTTGGATCAAGGGATCCACATAGGCCAGTTTGGCGACCATTTCCTGGGCAAGAAAGGCGGGGATGGTGATTGCGGGATGAACGACGCCTGTCGAGTTGGACATGGTGGCTGCTCCTTGGGGATGGGATGGTGTCATGCTTTGGTTTTAAGCCTTTTCCGGGTAAATTTCCACAGCAAAATCGGCTCCTGATGCTTCCAGACCTTTGCCGGGGGGGTGCCCTCCTCCGGACCACCGCCTTAAAGAAGGGGGACTGAATGGTTCACGTCCGTGGGCGAGTCCTTCGTCTTACACCGGAAAAATATCCTTTGCGATTGTTTTAATCCAGGGTATCTTAAATACGTTAATCATCATAATTTTTGGTTTGCGCCATGGATTACAGCACACTCGATACCATGCGACGTTCCCATCCTGCATGGCGTATGCTTGCGGCCGATCATGGTCCTTTGGTGGCCAGTTTTTTATTTCAAACTTTTATCCGCTACAACAACAGGACGTTGTCACAGTCGGAACTTGTCTTAAAACTCGATGATTTGCTGCATAATGCGGGCAGGAATCAGTTTCCCAAAGCGGCTGTGGCCTATCTTGACGATTGGGCCTCGGACGAGCGTGGGTGGCTAAGAAAATATTATCCTGCACAGAGTGACCAACCCCACTACGATTTGACTCCGGCGACCGAGAAGGCCCTGGACTGGTTGTCGAGCTTGCAGAAAAGATCATTTATTGGCACAGAATCCCGACTTGTGACGGTGATTGAACTGTTGCGTCAAATGGTGCAAGGGACCGATACCGACCCGGGCAACCGTATTGCCGATCTGGAAAAAAGGAAGGCCCTGATTGAAGCTGAAATTCAACGGGTTCGGGCTGGCCATATCGACGTGATGGATGTCGTCCGTGTCAAGGATCGTTTTCAGCAAATGGCGACAACCGCACGCGGGTTGTTGTCCGATTTCCGCGAGGTTGAACAAAATTTTCGCGATCTTGACCGCTCTGTACGGGAGCGTATCGCCACTTGGGACGGTGCAAAAGGGGTCCTGCTGGATGATGTGGTTGGTCGCCGGGATGCCATCGCCGATTCGGATCAAGGAAAGAGTTTTCGCGCCTTCTGGGATTTTTTAATGGATCCTGACCGGCAGGATGAACTGGATCAACTGCTGAAAACGGTGTTGCAGTTGGCGGGGGTCAAGGAATTGGAGCCTGATTTGCGTCTGGGTCGCATTCATTATGACTGGTTGGAGGCTGGCGAGGTGGCCCAGGTTACGGTGCGTCGTTTGTCCGAACAACTGCGCCGCTATCTCGATGATCGGGCCTGGCTGGAAAATCGACGCATTACCCATTTGATTCGAGAAATCCGCCAGGGGGCCTTGGCGGTTCGCAAATCGCCGCCTGACGACCCGTTCATCGAACTGGATCGGCCTGCTCCAGAGATCAGGCTGGTCATGGAGCGGCCACTCTTTTCCCCGCCGTTGCGCCCGAAAATTTTGGTTGGTGATCTGGAGCAGGCGGATGAGGAGGTTGTGACGGATGCCTTGTTTGATCAGGTCGTCGTTGACAAGGGACGACTTGCGTTGGTGATTCGCAGGGCCTTGCAGACACGGCACCAGATTTCGTTGGGTGATTTGTTGACGGTACAACCTTTGGAGCAGGGGTTGGCCGAACTGGTGGCCTATTTGGGCCTTGCCGCCGAAGATGGAAACGCCATCATCGACGACCAGATGAATGAATCGGTGTTGTGGCAAGATGGTAGTGGACGCACCCGCCGGGCCACCATGCCGAGGGTGATTTTTTGTCGTGAGCCTGCGCCATGACCGAGGCAACACCCTATTTGTCGCGGATTCTCGTCGGCCTGATGAAGGGGGTGCTTTACAGAGAAAAGGATCCAAAGCTTTGGCAGTCCCTGCGTGAGCTTCAGGGGCGGGCCAGTGACCATGTTGGGGTTCTCGGTCTTGACTTGGTTGTGGATGAAGCGGAAGGGTATGCCTTTCTCAAGCAGAGGGTCGCCAATGCCGACGACGAAGCAGCAGATCTTCCCCGTTTGGTTACTCGGCGTCCGATGGGGTTTTCTGTCAGTCTTCTACTGGTGTTGCTGCGCGAAAAACTTTTGGAAGCCGATGCCAAGGGCGAAGATTTTCGTTTGATTCTGGGCCGTGACCAGATTATGGATGCCATCCAGCTTTTCCTCCCGGACAGCACCAACCAGGCCAAATTGATGGACAGGTTGGACGCCGATATGGGCAAAATTGTGGATATGGGTTTTTTGCGACCATTGCCGGGGCAGGAAGGTCAGTTTGAGGTCCGGCGCATCCTGAAAGCCTTTGTTGATGCCCAATGGTTGGGTGATTTCAACCAGCGGCTGTCCCAGTATCGAACTTATTTGGCAGAAATGGTTGCGTCAGGCAAGGAGGGGGCATGAACGGGTTGGCGACGACGCTCACACTGGACCTGCCCGAACATGATGGACCGCCTTTGCGTAGCGGGTTTCGCCTGATGCGGCTGGAGGTGTTTAACTGGGGTACCTTCGACACCAAGGTGTGGGGATTGAATGTGGGAGGGGAAAACGCGTTGCTGACTGGCGACATCGGCTCGGGTAAATCGACCCTGGTGGATGCCGTGACCACCCTTCTGGTACCGCACCACCGCATCAACTACAACAAGGCGGCCGGTGCCGAGATCAGAGAACGCAATCTTAGGTCCTATGTGCTTGGCTATTATAAATCGGAAAAGGGTGATACCGGAGCCTCCGCCAAGCCGGTAGCCTTGCGTAACTTCAACAACTACTCTGTCATTCTGGGCGTATTTCGCAATGAGGGCTTTGACAGCGAAGTCACGTTGGCGCAGGTTTTTTGGATTGTGGACACCATGGGGCAGCCGAACCGGTTTTTTGTGGTTTGCGATGGTCCGTTGTCCATTGCGACCGATTTTGGCAATTTCGGCACTGAGATTGCTGCCCTGAAAAAACGCTTGAAGGCTTGTTCGGGAATTGAAATTTACGAATCCTTTTCGCCTTACGGGGCGGCGTTTCGTCGTCGTTTCGGCCTTGAGAACGAACAGGCCCTCGATTTGTTCCATCAGACGGTTTCGATGAAATCGGTGGGAAATTTAACCGATTTTGTCCGCAACCATATGTTGGAACCGTTCGATGTGGACCCTCGGATTCGGGCGTTGGTGGCCCATTATGATGATCTTACCCGCGCCCATGAAGCGGTGCTTAAGGCCAAAAAGCAGATTGCACGGTTGACCCCTCTGGTGGCGGACTGCGACAGCCATGCCAGACAACTGGGTGAGGTGACCGTTTTGCGCGAATGCCGGGAGATGCTGCATCCGTGGTTTGCCGGTTACAAGGCCGGGTTGCTGGCGACCCGGTTGGAACACCTGGCCGACGAGATCCGAACATCTGAAGCGCGGGCGAGTGCCATTGCCGAGGAGCAGCGTGGCTACCACCAGCAACAGCGTGATATTGAACGGGCCATCGCTGCCAATGGTGGGGACCGCCTCAAGGATTTGCGCCAGGCGATCATCAAGGCGGAGCAGGAGCGGGATGACCGCAAGCGGCGCGCTTTTGATCATGATGCGGTGGTTGCTGAACTCGGGTTTTCGGCGGTGCGGGAGGCGGACGCCTTTCTTGCCAATCGCAAACGTTTGGTGGCGGAACGCGATGGGGTGGAGGCCAGGCGTGATGCGGAAGAGAATAAACGGGTGGAGGCCAGCGTCCGGCTTCAATCCCTGAGAGGTGAACATAAGACTCTGACGGAAGAAATTGAGTCGCTTCGGAGTCGGCCATCCAATATCCCCAAACGAATGCTTGATTTGCGTGAGTCGTTGTGCCACGCCATGGGCATTGCCGGAGGGCATCTCCCTTTTGCTGGCGAACTGATTCGGGTCAGGCCGCAAGAGGGGGTGTGGGAAGGTGCCATTGAGCGTCTGTTGCATGTCTTTGCCCTTTCCATGCTGGTACCGGATGCCCATTATGCACGGGTTGCCGATTGGGTTGACAGCCACCATCTGAGCGGTCGGCTGGTCTATTACCGGGTTCGCAAACAGGGGTATTCGCTGACATCGACCCTTGAAGCGACCTCCTTGGTGCGCAAGCTGGAGATCAAGACCGACTCTGAATTTTATCCCTGGCTGGAGAACGAGGTCGATAAACGTTTCGACTATGTTTGTTGCGATTCGATGGAACAGTTTCGCCGTGAATCCAGCAAGGCCATTACCCGGTCCGGCCAGATCAAGGGGGGCAACGAGCGTCACGAAAAGGATGACCGTCGGCGCATCGATGATCGCACGCATTATGTCCTGGGGTGGTCGAACATGGCCAAGCTTTCTGTTTTGGAGAGCCAGGCTGAAGATTTGGCCAGGCGGATACAGGTGGAGGGTGATCTCATTGGCAAGGCTCAGGTTGCGGCGAAGGGTTTTGGCGAACGGCTCCAGCGTCTCAGCAAGTTGGAGACCTGGACCGATTTTCGCGACATCGATTGGCGAGCATCTGCGGTGGAAATTGAGGGGTTGGAGCGGGAAAAAAAGGAAATCGAGACAACCTCGGACATTTTGCAAACTCTGAATGTGCAACTCACGGGTGTGATGCAGGAGCTGGATCGCCTGGCCAAGGAATTCACGTTGGTCAGCAATAAGGGGGCTGTTGCGGCGGACAAGCATAAAAAATTCTCGGAGGATCACAGGCTTGCTTGTGTGCAGCGTGATGCGGGGAGTGCATCCCTGCGTGATCAATGCTTTCCGCTCCTGGATCAGATGCGCCCGGAAGTGCTGGGGGAGAGAAAACTCACCGTGGAATCCTGTACCCAGGCCGAGCACGAGATGGGGGAGTGGCTGCTGAAAAAGATCGACAATCTGGATCGTCTCATTATGGTTCTACGGGACAGGATCATCAAGGCCATGGCCGACCATATGGCGGCCTATCCTCTGGAGACCCGCGAAGTCGATGCGACCCTGGCGTCGTGCTCGGAATATCGCCGTATGCTGACGGCGTTGGAAACCGACGGATTGCCGCGTTTTGAGGCCGATTTTAAAAAACAACTCAATGAAAATGCCATTCGCGAGATTGCCAATTTTCAATCCCAGCTTAAAAAGGAGAGAAGTAATATTGAAGGGCGGGTTGAACGGATCAATCTGTCTCTCGCCAGTATTGACTACAATCCAGGCCGTTTTATACGGTTGGAGGCGGAGCCGAGCCAGGATGTGGATATTCGAGGTTTTCAACTGGATCTGCGGGCTTGTACCGAGGGTGCCTTGACCGGGTCGGAGGATGAAGGTTATTCCGAAGCCAAGTTTTTGCAGGTCAAACAGATTGTCGAACGGTTTCGTGGTCGTGAGGGAACCAGTGAATTGGACAGACGCTGGACGCGGAAGGTGACCGACGTGCGTAACTGGTTTGTATTCAGTGCTTCGGAACGCCGGCGGGAAGACCAGGTGGAATACGAACATTATACCGATTCCGGGGGCAAGTCGGGTGGCCAGAAAGAGAAGCTGGCCTATACCGTCCTGGCCGCCAGTCTTGCCTACCAGTTTGGTCTGGATGGGGGGAGCGGTCCCTCGCGCTCATTTCGTTTTGTGGTGATCGATGAGGCCTTTGGACGGGGTTCGGATGAGTCTTCCCGTTTCGGCCTCAAACTGTTTCGCAGCCTGGGACTGCAATTGTTGGTCGTCACGCCGCTACAAAAAATTCATGTCATCGAGCCGTTTGTTGCCGCCGTGGGGTTTGTGCATAATCCCGATGGGGAGCGTTCCCTCCTGCGCAACCTGACCATCGAGGAGTTTCGCTCCGAACGCGATGCCAGGCGCGGTTTATGATTACACGACGTTCTCCTCTATCCCCATAAGAGGTCTGATCTCGTTGAAAAGTTTTTGATCGTGTGTAACGAGGCTAGAATCCAGCCTGATCAGATCCAGGAGCGGGAAGGTTGTAATGATCCACGCCAGAAGCTCTTCGTAGGCTTTTTGATCCCAATGCCTAAGTGGATTATGATCACAGATAAGATAAAAACGCTTGCCGGTTTTCTTCGCCTGGTCCAACTCAATCAGAACGGTCCTTATCATATTAAGTTGGGATGATTCTAGAGCCTCTGTAGGAATCGCAACTCGTCTTGCCATATCATTGATAATAAAGTCTTTGGTTTTTTCCGATATCCCCCCCTCCGGCTGTGAAAGAAAATCGATTAACCGAATAGCATGAACGCCTGTGGGCCACTTGTAGTTGGTATTTGACCAGGCCACTTCCCGCCGATCGATGCCAGCCATGATGATTTCGGCCATGGACGCTGTTCCGGCCTGAATGGATCGAACATTCCCCAATCCTTCCAGTTTGTTCCATCGCTGCTCAATGCTCTCGCCAGCGTCGGTTTGTGAAACGAAAAGCCAGGGGAGAAGTATTTTGCTGATATTTACGATGGCTCGGCATCCATTGGTGTCTTTAGAACTTTGCATGGATTGATAGGCATGCAGGAGAATATCTTTTGCGGCATTAAAATCAAGAGCCATCATTTTATCAATGATGTGGACCTGGTAAGTGGCCTGGATTCTTGAGGGTTCCCCACGAAAGTCCATCACGCCCAGCTTGCTCCACAGGAGGTCCATGACTGAATTGGAGGTTGCCAAACTTTGAGCTATCTTCCTTTTAAAATTCTCTAATTCTTCCCAGGTTGGACAGAAAAGGCCGGACTGAATCAGCATGCGGGTATAGGATGCCGCAGTGTGGCTGGCATAATGGGTCTGCGTATTATCTTGCAACGGTTTCGCAACGCTGATGACACCGCGAATGTTGAGGAATGGAATATTTTCCCGTTGGCATACGTCGTAGTTCTCTGAACCATTGTCTTCAAAAACGAGCACATCTTTCGGGAACATTCCAAGTGAGCCTTTAACGATTTTTCGATCAATGGATGCCAATTGACTTGGGAAGACTGCGGGTGCCCGCGTGGGCTTGGGATATGCCTGTCCAATCATCTCCTGATCATTCCATGCTGGTTTTCGGGTCGGTCTCTCCACATGTAAACATTGATTGAAAATTCGGGCCGATAAATAGTGATGTCTTATTTTTAATCCGAAAATTTCTTTGGATATAGTGTCGAACAGGGGTTTGGCATCGGCTATGATAAGGGTGTCCATGGCCACCACAACATCCCCAATCATGATTTTTTTTTCCGGAAGACCGGATGCGACCCCCAACACGAGTATGAATGCGGGAGAACAATCGGCAATCATTCGCTGGGCTGGGGCTGATGGGGGAGGGGATCCATGTTGGATCGCGATGCGGCATTTTCCTTCGGGGGTGTCGATGACGCCGATGTCGTAGGAGGTTGCCTGTCTCTGAATCCTCTTCGGTGTGATGAAGAGTGGTTTCAGCTTCTCGATGAGTGGGACATGCGCCGATTCATGGGTGAAAATGATGCCAAGATCGATGGTTTCCAGAAAGGCCGGTTCTTCCACACCTTCTTCATGGGGAAATACATCTGAAATGGTGTTGATAAATGGCTCTTGCGACTGTTGGATATCATCCGCGACAATTTTTATTCCCTCAATGGGTATTTCCCCCATGGGCCAGCCATTGTCCGCCACCAGTCGAAGCGTGATGTTGCCTTTGACAGGTTTATTTGCGGCCGTCAGCAAAAAACGGGCTTCGCCATAGCTGCCTCCATGGCGGTGGATGACCACGACGGGTTCGCCAAGGGGGTTGCTGTCAAACAATGGAAAGGCATCCACCAGGATGGTCAGGGGGTATTCCTCGGTTTTGAAGGGCCATTCATCTGTGCCCTCTGATTTTTTCCAACGAAAATCGACGCTCAACAGATAACGCTTCCCCACGGTGGCTGTGGAGGGACAGGTGATGATGGGAACCAGGTCAATGTGAGGGTTCATGGGTCACGTCCCCTGGTTTTTCGGAGCAGGTTGCGCCGTTGAGGTGAAGGCAGACGTAGGGGTTTCCCAGGTACACATACAGAAATGTGGTCAGGAATTGCGCCCATTTCTGCTTGTCTTCCTCCTCAAATGGGAAGCCCATAGCGGCGTCATTTCTGAGTTTTTTAAGCACCCAGGCCGGGCGGGTCTCTTTGGAACTGGAATATTCATTCAGGAAATTTTCTGCCAACTGGGTGGCAACTTTGATAAGGACCGGTCCCATGGTTCCGATGAGCGCATCCACCCCTTTGGACAAGAGATATTTTGACAGTCCGCCCAAACCACCATCCAGGTGCAGAAGACGGGCTGAGTGACAGGCGTTGATGAAGAAGAACGGATGGTTGTTACCTGGGAAGGACAAGAATTCCAGGTTGTTCAGGGTCACAATATCTCCGGTCGACCCAAGTTCCATCATTGCATCTCTTTCCTTGGTTTGGGATACGAAGGCACCGTGACAGACAAGATAAGCCAGTCCTGGGTTAGTGGTTGGGTTATTAAAGGAATTGAAGAATTCCGCTGCGCTTGAAAATATGTGAGGACCGAGATTATTTTCATGTTGTTCTTTCCCAGGGAGTCCGGGATAAACCATGGCCTTGATGCCCGGATTAAGGCAACGTTTTTGCATGGTTAGCAACCTGTTATGTCCGAAGTGACTCAGCGAAAGCCAGCGAGTGACCACCGCCTTGGATCCCAGCAGTGGCCATGAGGTTGTTGAATCGCCCAGAACAATCATTTCCCAAGGGATTTCGGACAGGGTCATATCGTGCAAAACCAAAACCAGATCTTCTGGGAAGTGCTCCAGAAGTTTACAGAGCCATTGGACGAACTTGCCCAAGGCATCCTCAGAATACCGTATTATGGCAGCCATGAAGGCGTAGGAGTGTGCGCCAACGTTATCGGAATTGATATTAAAACTTTTGAACCGGTTTGAATAACCTTCCGGAGGTTTCTCACATGAAAGTAGTGAAAGTGGGGTTGAACATGCGTTCCAGCCTTGTAATGTCACACCTCCTTCCGATTGTTGCAGCACATGGACGACCGCAACATTGTTCGGAAGTGAGGGGGGAATGGAGACCCGGCATTGCCTTTCCAGGAAATCTGGGTTTCGAGTGGAATCAATGGTGATGGATCGCGTTACAAGGCTTTGGGTGAAGCCTGGTTTATCTGGATGGGGTGATTCTAAAGCAGAAATATTAAGTTTAAACTCCCCTCCAGGGATGCCCTTGGGAACTGTCAGGAAAAAGTCGATAGCTTGATTGACATCTGCAACAGATATATCTTTTGCCCCATCTTGGATGGTCACCCTTGAGCCAGGAATCTCGACCAACAGGCGAAAGGACGTCATTCCTTCCCGGATGTTCAAGGGTTGGCCAGGGGTGGTTGGCTGAGATGAACTTTGGAAGTTTATGGTCAGTCGGTAGGTTCGGTCCTCCCGGATGGTATAATTGCCTTTCTGGTCGCAGACATCCTCATGTGCCTTTCCGGTTGTGTGCTTGGCAGACAATTGCAGGTGCACGCCATAATATGTTGGAGCGGCCTTTTGGATCCCTGAAGGTGGTCTACTTTCTGCCACTTGCCCGGCTGGTCTTAACAGACCCTGAAGCCAATTCATGAAATGGACTCCTGCTCGACTCGCGGTCCGATGGTTCGCACCCAGGCTTTCAGGATTGCCGCATACTGCCCAGGCAGGTGAGAAAGGTACCTCGGTTGGGGATCCAGCAGAACCACCTGGAGATTGCGTATCATCGCCAGGCTGCGGGCCTGGATGATGGCGTCTTCGATGCCTTTTGCTCCCACGTTTCCCGGTGGAGCGCGGTTGAGCAGGCTATCCTCCAACGGAACATTGCCGCGGCCATCGGTGATGATGACCAACCGGGCAAGGGTGGCGGCTCCCCGGCCATGTCCCATGGCTTTGCGAAGCAACAGGCGGACCTGTCGGAAGCCATCTGCAAGGGGCGTCGCCTGGCCCCCCTCCGCTTGCAATCCACGGAGGATACGCGGGTCCAGCAGGTTGCGGGCCTCAAGCCGTTGGGCGCACCAGGGGTGTGCCGCATCGGCGGCCCCTACCCGAACCACACCGATACGTGCTCGCCGGACGTAGGCCCAGTGCAGATCGGGAAACAACGCCTTTTCCCAATCCCGCCCGGTCACGGAGGTAAAGTCCAGTAGCAGGACGAATTGATGATCGGGTTTGGCCAGATAGCGATGGGCGCGCAGATCAGAAAAAAGGATGCTCAATCCATTGTTCACACGGGCATGGCTCGACCGATGTGGCACTGCTTGCCATTTTGCCGCTTCCAGAACGGTGGGGATGATGGCCATCTCGCTGGGATCCTGAACCGGCTTGGATCCGATGGGACGGCCATGGTGCTGTCCTTCGGCCCATTGCGTTCCCGACAGAGGACGCAGGGGTGAATTTTCGCGCAGACTGTCGGCATGATCCTCGGGATAGGGCTTTTCCTCTTCGCAAAACTCCAGGCCTTCCAGTGTTTCAGGGGGGTGTGGCTCGCCGGAAAAGACCGGATCCTGTTCGTTGCCTTTCCCTGGATTTACTTCAGAAAAATTTGGATTCTCACCTGAAGGATCCTTCTTTTCCGGTTTGTTGGTATTTTTTTCGGATGGGTTGGCTTCCGGGGGCGGTAAAGCTGAGTTTTGGCGGGGACGGGGCGTATTTTTTCTTTCCAGGCCCAGCAGTTTCAGAGCTTCCTCTAGGTTTTCCTTTTGCACGGTGTTGCAACCCTGCATGCGGGCCAAGGCGATGGAGAGACGGGCCAGCGCAATGGTGCGGCGGTAGCCCTGAACGGATTCACCGGATATCGCTTCGGTGCCCGTCCATTCCATCAACCGATCCATGATAGTGCTGTCCAAGGTGGCCGAGCATTTCCTGGCCTGATCCAGGATTGTATTCCACCGGGTGGGGAGAGGAATTTCCCAGGTTTCTGATTGGGTCAGGCATTGGGAGAGCCGACATTGCCGCAGGTCTTTTCCATCAATGCGCCAGGCCAGGCGAATGGCCCATCGATCCAGCAGATGCGGTGAAACCATGCCGACCGACGCCGAAGGGCAGGCCGGAGGAACACCGGACATGGCTTCCACACAGGCGCGGGCGGTTAATGGCTCCAGGGTAGAGAGATCGGGCAGGACCAGCAATCGTGGCACTTTCCCCTGGTCCGGTCCGGCCAGCAGACCGCTTTTCCAGGAAAGCCGTACCCCATTGGAATCGGAACGGGGTTGCCAGCATCCCCACATCCGGTCTTCGGTTTCTCCGCTCATGAGGGGAAACCACGCAACATTCTGGTCGTGAACTTGTGATAAAATGCGGGCGAACAGATCAGCGATTCCGGTCAGGAGCCATTCCGGGGCATCCCAAAGGAGAACCGATCCAAGGCCCGGCTCCAGGGCGGCTGCGCTGAGGGTCTGGACCAGGCGGTCTGCCGCTGACATCCTGTTATTTGCGGGCATGGGACAGGATCTCTTTCACCTTTTCGTTCTCCTGATCAGACCAGGGGAGGCGTTCCCCGCTGGCGGCTTCTGGACGGCGATGTTGCAAAACCAGAGGTGCTACCCGTTGCAAGTGTGCGTGGTGCGAAGTCTCGGAAGGTTCCATGGCGGCCAAAGCCATGGCAGCCCGGGCCAGTACCAGGTCGGATCGATGCCCCTCCACTTGAAAAGCCTCTGCAAGAGCGACACAATCACCGATCAGCTCTGACGATGGTTTCATTTCTTTGAAACGCTCCCGGGCCGAATCGAGTCTGTCTTTAAGGTTTTTCCGCTCCTGTTGCGTCTCTGGATCCGTCTCGTTCAGCCTTTGGCGCCGGTCCTGATCCAGAACATTGGACAGAATCTGCCGCCGATTATTGCTGTCCATCTCCTCGGAGACATTGACCGACAATCCGAACCGGTCCAGCAACTGGGGGCGCAGCCCACCTTCCTCCGGATTCATGGTTCCCACCAGGGTGAATTCAATATTCCGTTTTTCCCGTTGTCCACCCTCGCGCTGCACCACCAGGATGTTGGTGGAAGCTACATCCAGAATGATGTTGACAATATGATCGTCCAGCAGGTTGATTTCATCCACGTAAAGAGTGCCACCATGGGCATCTTCAAGCAGTCCCGGCTTCCATTCAAGTTTGCCGGCCATGAGCTTGGTAACGTCCCAACCTCCCACCACCCGATCCTCGGTGGCATTGATGGGAAGGGTGACGGGCAGTTCTCCGTCTTTGACCGCGTGGGAAAAGGCACGTACCGCCGTGGATTTTCCGGTGCCTCGACGTCCGGAAAGCAGGACACCGCCAATCCGTGGCACCACGTAGGAAAGTTCCAGTGCCAGCTTGACCGCATTCTGACCCACCAGCCGATGGTACGGCAGAACGTTTCCAGAACCACCACCCATCGTCGGGTTGCTCATTGGGAGCCTCCGGAAGAGGTTTGGCCCCGATTGGCCAGATTCCATTTGAGGGTCACTTCCAGTTGCGCTTCGCCCCCCACCGTGACCAGTACGGCTCCGGCTTTTCCATCCATTTTGATGCCCAGTTTCACCTCCACCTCATCCGGGCGGGTTTTCCGGGAGATGGCCTCGATTTTTTCCACCAACCCTTCTGCACAGTTTTGGATCAAAACAACCCCTTCCTCGAACAGATCCCGGGCGCGCTCGTAGGTTGCATTGGCGAGGGAGCTGCCGCCGAGGAACCCATCATCCGCGTCGATGGCTGTTGCATTCCCTTTCGATACGGTGGGAAGGTCGTCCACCTCAATCTGGATGATAACCTCCCGGCCACCAATATTTGAGATATTTTTCAATACAGGCATTTTTTTTTACTCCTGGCCAAGTCATATTGTCCGATGCCAACATTTATGCTACTTGTAGGAATGACTTTGACAGGAGGTTTTCCGGGTTGTCAAGAGGCGGGGTTTCAATGTCTCCAATTTCCAAAGAAATCAACCTAAGGCTTGGTGTTGTTTGTCGCAGAGGGGACTTTTTTCCCCGATCTGCAACAGTGGCCGGGTACTTCGCAGGTTGTTCAGGCGCATGCTTTCATTGAAATGAAGGAAAAATCCCCATGGAGACAACACCGCCTTCCATCGGAAATATGGAATATGAATACGACGTTTTTCTGAGTCATGATTCACGTGACAAGGTGGCGGTTGAAAAACTGGCCAATCGACTCAAGCAAGATGGTTTACGGGTTTGGTTTGACGCGTGGGTGATTAAGCCTGGAGATTCAATTCCTCTTCTTATTCGAAAAGGTTTTGAAACATCTCGGGTGATGGTGTTGGTCCTATCTCGTCATTTCGCTGGTGCGAAATGGTCTCAAATGGAGCTAGGAACAGCCATTTCTCGTGATCCAACCAATGAAGAAAGACGGTTTATTCCTCTGAGGTTGGACGATTCCAAGATTCCAGACATTTTGATCCAGTACGGGTATGTCGATTATTGCCAGGAGAATGGTTATCAGCAACTTCTGGCAGCTTGCAAGCGCAATACTGCCGGGGAGGAGAAGGAACAGGAACCCAAAAGCGCGGATGATCGCGCTGCCTACAAGCGCAACACCGAAAAATTGTTCAACAAACTTAAACAGGACATTGCCAAAACCCTGGCAGGTTCCAACGCGGCCATGGATGCATTGGAGGCGAATGCGAACACGGAGGCAGGCACGCCGGAGGATCGGGCTGTGCAGTTGATGGAAAGATTGATCGCCATGGAATTTACCCTCTGCAAGAATCGTTTGCTGGCGGCCCACAAAATACTGGCCGGGAATCGCGATCGCGCAGGCCAGAAGGTGATCGAAAAGGTGGCCAGGAAATTGATTCCATGGCTTTATGTCACCAGCAGCCGTGACAGCGGATCCATCGAGGGGGAATGGGGGGAGAATGCCTCCCTGGGGTATGTTCTCAAACTGCCGGCGGGCATCGCATCATTCGCCTCCATCATCATGGCGGGGCTGGACCGGCGCGAGGTCTTCTGGGACTCCCTAGAGGGAAAATGGCCCATCGCCGAACAAGGTGGCCGGTTGAGTGGTCTCATCGGACAACCGGAAAGTGGCATCACGGAGGCGACCTGGGATAACGTGGTGGACGACCTGGGAAAACGATCTCAAATTCCTACTGAAGCACAGAATCTCAGCAGGAAGGATAAGATCCAGCCCATCATTATTGAACTGGAGGAGGCCTTTAAGGAGTCAGGCGTCCGTGTATTTTATCTGATCGATTATCGTCCAATCAACCAATGGGACCGGATCGCCTATGAAGATCTGTGCAAACGGATCCAAAATGAGTTTCCGACACTGGCATTGGTTGCAATGGACTCGAACTTGCTGACCAGGGATCAAAAGCTTTTCAATGAAATCCGTCCACTTTTGCTTACGGAGTAGCCATGAGTTCACATGATTGCATCCCTTTGCCCAGGGCGGACCAACCCTGGGTTCAGGTTGATTTCAAGGATGGCGGGGAGGTGGCGGATCAGGTGCATCTCCTGACATTGGAAGAGATTCACGCCATCAATGCCGCCATCGCCGCCGGCAGGCCCCTTCTGGTGCGGGGAGAGCCTGGAACCGGGAAGAGCCAGTTGGCGCGGGCGGCGGCCAAAATGCTGGGGCGGGTGTTTATCTCGCATGTGGTGGATTCCCAGACCGAATCCCGGGATCTGCTCTGGAGCTTCGATGCCGTCCATCGTCTGGCCGAGGCGCAACTGGCGGCGGCCTTGCGCCAGGAACCGGAGACCGTCCGGGAGGGGTTGCAGGTGGCCCGGTTTGTCCAGCCTGGTCCCCTGTGGTGGGCTTTTGACTGGCCGGGGGCAAGCAAACAGGCCGCACTTTCCGGCGGTGAGGAACCCACCCAGAACGATGGCGGTGTCTGGAAAAATGGCAGTGTTTTTCTTCTGGACGAGATCGACAAGGCGGAACCGGAGGTGCCCAACGGTCTTCTGGGGGTTCTGGGCAACCGCGTCTTCACACCCAAAGGCCATGGACAACCGGTGCGTGCCAACGAAACTCTGCCCCTGGTGATCATCACCACCAACGAGGAGCGCGCCCTGCCCGATGCCTTCCTGCGCCGCTGTCTGGTGCTGCACCTGCAACTGCCCCAGGGCGAAACGGATTTGAAAAAGTTGCTGATGCAACGGGGTCAGGCCCATTTTCCCCAGGCCGGGCAGGGGGTGCTGAAAGAGGCCGCCGACCTGCTCCATACCCATCGCCGGTTGGCCGCGGAGGAACGCATCACCCCGCTTCCCGGTCAGGCGGAATATCTGGATCTTCTGCGCGCGGTCCTGAAACTGGGCAAGAGCCAAAACGAACAAATAACAATGTTGCAGGTGGTGGCTCGGTTCACCCTGAAGAAAAATGCGGATCCCAAGACCCTGGTGTGAGGCGGGTTTTCTGTCATGAGCGTATCAGACAAAACAATATTCCCCCGGGGAGGCAGCGGTTATGCGGATCTGCTCATCGCCTTTGATAAGGGTGGTCCGGAGGTGCTGGAAGCGATGGCCGGGCTGGTGGGGTTTGGGCAGGAAACCAGGTCCGGACAGGTTGTCAAAGCGGAAGGTACCTCCTCCCTTGAACTTTTTGACCAAGCGACAATCCAAACCGAACCGAAAAAGTTTCATCTCCCCGACCAGCTTCCCATCCCATTCTGGCATCTGGTGCAATGTGAGTTCCTCACCCCCCTGCCACGAGCGCGTGTCCCAGCGGAAAAAGGGGAGGACCAGGACCCCCGGCCCCGGATGCCATCCGGCATCCGGCTTGGCGGTTGGAACGGGGTGATGACCCGCGTGCGCGCCCTGGGCACGGTGAAGGTGCCGGGGCGGACGCCGGATCTGGGCCGGGTCGTGCAGTGCATTGTCCAGGGGCGGGTATTGGATCATCTGCCCCGTCTGCCCCGTCGTCGCTGGGGCTTGGGGGTTCAGATCATCCTTGATCGTGCCGAACGGTTGATGCCTTTTCAGGATGACCTGGATTGGGCCGCCCGGCGTCTGGCGGCGTTGTTTCCCCGACCGGCGGTGGAGTTCGTTCTGCTGCGGGAAGAGTATGGTCATCCCATCATTGTCGCACCGGGAAACCGCTATAAAAAATATTCCATCCCCCCTGCGGGTACTCTGGTGCTGGCCCTGGGGGATATGGGATTTTTGGCCCCCGATGCCGCCCGCAAGGCGGCCTTTTGGGAGCAATGGGGCGCGGAACTTTGTCGTCACGGTTGTCGCCCTCTGGCCCTGTCGCCGGCTCCGGTCTGGCGCATGCGGCCTCGGTGGCTGCCCTCCTGGCTTCTCCTGCCCTGGAAGAAGGGTGGGACGGAAACCAGACTCTCGGAGGCGGAAAGGATCGCCCAAACCGAGCGGTTGCTGGCACTCCTGGCTCCGGCGGTACGCATCGAGACCGGGTTGCTGCGGGAGATTCGTCTGCTCCTGAGCCACGAGGCGGATGCTGGCACCGAGGCCGACTGCTGGACCCACCCCGCCATGGCGGGTCGCTCAACCATGGGTGGCACCCTGGACCCTGCCGCCCTGGACTGGCTGTGGCCTCGGTTCGCGGGAGAAAAAGATGTCCTGAAAAAACAGGTGGTGGCCACTCTGCGGCGTTGGCACAACCGGGAAGGGTTGGCCCGGGAGGTGTGGGACGAGGAGGTTTTGCGCCTGCCGGCCTCCCTGGCCGAGAATGATCATTCTGCCGCCCGCAGGCGTTTTAAAAGACTCGCGTCCAAGGTGGTGGGGTCGGATCCGGGTGGGGCCTGGTTTCGCCGGGTGCATCGCCGTGCCGACCCCACCGCCCTCTACCAACATGGCGATCTGGAGCTTAAGGCGGTGCAGGACATGATGTACCATGCCGCCTTTGGCGTGGATCCGGATCATCCCCCACCGCCGGGCTTTGATCTGCGCCACCTGGGGACGCTCCATGAGACTCCGGTGACCATTCCCCTTTCCCAGCAGGGAGACCACCTGGTGGCGGGGGCCGCTGCCGGCGGCAGCCCCTTGGGAGCAATTCACAGCCGTCAGGATCAGGTTCTTCTGGAGCCGGTGCCTTTTGTTCTCCCCGGCGCAGCCTCGCTGCTCCATCTGCAAGGGGATGGCAAACAAGCCACGGCACCGCTTCCCAAAAGATCGGCATTTTTGATCAAGAGCGACTGCGAAATATTGACCTTCGGCCAGATGGAAAAACCCTTGTGGGCCGAAGCCGTGGGCCGCGACGGTCATGGCCTGTGGGTGCGGATTGCCGTTCCCGGTCCTGGGTCGCAACCAGTAACCCAACGTTTGCGTTGGATTCCCCCAGGACGGTTTCTCATGGGATCCCCGAAGGAGGAGCATGGGCGTATGGAAACTGAAGGCCCGCAACATGAAGTGATTTTCAAGCAGGGCTTCTGGCTCTTCGATACCGCCTGCACCCAGGCCCTGTGGCAGGCGGTGATGGGGGGCAAACCCAGTAAGTTCCGATCCCCGGACCAGCCCGTGGATAATGTAGATTTTAATAATGTGCAAAATTTTATCGAAAAAATCAACCAGGTCCATTCCGACCTGAAATTGACCCTCCCCAGTGAAGCACAGTGGGAATATGCCTGCCGCGCCGGCACCACCACGCCGTTCAGCTTTGGCGCGGACATCACCCCGGAGCAGGTGAATTATGATAGCAATTATCCCTACCGGGATGGACCTAAGGGGAAATACCGGGGGCAGACGGTTCCGGTGGCCAGCCTTCCATCCAATCCCTGGGGGCTTTACGAAATGCAAGGCAATGTCTGGGAATGGTGTGCGGATGTTTGGCATGACTCCTATGCGGGTGCTCCAACGGATGGCAGCGTCTGGGATGGGCCGCCGGAGCTGCGCGTGATGCGTGGCGGTTCCTGGCACTACTATGCCAGGTACGTGCGGGCGGCTTGCCGTTACTACGGGTCCCCGGCGGGCCGCGACGTCGACCTTGGCTTTCGTTGTGCCCGAGCTTACGACCGGATGGATTTTTGAACCTGAACAGATTATCTTCCATGGCGCGTGCGGGGAAAAAAAACGCCGGGCCGAAACGTGTGATCGGCGGTGTGTTGGTCGCTTGGCGAGGGCTTACCGCCGGTTTTTTCAAGGTATCACCGTCATGAACCTTCCCTTGCACACCGATCCCCTCTGGCATCCGTTGGTCGATGGTTTCCCCCCGGCATGGGCTTCCGGCTGGGGTCAGGATCGGTTTGGTGTTTTTATTGAGTTTACCCTGCAAGGTGTCCAACAGCGTCTGCGGTGGATTCCGCCGGGTCGGTTTCTTATGGGATCGCCCGCGGATGAGCCGGGGCGTTATCCTAATGAAGGACCGCAACGTGAGGTGACCTTGAGCCAGGGTTTCTGGCTCTTCGATACCCCCTGCACCCAGTCCTTGTGGCAGGTGGTGATGGGGGAGAATCCCAGCCAATTTCAATCCAACAACCGGCCCGTGGAGCAGGTGAGCTTCGTGGAGGTGCAGGAGTTTCTCTCCCGCATCAATCAAGTCTGCCCCGGCCTGGACCTGACTCTGCCCAGTGAAGCGCAATGGGAATATGCCTGTCGGGCGGGAACCACTGCGGCCTTGTATTCCGGTGCAATCACCATTCTGGGTGAGCGCAATGCGCCAGCCTTGGACACCATCGCCTGGTATGGCGGCAATAGCGGCGTGGAACCTGCGGAATTGCCCAATGGCCAGGACTCTTCGGGTTGGCCGGAAAAGCAATATCCCCATGAACGCGCTGCAACCCATCCGGTGGCCATGAAGGATCCCAATCCCTGGGGCCTGTATGACATGTTGGGAAACGTCTGGGAATGGTGCGCGGATGACTGGCACGATTCCTACGAGGGCGCACCCGTAGATGGCCGGGTCTGGGAAGGTGACGGGCCGTCGGGGCAGCGTGTGTTGCGTGGCGGTTCCTGGGACTTCCTTGCCAGGTACGTGCGGGCGGCTTGCCGTAACCACTGGTCCCTGGCGCTCCGCCTCGACAACCTTGGCTTCCGTTGTGCCCGAGTTCAGTCGTGAGCCGGGCAAGCAGCAGGCAGGAGCGGAGCGGCCCATGTCCGGGGCCGCCCCAAGCGGAGCGCCGGGGTGCGCCGGACATGGGCTGCGGAGCAACCAGTCATTGCCCCGGAGGGGCATCATGTTTTTTCAGGGCACGGTTTTGGGTGTTGAATGGGTAACAACGCAACCTTCCAAGTCGTGATGAATACCCGATGGACTGTCCCTGAGGACATCAACGACCAGTTGTTGCGCGTGTGGGACCAGGGACGCATCCTGGCCGCCCGGTTTGGCGAGGCCTCCCTGTTTCCCCTGCCGGTTCGTTTTCACCGCCCCAGCTCAAAGGATATGGCGGGGTCTTTCGGTGCCGTGCAGGATTGGATCCGGCTCCTGGAGCAGGGAAGCCGCGTATCCCGTGGATTTGGCTATGACATCATTTGGGAAGAGATTAATCATCGTCAGATTGGCCGTAATGCCCTGCCGCGCGGCATTCAAGTCGCCACCGAAGCCGATGCCCTCCGTCTGATTGGCAAAACCCGGGAAGCGGAGCGGTTTTCCCATGTGACCCGAATCACGCACGATACCTTTCCAGTTCTCGATGGTTGGTTGGCGGACCATCCCATGGTTGCGCTGAAACACGCCGATGCATGGGATCGGGTGTTGGCGATATTGTCCTGGTTTTGCCGCCATCCCCGCCCCCATTGTTATCTTCGCCAGGTGGACATCCCCGGGGTGGATACCAAATTTATCGAAGGGCGACGGGAACTGTTGTCGGAATTGCTCAACCTAGTCTTGCCAGCGGATGCGATTGATACTGCGGCCACGGGCACCAAGGGTTTTGCGCAAAGGTTTGGTCTCAGATCCAAACCGTTCCGGGTTCGCTTTCGCCTCCTGGATCCCGTCCTTTCCATTGCCGGGTTGACCGATCTGACGGTGCCCTTTGAACAATTGGCCGCCAGGCCTTTATTGGTTCGCCGTGTGTTTATCACCGAGAACGAGATCAATGGCCTGGCCTTTCCTGCGGCACCCGAATCCATGGTGATTTTCGGCCTGGGCTACGCCCTCGACCAGTTACGTGAAATATCCTGGCTTGGCGAAAAGGAGATCCATTATTGGGGGGATATCGATACCCATGGGTTTGCCATTCTTGACCGCCTGCGCGCTATTTTTCCCGAGGCCAGATCCTTTCTGATGGACCTGGACACCCTGTTGGCCAACCGTGATCTTTGGGGCAGGGAGGAAAAAAAATGTACCGCTGATCGGCTTGAGCGATTGACGGATTTTGAACGCTCGGTATTCGACGCCCTCCGTGACGATCATTATGGCGAAGGGGTGCGTCTGGAACAGGAACGTATTTCGTTTTCCCGTGTTGCACAGTTTGTGGATGCCCTTGGCCAAAACATTGGCCGGGATTGAGACGTTTTACACTTTAGCCTTCCCACCCATGCTGACCGATCAGTGGGACAAAAATACAGGAAAGGTGGGAGGTCGCCACCATGTTGCCTTGGCTGTCCAACCGGACGGTTTGCAGCACTTGGGAAAAGCGCGGGCCGGTGGGAATCACCAATCGTCCATGGAGGGGGTTGAGCTGTCGTAGCAGGGGGGTGGGTATGTCGGGTGCCCCGGCGGTGACGCAAATGCCGTCGTAGGGGGCTTGTAGTGGGTGGCCCAGGGTACCGTCGCCCACAACCCCTTCGATATTGTCCAGGCCGAGTTGGTGCCAGCGGTGTCGGGCCTGCTCCAGGAGTCGGGGAATTCGTTCCACGGCGATGACCCGGGTGGCCAGTCGGGAAAGAATGGCGGCACCATAGCCCGATCCGGCACCGATTTCCAGCAGGGTGCTTGTGTCTTTGGCCTGGAGCAGTTGCGCCATGATGGCCACCATGTAGGGTTGGGAAATGGTTTGTCCTTCGCCGATGGGGATCGGGCCATCAAGGTAGGCTTCCCTTTCCAGAGAGGGGGGGACGAAAAATTCTCGGGGAATGGTCGCCATGGCCTCTAAAACCTTGGGATCGGTAATGCCTCGCGGGCGCAATTGTTGCGACACCATCTCCTGCCGCTCCGGTCGGGTTGCGGGGGGATCCAACACCATCGTGTGGTCCTGGTCATCCGGTGGTTTTTCCAACTTTGACGCTCCCTGATTCATGGATGGCTTGCGGTTATTTTGAAATCGTTTAGAATTATCCCATCTTTGGGAACCGTTGGTCCACTCTGCTTGAAACAGGAGCCAAGCCATGAAACGCCGCCAATTCATTCAATCATCCGCCCTGGCAGCCACCGCCATGGTGTTGGGAAACCCCGTCAAAGCCGAAGAAACACCTTCACGCGCCGATGTCCGCCGCTATCGGGATCTGGGAAAAACCGGGATTGGCATGAGCGATATTTCCTTCGGGGCTGGCAGTGTCCCTTCCGGTTCCCTCATTTTGCGTGCCATCGACCGTGGGATCAACTATTTCGATACCGCCCCCGATTATGGTCCCAGCGAAGATCATTTTGGCGAAGCGATGAAACGGATCAAAGACCGGAGCAAAATAACCATCGCCTCCAAATTTTGTCGTCCCATTCCCTACGCGGAAGGAAAGAGTCACCTGGGCTTGGGAACGACGGTGGATGAATACGTCGGTGCCGTGGAAAACAGCCTTAAACGCATGGGGACCGATTATCTGGACGCCGTTTTTGTCCATGCCATGGGTGAAATCAACGATTTGGATCGAGAAAAACGCCGTCTTCTGGACGAGAATATGCTCAACGCAGCGGAAAAATTGAAAAAATCAGGCAAGGTTAAGCATCTGGCCGTTTCTTCCCACGGTCCCCATAATATGGAACCCTTGATGTTGGAGGCGGTCAATTCGGGTCATTTTGATTATATCATGATCGCGTTTAACTTTATGAAATTTCCCCGCATCCCTGAAGTCTTGCGCCTGGCCCGGCAGAAAGGGGTGGGGGTCATCGCCATGAAAACCCTGGCCGGTGCCAAAGAAAGTGGTGCGGAGTTGGCGGCGGGGCAGTTTGAGCAGGCGGCCCTTAAATGGGTGTTGAAACATGAAGAAGTCAGCGGGCTGGTGATCACCTTCAAGTCGGTCCAGGATTTGGATCTTTATCTCCCCGCCTCGGGCCAAACCTTCACCGCCAAAGATCAAAAAGCCCTCGATCATTATGCCGCGCTCCATGGAAAGCAATACTGTCGCACCGGTTGTGGCGATTGCCTCGGTGCCTGTGCGCAAAATGTGGATATTGCCACCATTCTGCGCTACCAGATGTATTTTAAAAATTATGGCGATGAAAAGCGGGCCATGGAGTCTTATGCCGCCCTTGGGCAGGCGGCCCGTCCCTGCCTGGGTTGTGCTTCATCCACCTGTACCGGGGCTTGTCCGCACGGTTTGGATGTGGCGGCGCAACTCAAAGATGCCCATCACCATCTGACCTTGTCTGGCATGGCCTGAAAAGTTCGTTTTTAGGGAATGTCAAGTTGTAGTCTGGCCAGGGAAATCTGGGTCTGTGTGCAAGGCTCAACCCGAAGGGAATCTTGCAGAAACTCATCAGCTCACCAGGTACGTGGTACAAACTTTCCGTCATTGGCCAGCTTGACACTGTCGCCAGACTGGATGATGAC
>JACSDG010000173.1 GCA_015660855.1 Magnetococcales bacterium
CCATCCCCATGGCCTGCCAAGGTGCGAATCAATCGACCGCTCGATACTTCCCATTGCTTAACGGTATGATCCTCACTTCCAGAAAACAGCGTTTGCCCGTCCCGGCTGAGGACAACGCTGGTGACACCGGAAGAATGACCTGACTGAACTACCCCAGGCCAAACCGGGAGGGAGGGCGGAACGGGCCAGGAAGGATTGGAACATGACAGCAATGTTGCATTTGTAAAAATATCGGCATGGGTTTCTACACCGCCCAAGCGAACCATGGAAAGATGGGCTTGGTCAAAGTTGGCTCCGAGCAATCGCGCCCGTTGCAACCAGGATGATTGGATTGTCGCCCTGGTAAAATTTGTTCGACACAACGAAACCCCAGCCCAATCGGCCGCCACCAGCCTGGCCCCGCGAAAATCACAATCATCCATCCGTGCATCACAGGCCATGCTATCGGTTAAATCCGCCCCCTGGAACTCGCCATGAATGCGCGCCCCGGTCATCCTGGAACCCCGGAGGGAAGCCTGGGAAAAATTGACGTGTTCCAACGTCACCCCAACCATGTCGATTCCATCCAAAGCCGCATTTTGCAATTGCCAGGAAACCGGTTTGGGGCATGTTTCCGGCCATTGCCGGCTCCAGGCCAGGGTCAGAAGAAACAAATTTTCCGATATTTGTTGCCGATAACCGGTCTCCAACACCTCACGCATGGTCTTACTGGCCACATCCAACCGGGCAGGCAAAAGATCCAGAATAAATGCCAAGATCTCCGCATTCAATCGGGGAAGGGTAAAGGCATCGGGGTTGCCGTCTGTGAGTGCGCGGGCCAAGGAACGGGCGATAAAAAATTCTTGAAACGAAGTGTGGGCAAAACCATAATTTCCTTCGCCATTGCGGGTAAAAAAGGCGGTGGTGCGCATTTCCGTATCAAATTTATTCAGGTTATCTATGAAGATACCTTGCAGAGGAAGCCATTGCCGCAATTCAACAAAGTGAATGTGACGCACCTGCCGGTTCCACAGCTTCAACGCCAAAAGTTCCATGAATTTTATTTTATCTTCTTTGTAAATGCTGTGCTTGCCGTCATCCCTGGCCAGCCAGGCGTCGATGGCGGCTTGGTAAACGTCCGCCGCCGCCACCCGCGCACCTTGCCCTGCCCGCTGTTCCAATTGCGGTAAAGCTGTGGTCAACAAATGCAACAAAAATGGGCGTTGCGCCAATTCCAGCAGGTTATAGACTCGTTTTAAAAAGGCCAATATTTCGCCACCACGCTGGGGAAACAATGGTTCCAGGTAGCGTTGAATGCGTGATTCATCAAAAGGTTGCAGATAAATGATGCGACAATCGGCCCCGGTCCATCCCTCCCGAGTGCGGGTTGGGCTACCACCGATGAGTTGTGTCTGTTCATCCGGTTGGTTTAAAAAATAATGGGTGCGACAAGCCAGCAACAACCTGCCCTTGCTCCCCTTGGGGGCAACCCGGCGAATTTCTCGCATCAAGGCCATGGCTTCATCGCCCTTCATATTGGCCGATTTTTCATCAAAACCATCAAAAATTAAAAAAACATGTCCGGTTCGCACCGCCGTCAACACCATCTGTACGGAAAAATCGGAAAAACCCGATTTTTTGCATAGAATATCGACCATCTCCTCCAAAGTGGGGGTACGACTATCCTGCCAGGCAGGCAGCAAACGCATGTCCAAATAAAAGGGGACGGGGAGGAGGGAACCCTGTTCCCGTCGCTTCTGGATCACCTCTTCGGCAAACATACGGGTTAAAAAAGTTTTTCCCATGCCAAAATCCCCCAGCAAAGCGCACATGGGGGGGCTATTGGGATCCTCCAACCAAAGGCGCAACATGGCGCGCCCTTCCATGGAGGGGGTAGATACATCCACAGTGGCGTCTTGTCCCAAATATCGGGTTCGTTCGTAATTTTCCGGGTATAGACCCGTTGCCAAAATTTCTCGCGCATGCCGGTTGCAATGACGTACCACCTGGAGATAGCGGGGCAGATCGGACAACATGATCTGTTCATTTTTACAGTTAAAATTTTTCTCCCGTACCACCAGTATGTCCTCGGAAGGGATGTCCTTTTCCCAATTTTTTGCCATTTTCGCGCTGATAACCGTCAGAATGATTTCTCCCGGCTCACCTTCGGGCACGGGGACAAGCAAACGCATCAACGGTCCCTCAAATTTTTTTATTAATTGTTTTTGCTCCGCATCGTGCAAACTGTTCGTGACCGTGCGGTTGACCTCCCCCAACAAAGGATCGGCCAGAATAAAACCACCGTCCAACGAAAAATCTTTAAGATCGGTCAACCAGTTTTTCCAGGGATCCCCCAGCTTGACACCAAACCCTTGACCATAAAGCGGTTGCGTCCCACCATCCCCCCAATGCCTTTCCAAAAAACGAAAATCATCCTCTTTTGCCAATCCCTCCACCACCATGGCTTTTCCGGGCAGGGTCCAGCGTTTCATTTCGTTGATGATTTTTCCGTGTGGCCAATCTCCCACCTTGTCCATCAACGGGCGAAAACCGTCAGCATCCATCTTGGTCCATTCGGCCTTCTCTTCCAGGGCAAGGCCTGCTATGCGATCTTTCCACGCATTCCAATCGTCCAACACCAGACGTAATTCGTGCGTATCCTTTACCTTGCGCACAAGCAAAGCGTCGGTAATTTTTTCGTTCAGTTCAAACAAAATATTTTCCCGGCGATAACGATCCAAAAAAAGGTCCAACAGGGGTGAGGCCAGCATTTCAGGGTCAAGGTTCACCGTAAAAAAAAGATGTTTCCGGGTGCGGTTGTTTCCCCCCACATCCCCCTGCAACGTTTCGGCAGTCTTGACGGCTGCCACCGCCAACAAAAAACGGATCAAATCGGGCTTGGCAGTGCTCGCAGTACGGAGTATTTGTGGAAACGATTCCCCATGCGGCCCGATGGCTAGGCACTCAAAACCAACAATCGATGAAGCTACAAGGGGGATGACAGGGACAACCTGGACAATGGGTTCCAGCTTGGCCCCCAAATGTTTTAATAGTTTTTTTGTCGCATCATCCAAGGCATCCCAGGCAGCGGCATCGACCATCCGGGCAAATCTTTCCAATTCTTCGGGAAACGTCACCAATGGCAGGTTCATGGTTGTCGCCGAAGGGATGTATTCCCGCGCCGGGGTGTCGGGATAATCTTTAAAATTTTGCCCCCGTTCCAAACGTTGGGCCAGTGCCTGGGCCAGGGGTTCCGCATCCCGTTCCGCCGCCTGTTCCGGGGTCAGCAACAGTTCAAACCACACCCGTTTGTCCGCCACCGGGCGATTATCTGCGGGATGTTGCATGCAACCCTTGGGGTTCAATTGCGCCAGATGGGCATTGATTCTTTTTTTGAAGGCGCGAAAAGCCGCTTGCGCCTGGGATTCATCTTTTTCGGGCCACAATCGTTGAAAAACCGTCGTCAGGGATATTTCAGCTTGGTTGGGGTGCTGCGAAAGAAGAATCTTGATGGACGCCAGGGCGGGTCCATCGTTGCGGCCAAGATGGGGCTGGATTTTTTCCAATAATTTCAGGGTTTCGGACGAGTTAAGCTTGACGGGGATGGACATGTGGGGTCTCCAATGCGGGCACGTAACGTGAACTCAACGCGTTCACCTTAACAAGCGCACCGCCCCCATGTCAAAACATTTTTTTTAAATTCAAAAACAAAAAATCTTGGGGGCTGCGCCCCCAAACCCCCATGGGCATGAAGCTTTTGGTTTAAAGTCAAAATCAAAGTCAAAAGAAAAACCTTGGAGGCTCTGCCTCCAAGCCTCCGCCGGGGGGGGTGACCCCCCCCGGACCCCCGCAATACTAGCCCCCCTTGATGGCCAATACCGGACAGGCAACCCGCCCAATCAAACGCTCCATCACACTCCCCAAAAACACCCGCTCCATCCCCGTGCGCCCATGACTCCCCCCCACCACCAGATCCGCCTGACAATTCGCCGCCTCCAGCGCAAGCGCATCCACCACCGGATGCCCCTCAAGCACATCACCAGAAACACGCACCCCCTCCCCCTGCGCATGCGCAATAACCCGATCCAACGCATCCTTGGCAATGGCAAAACGACCCGTATTGGCCTTGCTCTCCACCACAGAAACCACACGCAAAGGCAGATCGGCCTTTTTAGCCAGGATCGTAGCGGTAACTGCGGCACGATCACTGTATCTGGAACCATCCGTAGCCAGGAAGATGGTTTTACTCCACAAAGCCCGCCCCCTAGGCACCACCAAAACCTTGCAAGGCGATTTGGCCACCACCCGCGCCGTGGCATCACCCACCATCAAACGAGCCAACCCCCGCCGCCCCCGCCGCCCCATCACCACCAGATCGGCACCCACCTCAACCGCAGCCTCAATGATTTCCGCATGCGGATAGGTTCCACGCCGAACCTGTATGTCGCAAGGTACACCCTGCTGGGAAATCCGTTCCTTGACCACGCCAAGCATCTGCATGGCCTCGGTCTCTTTCTCCTGCAACAGGTGAAAAGCAACGCTCTCATACTCCGGGTTGGATGCCACCATGTACATGGCCGTCACCCGCCCACCGAACTGAACCGCCAAAGACGCCGCCAAATCTTCCGCACTTTGCGAAAACTCAGAACACTCGGTAGCCAGAAGTATGTTTCCAAACCTGCCCGTAGGCAAAAGTTGCTGTCCCGCACTCATAACCATCTCTCCTATACCAAAGCAGGCATCAATGGGCACCACCGCCCAGAATGCCCGAGGCCGCCAAGGTCAAAACCAGGATTTCGACCACAATGATGGCACTGTAGACTTTATCCCCTTTTTTCAAAAACAAAGGGAGAACTCTGAGGAAGCAAACGACGGTGATTCCAGCCAACACCGCGATACCGACAAGATTGAGATAATCGCCCTTACGGACAAACTCAAGCCAACCCCAGCCGACAGGACCATGGACAGCATGGAGATATTCATCCACAGGCATGGTCCAATAGAGGGCCAGATCCTCCATGGAAACATGGGGTGTAAGGATGCCGAAGGCATAGAGGCTAAAGAAAATCACCATCATACCAAAGCCAATTTTCCAACCGATATCGAGGGTATTGGCATAGGCCAACTGTTCCTCGGAGGCATATTTTGGATCAAACTTATACTCAGCCATGAGAGACGCTCCGCGCAGGAATCCGAGTGGAAGTTAAGGTGATGAAACTGTTCTAAAACCCAAGCCCCTTCATGAGTGCCCGCGAACCAGCCAGGAAGAGCATGACGAGGACGACCTTGCGCACAACAGCGGCGTTGGCGACCCTGAGAAGTCTGACCCCGATGAGAGAACCCAGCATGATTCCCAGGATGGAAGGGACGGAAATAAGGGCGAGCACCGCCCCTTTGTTCATGTAGACCCACGCGGCCGAGGTATCGACAATGGAAAGCATAAACTTGGAGGTGGCCACGGAAACCTTCAGGGGTGCCCCCATGAGAAGATTCAAAACGGGGACATTGGCCCACCCCGCCCCCAGACCGAACATTCCGGCCATGATGCCGATGACGATGAACATGATCATACCGCCCAGGGTACGATGGACTTTCCAATCGATTTCCTGGTTTCTGGAGGCATCGTAGAAAACGCCGTGGATGCAGAGGGCACTGGAAATGGGATCGGCTTTGGGGACATCGGGCCGTTCCGACTTTTTGGCCGACCCTATAAGGACAACAATGCCAAGAATGGTGATACCGAGTGCGGTTTGCACAATGTTGGTGGGTAGTGCAAGCCCCATCATGGCACCGACAATGGCCGAAGACGAGGCGATGAGTGCCAGGGGCAAGGCGAGACGCAAATTGGCCATGCCGCTTTTCAGGAGACCCGGTCCCGCTGCCAGGGCACCGGCCAGGGCCACCATCAGCCCCGCCCCCCGCACGAAGTCAAGGTGAAAGGGAAAGAAAAAACCCCCGACGATGGGAACAAAAAGAACCCCCCCCCCTACCCCGCCAAGGACCGCGACGATTCCCAGGAAGAAAGAGACCACGAACAAGGCCAGTGCCCAGACCCACCACGGGGTCGTCGAAACGGTTTCCGTAACCGTCACCGCTTCCGCAGCAAAGCCGCTGACGGCAAACAAAAGCCCGACCAAGCCAAGGCCACCCATCACCAATATTTTATTCTTATTCCAGCGTGTCATGTTTGTTTACTCGACTTAAGAATGCCAACGGGGGTGAGATTCCATGTCATCAAAGCGCAACGCCGAAATGTCCCCGGTCAACAGGGAGGCGACACGAACGTTGCATTTTTCATCTGTGTTGCGCATTGCAATAGTACGCCCAAGGAAAAAGCTTTATCAAGCCATCCCGTGACCATCGAAGAATAAAATCTTAATCATTCAGTCCCCTTCCCCCCTTTTTTTTCAGGTTGAAACTATTGCGGGGGTCCGGGGAGGATCCCCCCATATGCGCTAACGTTGTTATTGGCAAAAATTATTGCGGGGGTCCGGGGGGTGTGTCCGAGAGGTTCCAATATTCAAATTGACTGAAAGGTGTCA
>JACSDG010000021.1 GCA_015660855.1 Magnetococcales bacterium
TTTGACCCAGGTGCGGGATGCCATTGCGGCTCCTCTGGCGGCCATGGCTGAAGTTGGGAGGGGCCAGGCGGGACAGGATCAGGAACAGATTTTCCAGGCCGTTCGTAACAGTGCCAACACCATGGAGATGGCCACGCAGGCCATGGCGCAATCCAGGGACATGTCACTGGAAAACATGATTTCGACGGCGGGCAACATGGCCGCCATTGTGGGTACCAGCCTGAACGAGGATGCAGCGGAAGCTTTGTTGGGGAACATTCGTAACAATGTCGCTTCCGGGGCGGGGATGAACCTGGAAACCATGGCCGGTCAGTTGGCTCAGTATGATGAGCGTATCCTGGTCGATGCCACGGCCCAGCAGGCGTTGATTCATGAACAGGCGACGGTGATGCTGCGGTCGGTCAACAGACTGCCGGAGTTTATCCCCTTTTCTGAAAATCTGCTTGTGGAAATGGGCCAGGTTTACACCGGGCTTTTGCCCATCCGGGATGAGGAAGGGGAAACCAACCTGACTTTTACAATTGTCACCAACGGCGAAAAAGGGACGGCGACCATTACCAATCCCCGGACCGGGGCCTTTACGTATCAACCCAGGCCCGGTTTCATGGGACCAGACACTTTTTCCTTTGTCATCAATGATGGCATTGGTGAAACCCAGCCCATTCCTGTAACCATGCATGTGGTTAACAAATTACCGGAATTTTTGCCACCTACGGAAGATATGGTCGCGCAGGTAGGCCAGTCCATTCACGGACTATTGCCGATCAAGAGCGATCAAACCGGGGAAACCCTGACCTTCCGGATTGTGACCCAAGGCACCAAGGGAACTGTTATCCTGGACAATTCGGCCACCGGGGCGTTCACCTACCAGCCCAATCCCGGGACATCCGGTCCCGATACCTTCACGTTTGCGGTCAGTGACGGCGCAGGTGAAACGCCGCCGACAAGAACGATCAAACTGGAGAAACCCTTGTTTTCCGGATTGTGACCCAGGGGACCAAGGGTACCATCACCCTGACCGATCCGGCCACCGGGGCGTTCACCTACCAGCCCAACCCCGGTACGTCCGGTCCCGATACCTTTACGTTTTCGGTCAGTGACGGCGCAGGTGAAACACCGCCGATGCCCATGACCATCCATGTGGAAAACAGGCCACCGGAGTTCGTGCCTTTTACAACATCCCTGTTTGTGGATGCCGGCCAGGTTTTCAACGGCACGTTGCCTGTCAGAGACGACCAGGGTGGGGAAACCGTGACCTTCAGGATTGTCGCCAATGGGACCAAGGGGATCGCGACCATCACCAACCCCGCCATGGGTGCCTTTTCCTATCGGCCCAATCCCGGCACGACCGGTCCGGACACTTTTTCTTTTGTCATCGGCGATGGTGTGGGTGAAACTGCGCCCATTGTGGTGACCATCAACATCGTCAACAACGCCCCCCGCCCGGTGGCAGGGAGTTTGACGGTGACTGCGGGACAGAGCGTTTCTGGTACTTTTTCCGTCCCCAATCCGGACGGGGACACCCTTACCTATCGTATTGTCGGACAGGGCCTTAAAGGGACTGCCACTGTTACCGATCAGGCTACGGGGGCCTTCTCTTTTGCGGCCTCGGCGACGGCAAGTGGGGCGGACTCTTTTACCTTTGTTGTCAATGACGGGGTTGGGGATTCCGATCCGGTTCCCGTGAACATCACCATCGTGGCTGCTTCCGGAACGGGCACCGACACCACTACCAGCAGCAATTGGGGGACATTGGTGTGGGGCCAGGGTACTTGGAAGGCTGCGGGAAATTGATGTCGAGTAGCGGCCATGATCATCGTTTCAGCCATTGGCTGCGTGAACACATTGGCCCAGGCTGGATTCCCGCTTGCGCGGGAATGACGATGTGATCGATTGGAATGAAAGGAACCCGTCATTCCCGCGCAAGCGGGAATCCAGAAAGCGGTAACTTGGCCAAAACGATGATCAAGACCCGAGTAGCTATTGCGGGGGTTAAGGTGGGGGATCATCCCCCCCGGCTTGGGTTTGGGGCAGTGCCACAAGATTTTGGTTCTTGCCCGAAGGGCATAATGTTCATGGTGGAAACCTTTCTTACGCGTCTGTTTGGGGTATTGCTGGGTCTGTTTTTTTTGGTGGTCATGCATGTGCCCGTTGCCGGGATAGGGGGAGGATCTACCGTACCGGTGGCTTGCCAGTTCCACTGGCTGGTTCTGGCGACGATGATCCTGGTGGGGGTGTTGCGGGTGGCGCACAGGGGGGTGTTGGTTGTCCCGAGTTATTTAAAATATTTTTTATTATTTATCTTTTTGGTTTTGTTGGCGTCCTTGTTTCAACCGCCGGTGAGCCAACATGCCTTTGTGTTTCAAACGGCGGGTCTTGTGGGTGGGTTGTTGTTTTTTGTCGCTTTGCATCAATTCATTTTCAATGAGCAACAGCGACGTTGGGTGTTGCTGGTTTTGTTGATCGCCAGTGTGTTGCAGGCGGGAATAGGGTTGTCTCAGATTTCTTCTGTCACCGCCGATGTGGGCATTTTTGGTACGATGGAACATAAAAATGTCCTGGCGACGTTTTTGGCGACCGGATTGGTGATTGCTTTGCGGTTTATGCTGGAGCATCCGTCGCGTCGGGTGGGGGACATCATACTGTTTATGGTGGTGGCTTTGTCCATGACCGCCCTGGTGATGGCCAGTTCGCGGGTTGGCGTGGTGGGTTTGGTGCTGGGATGTTTGACGTTGGCAGTGGCTTGGCGGGAGGAATTCGGCAAGGTTTGGAAACGGGTGCTGACGGTTTGGGGGTTGGCTTTGGTGGTGGTCATCGTTGCCATCGTGGCGACGCAGCAGCAACGGCGCGTTCAGATTGTGGTGGACAAGGTTGCGGCAGCCCCCGGGTTTGTGACCGAAACTTTGGCAGTCGGTGGGGATAAAAGTTATAAACTGGGAAGGCCGCTTCATTTTGAAATTGCCTGGGCTTTGTTTCTGGAACGACCGTTTTGGGGCCAGGGGGTGGGTGGGTTTTCCAGCGGGTTTAGTCGCGTACTTAGGGATCGCTATCCGGATTTGACGCTTAGTAACGATTATCACGCTTATCAACCCTATAACGAACTCTTGCGGCGTTTGGCGGAATCGGGTGTGGGGGCTGGCATGGGGTTGCTGGTCATGGTGGGGGCCATGTTGGTAACGCTCTGGCGTTTGGGGCGCAGGGAGGGGGGGCTGGGGTTGGCTTTGATGATCCCCATTGTGTTTTATCTCCAGGTGGGGGGGCTGTTTTATGACACGGTGGTGCTGTGGGCGACGTTGTTGTTGCTGGCGAGCTTTTCCACGGCGCATACCGTCAATGCGGTAAAAATACCCCAGCATGTGGGTATCCGGGCTGGATTGGGGGTACTTGGGACAGGTTTGTTCGTCGGCATGGCCCTGTTTTTTATCAACACGGCGATGGCCCAGAGGGACATGACCCGGTACATGCAATTGTTGAGCGCGACCCGGGTGAGTCGGGGTGAATTGTTGCAACCGGCGTTGGATAATTTTTATTTGCGGGAAACGGCCACACGCCTGTTCATGGATGTCAGGTTGCGGATTGCGATATTGCGTCAGGACCGGGCGGCCTTGCGGGAGTTTTTGCAATGGTCAAAAAAAGAGCGCGAAAAGTGGCCCAATCATGTCATGTATCTTAATGAGAGCAGGGCGTTGCATGCCTATGGAGATCTTGAGGCTGCCCGAACTCTGTCGGCGGAGGGGCTGCGGCTTTTTCCCGAAAGTGAGATATCGCGTCTGCGGAAAGAGCTGCACCTTGAATAACGATCCATCGTGTTGACCTAGAAAAAGGGAACGATCTTATGAAAACCATTTTTAAAAAATCGACCGAGACCATCACCGGCATATTGGTGGGTGGCGTAGCGGTGCTGACCATCTCGTCCGCATTTTCCTTCACGGTCCCCCACACGTTTACCAACGGCACCCCCGCCGATGCGACGCAGGTGAACGCCAATTTCAATGCCCTCAGTGATGCCGTCGAATCTCCGACCCTCGTTTCCAATGGGACGGTGGAAATCGGTGATCTGCTTGGGTTTCAAGGTTCCAGTTACAGTGGCATGACGCATCAGGGATATTTGTTCCAGATCAATAATTCGGGGGCACTGGCTCCCATTACGACGGCAGTTCCAATCACGGCCACAACAACCTTGCAGGCTCGGTGGACTGCGGAAATTGATAAGTTTGAGCAGCTTCTTTTGACTAACCAAGGCAATGGAAAGTATCAGATTGGGTTCAATACGGGGGTTCTTTATTTTGATAGTGTTTGTTCGGTGACGACAGATCCACCGCTTGGAACCGTAACCAATAGTCAGGAGAATATTCCATCAACCTACGTCACTGTCCCATCCATTCCGCCACGGCACATTTTCAAGGTTGCCAACGATAGTGGCACCTATGTGTATAACGCTGATGAGGCAACTTTCGCTGGCGTTACTCAGTCTTTTTCGTTTACTCCATATTTCAGTGCCACTACCAATGGCACTGGATCGGCACAATGCCTTAGCTTTCAGTCATCTTATAATGGTCCTTGGAATGGTAGCAGCACTACTTATTCGTGGACAGGTACCTACCCCTCCACAACCGTATCGACGTTATTGAATGGCGGGCCTTATTTTCAAGCCGCCCCGACGGCCAACAACCAAACTACGACGGGTGTTCCCGACATCGGATTTGCTCCCCCAATTACCATTGAGATGCGATAACCAGGGGCGGAGGTTGCGTTTGGCTGCGACCGGCTCGGGGGGGGGATTCCCCTGGGTCGGTCGTGGGGGGATCGAGACGGGAGTGTTTTCTGTTGGTCAATTTTTGCTTTCCATCTTTGAAACCGTAACCATTTTGGAATGCGTAATTTCCAAACGTCATTCCCGCGAAGGCGGGAATCCAGAACGTTGATCGGTCGCTTCGAGTCCTGGATTCCCGCTTTCGCGGGAATGACGAAAACTACGTGTCCCGTTCTGGGTGCGGTTTAAGTCTTTCATCATCCCCAGATACATGGTTTCGTTTTGCTCTGGGGATACACTCTGTCCTGTGGGTTGAATCCGGGAAAGAGACAGGTTGGTTTTCGGTTGTGGACTCCTGAAGAGTTCACCCACCTGGATGCTCAAGGGGGGGGATGCCCCTGTTCTCTTCGGCGTTTTCAAGGGTGCCAACGTAGTCTAACAAAGATTCTTGCGCCGGATGGGTCCATGTTTTGTCTGTGGTCCCATCCTTGTCGATTGTGGGATCGGGAACCTCCGTTGCGGTTGCTTTGTGGGTATCCGAGGTAACGGTCGCCGCCATCAGGGCAGGAAACACCAGGGTGGTCAGGTCAACCTCATTTTCCAACGCCGTTGCAGGTGCAGGCGAATGATCCGGCTTGGTTTGTCCCCCGGTGGCCGATTGGAACGACGGGGAACCCCATTGGGTCAAGGTTTCGGGCAAGGTTCCAACACCTGCAAGCAGGTCGCAAATCGCAAGCATTTGTTTAAATTTTTCGTCAACCAGGTTGCGTTTGGCGGTAAAAACATCACTCAGCGCGTTGAGTGCGTCCAGATGGGAACGGGTTCCCAAAACTTGTTCTTCCTGGTAGGCGGTGGCAACGCGATCTTGAACGGTCAAATGGTGCTCCATCCATTGTACCTGCTCCGCCGCGCCCGTCACCCCATGCCAGGCCGTTGTGATGTCCTTGATGATTTTCCGGCGTGCCTGCTCTACATCTTCTTGGGATTGATACATGCGCCTCGATGTCTCCCGGGTGCGTGCCCAATCGCTGCCGCCGCGAAACAGATTGTATTCCAACTTGACCATGGCCGAGGCCCCCTGGGTGTAACTGCGGGTTCCTGACACGTTGGCATTGTCGATAAGACCCAGTTCTAGGTTGACTTTGGGCATCAAACTGGAAAGGGCCATTTTTTTTTCCGCCTCCTTGGCATCAAAATCCGCCTCGGACGCCTGAAGGGCAGGGGCACGGTGCAAAGCCTGGTGCAGGGCTTCTCCAAGGCTCTTTGGCAACAATCCCTGACTCAGGCGGGGGACTGTCAGTCGGACCGGGGTGGATCCTACCACTTCGGCATAACGGGCTTCAGCCTCGCGTAATTTTTTCATCGTCTGGGTTCGATCCGATTTGGCCAGCACCAGTCGGCTGCGGGATTGATTGGCTTCTATGTCGGTATTGACACCAATCCTAGCCAACGCTTCCATTTTTTCAACGATCTGTTCATGGACCAGAACCGCTTCATCGTCAATACGCAAACGCTCGCCCTGCTTGAGGGTTTCCAGATACACATCAACGGCGTCCAGCATTATTTTATCGATGGCCTCCCGCAAACCCGCTTCCGCTGATTTGGCTTGAGCCTTGGCCTGCTTGACACGATTGATCGAGTTGAAACCATCAAACAAACTTTGATTTACCGACAACCCAAACTCACCACGATCCAGGGCATATCCCCCCTCCTGGGCACGGGTCGAGGGGCTGGAAGTCCATTCCCGCCCGGTTCCCATGCGCACATCCACCTTGGGGAGAAAATCGGCGTAGGCCTGGTTGATACGTTGGTTCCAGGCCAAATGGTCGTTCATGGCAGCCAGTATTTTTGGATGGCTCGCAATAGCCTGATTCACGGCATCTTCCAGGGTTTGCGCTTTGAGTTCCGTCGCGAAACTCAGCAGCAACCCTAAAGCCATGAGGGCAAACGTCCGAAAGATTGGAATGCTTGTTTCCACCGGCTTGATTAACCAAACTTTAACTTTGACACCATAGGGGGATCCTTGGATGTCTGTAGGTCAAAGCAACAAGCATGCCGCAGGATTGCATATTCGATTGTTTTTATTCGGTCATGAGAACAAATATTCATTTTCTGGATCTAACGGGATACAACAATGTCAACTTATTGAATGAAATATAAAAAAATATTTTCCTCCACAATGAGGCAACCGTGCGTAACAGATTAATTTATATTAATATACCTTCATGGTTCGGGTGAGGCATGGCCCATTTTTCTCCAGGTTTCGTTGAACGTTGAGGCATGAAAGGTTGCGATAATTCAAGCATGGGTGGCAAGGACAGATTTTTTTCCAATGAAGGGTGGCCGGCGCGTCTGACGCCATTTTCCATGGTTTCCACGGTTATGGGAGACCTGTTTCTGGTTTCCTTCATGATCAACCTTTTGGGTTTGGCCCTGCCCCTCACCCTTTTGCAAATTTATGACCGCATCCTGCAATATCAAGCGGTCAGCACCTTGAGCTGGCTCATCATCGGGGTCAGTATCGCCTTGCTTCTTGAGGGTGTTCTGCGCATGGGCCGGGCCTACATCGGGGCCTGGCTGGGCGCGCGCTTTGAACATCTGGCCGCGTGCAGTGCCATGGAGCGATTTTTGACGACCAATCTGGCCGCTTTTGAACGCGATGGTGCCGGTGTCCATCTGGAACGGCTCAACGCCCTGAATATTCTAAAAGATTTCTATGCGGGCCAAGCCGTCGGGGTTATCCTCGATCTCCCCTTCGTCGCGGTATACCTCGGATTGATCTACCATTTGGCCCAGGAACTGGTTTTGGTTCCCATCGTCACCTTCATACTCTTTGTCATCTTTGTCTGGCTCATTGGCGAGCAACTGCACAAACTGGTCGGGGCGCGTATCGAATCGGATGATCGCAGAATTAATTTTATCATTGAAATCCTGGGCGGCATTCACGCCATTAAATCCATGGCCATGGAAGCCATGATGCTCAGACGCTACGAAAGGTTGAGTGAGGCCTGTGCCAAGGGGGCCGAGGATGTCGGTATTCAAGGGGCCGATTCGCAAAACATCGGATCGTTTTTCTCGCAGGTCTCCATGGTGGGGGTGGTCGCTTTTGGGTCGATTATGGTGGTCCAGCAAGAGTTGACCATCGGCGGGCTTGCCGCCTGCACCATGTTGTCGGGGAGGGCATTGCAACCTTTGCAAAAGGCCGTTGGCATCTGGACCCGCTTCCAAACCATTCGTCTGGCCAAAAGCCGGGTGGCCAAAATTTTTGAATTGCCCGCCGATGACAGCGGTAACAAGCCCCCGATTCCAACGGTCGTTGGAGGTTTGACCATGGAAAATGTCTCCTTCGGCTTTTCCGACGATAAACCGCCCCTGCTGCATGACCTGAATATTGATGTCAAACCAGGTGAAATCATTGGTATTTCAGGAGACAACGGTAGCGGAAAAACCATCCTGTTGTGGTTGATGATGGGGGCACTGCGACCTACCGAGGGACGGGTGCTGCTGGATGGGTATGACCTTGCAGCCCATAACACCAGAAGCATCACGGACAAGGTTTCCTATCTGCCCCAGATCGGCATGCTGTTCCGGGGAACCATCCTGGAAAATATCCACATGTTTCGTAATCAATTCCTGGATGAAGCCATCAAGACCGCGAAACTTTTGGAACTTGAAGAGTTTGTATCCAAACTTCCCAAAGGTTTTGAAACCGTGATCGACGATGGTGCCGATGAATCCATCCCCCGTGGCATCAAACAGCGTATCACCCTGGCCCGATCCCTGGTTACGCACCCCAAGGTCATCTTGTTTGACGAAGCCAATACCGGTATCGATGGTCGGGGTGATGAAAATTTAAAAAATGTGCTGCTGGACATGAAAGGGCAGGCCACCATCATCCTGGTCAGTGCCAGGCCCTCGCTGCTGAATCTGGCCGACCGTTCCTTCTTTCTGAAAAATGGCACGCTGATTCCCAAACCAGCGTCCCCCAAACCCGCCGCCAATTCCCCAACCAACGTGCCGCTGGCACAAACCACCGGACCCAAACGGGGGGTGCCGCTGACGCAAACCACCGGGCCAAGACGGGAAACGACGCCATGAGTGGCATGCCCAAAAACCGTGACGAGGAACTCGAAGCCATTGCCCGCAACCTTCGCCCCAAGGAAGATATTGGCGGCTTGCTGGCTGAATTCGGGCAAATGTCTGATTTTGGTGCCTGCATTGTCCCTTTGCTCATGGCTATCGGCTATCGGGGTGATTTTCGTCATGTTGCGGAATCCCTGCCCCATTTTGCCGAGACTCTGGACCTGACCGGATTCCGCAACATGATGGCCAACATGGCCTATGACAGCCAGGAAGGACGGTTGGACATGGCCAGACTCGACCCCAGGCTTCTTCCCTGCCTGTTCGTCCCCGACAGGGGTGGGGTCCAGGTGTTGTTGAAACGGAGCCATGATTCCACCATTTGTTTTAATGGTGAATTGCGCCGCGTCGAAAGAATGCCTTTCCATCCGATTTCCGGTCGGGCTTTCTTTTTCAAACCCATGGATCTGGAGCAGTGGGAGTCGGCGCAATCCCGCCTGGGCTGGTTTCGTATGATTGCGGAACGCTTCCGTAAAATAATCGTCCTCGTTCTTCTTGTCACATTTGCAATTACATTATTACAAATTGCAACGCCATTATTTGTCATGACGGTCTACGACCGCGTGGTAGGCAGTCGTTCCATCAGCACCCTCATCAACCTGCTTCTGGGAATCAGCGTCGTCATCATATTTGACTGGGTGCTCCGCAAAACCCGAACAAAAATGTTGATGTACGTCGGCGCACGGCTTGATTCCATCGTCAGCAACGCCATCTTCATGCGCATCCTTTCCCTGACCCCAAGCTTTACCGAACGTGCCCCCATCGGTGCCCAGGTGTCCAGGATCAAGGATTTTGACAGCGTCCGCGAATTTTTTACCGGGCCGTTGATGATGGTGTTTTTTGAAATGCCTTTTACCATCATCTTTTTCATCGTCATCGCCATCCTTGGTGGCAACCTGGCCCTGATTCCCATGGTGACCATGGTGTTGTTCGTTGCCCTTTGGGCCATCATGATGCCATTGGTAACCAACCATGAGGCAAGAAGCCGTCGCATGGCCGCCAAAAAACAGGAGTTTGCCGTTGAAGCTCTGGGAAAAATACGGGGAATCAAATATTCGGGGATTGAAAAAATATGGTTGGAAAGATACCGTGACCTAGCCTCAACTTCGGCCATGACCAACTTTGATACCGCCATGATCAACGCCTGGGTCAATACCGTTGCCCATGTGTTGATCGTCGGTTCCGGAGTCGCAACCATCGCCACCGGGGTTTTCAAGGTGATGGATGGTACCATGACCACAGGCGGTCTGGTGGCCTCCATGACCCTGGTTTGGCGCGTGTTGAGTCCCATGCAGAGTGCCTTTATTGCCATGACCCGCCTGGAACAGGTGCGCTCTTCCATCAAACAAATCAATCATCTCATGAGCGTGGTTCCGGAGCGCAAGGAACATGCCCCCATTGAACCCATCAAACCATTGGAAGGTTTCGTCTCTTTTGTGCGTGTGAGTATTCGCTATACTCCCGAATCGGAACCTTCCCTCATGGGGGTTTCCTTCGATATCAATCCCGGAACCATCGTCGCCGTCATCGGGCGCAACGGCTCGGGAAAATCCACTGTGGTCAAACTCATTGCCGGACTCTATCAACCTCAGGCCGGCAGCATTCGCATCGACGGCCAAGACATCCGGCAAATGAACCTGATCGAACTGCGGCATGCCATTGCCTATATTCCGCAACGCTGTTCGCTGTTTTACGGTACCATCAAACAAAATTTGCTTTTAGCCCATGCCACCGCCTCCGATGAAGATGTGGAGCGGGCCTGTCGCATGGCGGGGGTTTATGATGAAATCATGGCTTTGCCGCAAAAATTTTGGACGCGCGTTGGCGACCAGAAAGCCACCAATCTGCCTTCAAGCATGGTGCAAAAATTATCTTTGGCCCGTGGCTATTTGAAACCATCCAAAATCATGTTGTTTGACGAACCTGCCAATACTCTCGACTGGGAAGGGGATCAAGCTTTCATGAAGGTTGCCCGTTCTCTGCGTGGTGAACGTACCATATTCATCGTTACCCACCGTCCCAGCCATATTCGCATGGCCGACCAGATTCTTTTCTTTGATCACGGTTATCTGCGCCTGGCAGGCTCCCCCGAACAGATCCTTTCCAAAATTCCTTCCGACCTGGTATGAGCACCCCTACCATGGCAGATTCCCAGGAACCACGGCAGATCGGGACGGGCGCAACCTCGGAAAATGGGGCAGCCCCAGGACAGGGTTTGACCATACGCATGGGGCAAAGAAAGCCCAATCCGGTTGAAAAAACCAAATCAGCCCCCCCTGTCAAATCCCTTGGCATTGCCATGAAGTTGGGAAAGCCTCCCACTCCTTCTTCCGATGTTCTTGGGAAGAAAGATTCGGTACGCAAGGTTCCGTCTGAGCCATCCACCCCCGTCAGAAAAACAGGAGAGGGACAACGTCGGGGCATCACTATTTCCGGGTCGGTTCCCAAAAAACAGGTTCGGGATGTGTTACCCGAACCGCCATTGTCGGCCCGCGAAACCGATGGCCAAGAATCTTCCACGCCAAAACAAAAAAAAGCACCTTTGACGATTGTTCAAGCGCCACGCCCCTCCGCGTCTGGTGCGCCAGTCCCCAAAAAAACGCCCCCTCCCGCCCAGGCGGCGCAACCCTTGGCTAGAACACCGGCCCCATCGCCCGCTGCGGCACCCAAGTCACCGACTCCTGCCGCCCAACCCGACAATGGGCCACCACCACCACCCGCCGGAACTCCGCGTCCGACAGAACCGGAAAAGACACCCCCTCCAGGGATCCCCCCGGTACCTCCGGCACCCCCGGCAAAAGAAGAAAAACCCAGTTGGCTGGTGATCTCCCGGCAGGAACCGGAATCATTGCAATCGTTGCTGGAACCGGAACCGGAAGAAATCGCCCGTTTGAAACAAGGATTCAAGCAACACCGTTTCATGGCCCAATCGGTCATCCTTGAAGAATCGGGATTGTCCAACCATGTCCGCTCGGCCATGCTTGCCGTATCGCTGGTCATTGTCGCCTTTTTTGTCTGGGCTTCCTTTTCCACCATGGATGAAATGGCCTCCACTCAAGGTCAGGTCATGCCATCCAGCCCAAAGCAGCTCATCCAGCATCTGGAAGGGGGGATCATTCGCGAAATTCTGGTTCAGCAGGGGCAGGTCATCAAAGAGGGGGCCGTTATCGTTCGCATGGATACGGAAGCGGTCCTTGCCGACCTCAATCAACTCAATGCCAAAAAAGCCTCCCTGAAGGCGCAGGAGATTCGCATCAGGGCCTTTCTTTCAGGGCAGGAGGCCGATTTCAACGTCATCCCGCCGCAATATCAATCTTTCATTCTGGGCCAGGCACACTTGTTGTTGGCGCAACGATCCGCCCTGGCCAGCGAAGCCAGTGTGATGGAAACCCGCATCTCCCGGTCTCGATCCCGCATTGAAAATCTATTGGAGCAACAACAAAACATCGATGGGCAAAAATCCGCCTTTTCTCAGGAATTGGACATGAAAGACGAGGGATACGAAAAAGGGTTGATTTCCAAGCTGACCTTTTTGGGTTCCCGACGGGATATGAGTCGCATTGAGGCGGAACAGGTGCGTACCCAAGGCGATCTCACGACGGCCAGAAAAGAGTTGGAAGAGGCCGTGGGCGATCTGAATCAATTGAAAAAGAAATCCCGTGAAAGCAGTCTGCGGGAATTGGGAACGGTAACAACCGATCTGGCGCAAACGGAAGAGCAAAGCCGACGATTGACCGACCGGGCCAATCGTCTTGTGGTACGGTCACCCGTATGGGGGGTCGTCAACAATCTCCAGGTTGAGACTGTCGGTGGCGTCATCGCTCCTGGGGCATTGATCGCGGAGATCATCCCCATGGATTCAACGCGACGGGTGGAAACCCATATCAGTCCCAGAGATATTGGACATGTGGCGGTAGGTCAGTCGGTGACCGTCAAGGTGACCACCTACGATTTTGCCCGGTACGGCGGCATTGGCGGTATCCTAGAGTCGGTCTCGCCCACAACTTTCAAGGAACCTGAAGAGAAAGAACCTTTTTATAAAGGGATTGTCCGTCTGGAAAAATCTTATGTGGGTCTCAACGAGAAAAAAAACCCAGTTCTTCCCGGCATGACGGTCCAGGCCGACATCGACACCGGCTCGAAAACGTTGATGGAATACATGCTCAAACCCATTTATGCCTCGGTCAACAAGGCGTTCCGGGAAAGGTAGATCGCTACGGTTACCCCCCCCAAAAAAAGCCTACAGCCTAACCCAAGGGAAAGAGCCTGTCCATCGGAGCAATCAATTCCACCTTGGGAAAATAGGTGCGATATGGCTTCGGGTCTCGTGTCAAAAGGCGGTATCCCATGACGGTTGCATGGGCACCAATAAAAAAATCGGGTAAAGGGGAAGTTTTCTGGCCGCCTTTTTGACGGTAGACCTTATATGCCTTGCCCGCCAGAAACGCCGCCATATACGGCAACGGTTCCCGCACGGCGAGATCGGGCGGCAGAGCTTGCGCCAACTCTTCGGGGTGACGAAACCCCACAGATACCTCGGCGAAAATAATGGGATTGATAACGATCCGAGCGCAACTCGCAACCTCAGTCAACACCGAAGCGGACCAACCGCCCCACTGAGGATCATAGGTGATGACATCAAGCAGGACATTGCTATCGACAAGGACATCACGCACCATGATTGCGGGTCAGTGCCATGATCTCATCGGTAGTCATGGTGACTTTGCTTCTACAACTTTGTAAATGCCCTACCAAGTCTCGGCCACGCCTTCCCCCCTCCGGCAGACCAACCCGAACCAAGCGCACGTCACCACCATCGAAGGTAAAACCGACTTCGGTATGGGGTAAAAGCCCCGCTTGTTCACGGATATGGGCAGGGATGGTAATCTGGCCTTTGGATGTGATACGCATTCCAACCTCCAAAATCATTCACCAACACACCACGACGATCAACACACCACGACGATCAACACACCACGATGACTACGAGCGTAAAGTAAAAGGGCAAGCATTGTCAAGCACAGATTTTTTCGATGGACGCGCCTATTTTTTGGCCCGTTTCATATCCACCCATCGGACGGCCATCAAGATAAAGCCCAGAACAATGAAAGCCCCCGGAGGGAGAATGAAGCCGATGGCGGGATGAAACGACGCTCCCATGACCTCAAGACCGAAAAATTTTCCCGAACCCAGGATTTCGCGTATCGACCCGAGGATAACCAGGGCCAGAGTGAAGCCAAGGCCCATCGCCAATCCGTCAATGGCCGATGCCAAGGCGGTATTTTTGCAGGCGAAAGCCTCGGCTCTGCCCAGGATGGCACAGTTGACCACGATCAGGGGAATGAATATTCCCAGAACCTTGTGCAAATCCAGGAAGAAGGCATTCATCGTCAGGTCGATCATGGTCACAAAACTGGCGATGACGATCACGTAGGCCGGAATACGAACATCATTGGGGATGTAGTTGCGGATCAGGGAAACCACAATGTTGGAACCAACCAACACAAACGTCGTTGCCAACCCCATACCGATGCCATTAATGGCGTTGGTCGAAACTCCCAACAAGGGGCACATTCCCAACAATTGGGCAAAAATGACATTATTGTCCCACAGGCCGTTTTTGACGATTGTACCGATCTGGCTCATGGCTTAACCTCCACCGCCGTCTTTTCCAGAGAGGCCGATTTGTCGAACAGCTTGGCCTCATTCGCAACAAAAAATTCAAGTCCCCGTTTGACCGCCCCGACGACGGCGCGTGGGGTAATGGTGGCCCCGGCAAACTGATCAAAATCGCCACCATCCTTTTTGACCCCCCATTTGACATTGTGCAACGTTTTGCCCTTGAAGGAATCCGGCCAGCGGGTCAAAACAATTTTATCGCCTAATCCTGGGGTTTCCTTATGCGATAGTATCTGGATACTGGTAATGGTTCCCCCGGCAGCCACGCCCATCATGATCTCAATGTTTCCGGAGTAACCATCAGGGGCGGTCACGACAAAAGCCACGCCAAGCCCTGCTCCCGCTTTGCGACCGATATAGACGCCGACCGGCTTGCCCTTTTTATTCAGCAGGGTGTCGGTAACCATCACCTTATCCTTGTCCGGCTCATTGTCAAACCCCTGGGGCAAGACCTGTCCCAAGGCCCGCAAAAGCTCCTGCCGCTTGGCCTCGGCAATGGGTGCTCGGGTGACGGCATCGGTTCCAGCCAGCATGGCCGTGGCGATCAAACCAACAACCATGAGAATCAGACCCATTCTGAAAAAGTCAGGCATTGCCAACTCCTAAAACATTCATCCTAAACGTTCTTTTTGGCTTTTCCATACACCACCGGACGGGTGTATTGGTCCAACAGCGGCACCGTGGCATTCATGATGACGATGGCGAAGGAAACCCCTTCCGGATAACCACCCCAGGTACGAATTATGTAAGTCAAAAGTCCACAACCGGCCCCGAAGATAATCTGCCCCATGGGAGTCACAGGGGAGGTGACCATATCGGTTGCCATAAAAAAAACTCCCAGCACCAAGCCACCCGTCACTAGGTGAAAAATTGGATCGGGATACTTTGTCCCATCCACAAGCCAGAACAGGGTGGCGGGCACCAGACAGCCTGCAAGCATGGAGACGGGAATATGCCAGGTAATGATCCTTTTTTTAAGGAGATAGATCCCCCCAAAAGTAAGAAGAAGCGCGGAAGTTTCCCCAAGACTGCCAGCAATCAGACCGCCCAGGGCATTGAAATAATTGAAGACGTATCCACCCCCCAAAGCTTCCTGAACTGTTTTTCCCAGACCGGTTTCAGTGCGATACTGCCCCAAAGGCGTAGCGGAACTGATGGCATCCATGACCTCACCAGGGGCCAGATGTCCAGTGAAGATCAAAGCCAGCGCATCCCCAAAAGCCAGGGCATTTTCACCGAACAATCCTGCCGGTTGCGGCCAGGATGTCATCTCGACAGGGAAAGAAACCAGCAGGAACACACGGGCGATCAGGGCAGGGTTGAACATGTTGTAGCCCAGTCCGCCATAGACCTGTTTTCCCAACAGAATGGCGAAAACGGCACCAACAACGCAGATCCACCACGGCGCATGGGGTGGCAAAGTCAGAGCCAGCAGCAAGCCGGTGAGTGCTGCCGATTGATCCGAGAGAGGCGAAGGTCGAACCCTGAGCTTGACCAGCAGATGCTCAGTCACCATGGCTGTCAAGGTCGTGATGACGATGACCAGCAACGCTGGCCAACCAAAAACCAGGACCGACAGCAGGGTGGCAGGGACCAACGCCCAGATCACCGTCTGCATGATCCGGGGAATGGAGTCTCCCCCGTGTACATGGGGCGAGGAAGTGAACAACAGGCTTGATGGACTCATTGACCTTTCCGTTTCCAGTTCCAGTTCCTTGAACGTCGAACAACCGTCCGAAATTAACCTCCGAGTTAACCCGCTTCCTTTGCGACCGGATCCGTTTTCGCTCCCGGGGATCCACTCCCAGAGGCCTTTTTAGCCGCCATTTTGGCTTTCATTTCCTCTTTTTTGCGTTCTTTTTCCTCTTTTTCCCGCGCCAGCCTTTCTTCTCTGACTTGGCTTCGTTGCCTGGTCAGTTCCATTTTTTTGTTCTCCCTCTCCCTGGCCTGGACAGAAAGTTTGCCATAGCGGAAATAGTGAACCAGGGGAATGTTGGACGGACAAACATAGGCACAGGAGCCGCATTCGACGCAATCGAACAGGTCTACCGAAGAAAGTTGGTCTATCTGATCTGTTTTGGCAAACCATGCCATGGTACAGGGAACCAGCTGCATGGGACAACTTTGAACACACTGACCACAACGGATGCAGGGGTGCTCCTGTTTCCCGGAGGATTCGTCCTGGGTGAGAGCAAGAATACCTGAAGTCCCCTTGACCACCGGAACATCGGTCCGGTGTAAAGCCAGCCCCATCATGGGACCACCCATGACCACCTTGCAGGTGCCCGTTTTCAGACCGCCGCAATGAGAAACGCAATCATCGACCAGGGTTCCCAATAGCACTTCCAAGTTGGCAGGTCGGTTGATGCCACGCCCCGTCACCGTCACGATTCTTGCGACCAGGGGATGGCCCGACTGAATGGCATCGCGGACGGCCGCCGCAGTCGCCACATTGTGGACGATAACTCCTACATCCACCGGCAACCCTTTGGAGGGAACCTGACGTCCGGTAACCACTTCGATCAACTGTTTTTCCGACCCCTGGGGATACATGACCGGCAGAGAGATTACGCGCATGGAGGCTTCGCCGGCCACCGCCTTTTCCATGGCAGCAATGGCTTTCGGTTTGTTGGCTTCTATGCCGATGATGCACTCTCTGGTTTGCAGGGCGTGCAGCATGATGCGCACCCCCTCAACCACCTGTTGGGAACGCTCCTCCATCAGACGGGCATCACAGGTCAGGTAAGGTTCGCACTCTACGGCATTGATCAACAGCAGATCGATCACCTTGTCGCGAGGCGGGGTCAGCTTGATGAAACTCGGAAAGGTGGCCCCACCCAGGCCGACAATACCCGCCGCCTTGATCTGGTCACGGATGGTGGCCGGGTCGAGAGAGAGAGGATCGGCAACCCCCTTGATTTGAGGATTCCATTTATCCTCGCCATCAGGCTCCAGAACCACGCACAACATGGTGAGACCTGAGGGGTGACCGACGGCATGTTCTTCGACCGAAACAACAGTACCCGAAGTTGACGCATGCACCGCCGCCGAAACAAACCCCACCGCCTTGCCCAGGAGATCTCCCTTGAAAACTTTGTCACCCGCAGCGACCACCGGTTCACTGGGGGCACCCAGGTGCTGGTGCAGTGGGATAACCAGACGTTTGGGCATGGGCATAGGCTCGATGGCGCAATGCTCGGAGAGTTCCTTGTGCCCGGTGGGATGTACGCCACCATGAAATTTTTTCAAGACAGAAGCTACGATGCCCATCCCATGTAATCCCAATTTTTTCTTATGAAACAACGTCAATCCCATGTGGTCCAACGGCTGCGGAGCCTGCGTCTAGTGGAGAGACGCGCTGTTTTCGGGTTTGCTCCACATCCATGAATAAACGGTGACCGGAACCGCAACCATTTCGATGCAATCGACCGGACACGGTTTGATACAGGCTTTGCAAGCGGTACACATATCGGCGATCACCGTATGCGATTGCTTGTTGGCACCAATGATGGCATCGACCGGGCAAGCCTTGATGCACGCAGTACAACCGATACATTCTTCCTCGCGAACAAAAGCGACTTTGGGTCCGGTATCCGCTTCCATTTCCACCGGTTCGATTCCCAGCATGGCGGCGATTTTTTCCATAGTTTCCACGCCCCCAGGGGAACAAAGACCGATATTGGTCGTCTCGCCCTTGGCCATGGCTTCGGCATAGGGGCGGCAACCGGGAAAGCCGCAGTTGCCACAGTTGGTAGCGGGAAGCAGAGCCGCCAAGCCATCCACCTTGGGATCACCCTCGATATGAAACTTTTTGGCGGCAAACCCCAGGCCCAGGCCGGCAGCCAGTGCCAATCCACCCATGCTCAGAACCGCTTCGATCATAACCTGCCCCGCGAAAATATTTCCAAAGGTAACAAGAGAGAAACTATTTAACGATACCGGAAAATCCCATGAAGGCCAGCGACAGGAGTCCCGCACTGATCAGAGATATCGGGGATCCCTTGAGTAGTGCCGGGACATCCGACAGATCGATCCGCTCACGCATGCCGGCAAACAGGATCAGCACCAGCCCGAAGCCGATGCCAGCCCCGGCCCCGTAGATGGACGCCTGCAGGAAGGAATGTTCTTTTTGGACGTTGAGAATGGCGACCCCAAGGACGCAGCAGTTGGTCGTGATCAGGGGGAGGTAGATTCCCAAGGCTGAGTAGAGGATGGGGCTGGTTTTATGGATCACCATTTCGGTGAACTGGACCAAGGCTGCAATGATCAGAATGAAGCAGATGGTGCGGAGATATTCGAGTCCCAGGGGGGCTAAGATCAGCTCCTCCGCGAGCCAGGCGATTGCGGAGGCCAGGGTCATGACGAACACGACCGAGTAGGTCATGCCGACGGCCGTTTCCACCTTTTTGGACACCCCGAGGAAGGGACATATCCCCAGGAACTTGGTCAACACGAAATTATTGACGAAGATGGTGCTGACGAGAATAAGTATGAAATCTGTCATTTACATTCAACCCGGTTCTTTAAATTAGTTCAGGGTTTTGTTGATCTCGAGCACCGGAGACCGTGCCTGCGAGACCGGTCATTTCCCAGTTCAACCCCCACAGGGAGACTACTACATCATTCAGTCCCCAAACAGCAACGCAAAATCGTTGTTCATGTATTTTTTCTTGGACCGTAAATATGTTATAAAGACTTCGTCTTTGGGATTTATGTGACGAACCCGCCTTGACTCCGTGGACGATGGCGATATTCTAGGCACTTGGAGAACCTACTGTTACCCGAATGGATTCCCCTTACGAGGAGGTACTGATGGCAGTTGTTACGGAAGTTCAAGTTTTAGATGCCTTGAAGAAGGTCATTGATCCTGACCTGCAACGCGACATTGTCAGTCTGGGTTTCGTCAAAGATCTTCGCATTGACGGCGGCCAGGTATCCTTCAAGGTGGAACTGACGACACCCGCCTGTCCTGCCAAGGAGCAGATGCGTCGAGCGGCCCTGGATGCGGTCATGGATGTCGCCAATGTTTCGGGTGTTGACATCGAAATGACGGCGAAAGTTCGCACTGCTTCAAAAAATTCGGGACAAAATTTGCTTCCCCAGGTCAAGAACATCATCGCCATAGCTTCGGGCAAGGGGGGGGTTGGCAAGTCGACCACGGCGGTCAACTTGGCGTTGGCTCTGGCCCAGACCGGGGCGAAAACCGGCATTTTGGATGCGGACATTTACGGTCCGAGCTTACCGAAAATGCTCAAGATCGAGGTCAAACCCCAACCCGAAGAAGGGAAGAAGATACCGCCTGCGGAAGCGTTTGGGCTTAAGGTGATGTCCATGGGGTTTTTCATGGATGAGGATACTCCGGTGGTCTGGCGGGGGCCTATGGTTGGGATGGCGGTAGAGCAATTATTGCGCGATGTGGATTGGGGTGAATTGGATTATTTGGTCGTCGATCTTCCCCCCGGGACCGGGGATGCCCAGTTGACCCTGACCCAAAAAGTACCCATCACGGGGGTTGTCATTGTTTCTACCCCCCAAGACGTTGCCTTGGCGGATGTCAAGCGTGGAATCAACATGTTCAGAAAGGTGGATACCCCGGTATTGGGGATCATCGAAAACATGTCCTATTATCTGTGTCCTGGATGTGGGCACCGGGCTGAAATTTTTTCTCATGGCGGTGCCCGCAGGCAAGCGGAGGCCTATGGGTTGGAGTTTTTAGGCGACATTCCTTTGGACGGGGCCATTCGTGCGGACGCCGATGCTGGCACACCCATCATGATCGCTCACCCCGACAGCCCACAAACGCAAAAATATCGGGAGATTGCCGCCCGCATCGCCGCGATCATCGCAACCCAAGGGTTTGAAGATTCAACGTTTCCGAAAATCATTGTGGAATGAAACGGAAATGTGACTGTTTTATCTGCGTATTTTCAGTTCGTTACTGCACAGCCGTTCTTTCTCTGCGTTGCAGAACGACTTCCCGGTGTTCCTCCATTGCCTCCCGAATATCGGCCAATAGGCCACGGGTGGCAAAGTGGTGAGGAATATGGGAAACCCTCAGGGTGTTGACCCCTTTTTGGAAAGTGTCCAGCCCCTCCCGGAATGAATCCAAGGCAATAAACCCACGTATCAGCAGGGTGAGTAGGGAAAAATAGCCAGAAATAGAGATCAGGATCCATCGCCGGTTGGGATCGTTGGTGGTTAGTTTTATGTGAAGCTCGTTCATAGCGTTGGGCAGAAACCAAGGGATGCCTACCACGAAGGTGACATTCGATACTGGAATCGCTCCGACCTGATTCATCAACTCAGCCGGGGGTAGACAGAGATGAGTGAACTTGCGGTTTGTCCCCACATCCACGATCCGGGCCATGGGTCGAGTAAAGCAAAAATTGAAGGTGAAAGCGTTGGGGGGGGCTACAGGGAGTTCAAACGAACCGTTTACAGAGAGGGTTAAACGGGTCTGATGGCCGGCTTCTACGACCGAGCTTTCCAAAGTGAGCAGGAGTTCGGATGCTCTTTTCATGTGCTGAATTATGGCTTCTTTGGTCGCATCGATATGTTGCGTTGTAGCGAAAAGCTCGCTTCGTCTTTGGTTGACCTTCTGCCAAGCATCTCTGAGGTCTAAACGTGGGCCCTCTTCATGGTGTCTTTCCATGCGAAAAGCCAGATTTTTGTCGTCGACCAGGGTGAGATCGATAAGATCGCTCAGGAGATCAGCACCGGTACCATCCTTGAGATGTAGTCCCTTGTTTTCAAGAGTTTCATGGATGAGGCTAATTGCCAAATCGGGTTGGTGAGATAGGAGGGTGTCAACGTTGAACCCTGCTTCGATTAGGGCCGTTGCGTGGTGGCGTCCGAGTTGGGACCGCTTTCGGCCGAAAAGGGGCAGAGCATCCGATGGGCAACCGGTGCGCAATCGCTGGGAGAGACGCAGCAGGGAATCCGGTGATGGTCCTTCGTTGTTATCGATACTTACCTGCCCCTCTTTGAAAACTACACAGCGATACATGGCTACGGCTAACCAGCTCATTCGCTGGTTGAGGTTTGTGATTCTTTCCGAACGCCCATCCAGGTTGCTGCCCCCCACGTTAGCCCTGCTCGACGCCTCAATTTTCGGCAGGGGCTGACCGGACACCCAGCGGCATAGTGCAGTGAACAAGCGTAAGACGATTTCCACATGGGCGTTTTCGTAGGGGAGCTTCACCCCCAGATCCGAAAACTGTTCTCGGATATGTTTTACGATTATGTTAAGAACATCCGTGGGGCGGTTCAGCCCCAATTGTTTTAGCTCGGCTGCGGCCTCTTCCATCACCTTCATGCGGTTCAGGGCGACAACGTGTTCATCGCTGGGAAAGTCCTCTCGGTGCTCGGGGGCAAACTCCCAACCTATGCGCCAAGCCTCGGGAGAAAGCAGTAGACCGATAAAATGGAGTTCAGGAACCCAATTATTATGCATGGGATTACCTTCTCTGCGGACATTTTCGGTCAGGAAACCATTCCATCGCAGCAGGGGTTCCAGGGTAGTGATCTCGGTGCCTGTATCGATGATGGCATTGGTTAGCGCGTTGGTGCCATATAACATTTCCCCGTCCGTATGGCGTGAGGGCGTGGAGGTGATGATTTTAATGTCCTTTTCGGTGCAGAACTCAAAGATGCTTGAAATGCTGTTTCTAAGTTGTACCTGGGTAACGCCGCCTCCATTCATTTGGCTATGATAGGATTTCTCCAGAAATGATGTCACTTCATCAATGCTTACGGGCCGGGCGGTGTTGCCATTTTTTTGTTCAGCATGGCGCAAGACATCCAACACTGTGCGGATGAATGGGTTGGAAAACATTCCTCCTTTTTTTATGCTTGCGCGTTTATCCGCCAGTCTCTGGTCATGGGGGACTACAAGAGCACTGAGCAATTCTGTCGCGGGCTGGTTCGGCTTCCGATAGTAGTGGGAAATAATGTCATCCATGGGGTCTATTTGCACCATATCTCCGACAATAATTCCGATGCCCCGATTTGAAAGACCGTAGCGACCGGTACGACCAAGCATGTTATGGAACTCATGAACTGAAAGTTGCTTTGTTTCAATATCTCCGAAACGATTGGTAATCGGGAAATTGAGCATGGTCAGAACTACGCAATCCACCGACAGATTGACGCCGTAGCTTAACGTGGATGTTGCGAAAAGGAACTCGATAAAGCGTGATTGCTCCACGGTGCCAAAATGTTCCTCGATCCCCTGGCGCACTCCTTTGTCCACGTTGGCATTGTGCATAAAAATGCCATGCTTGGCCAAGAGCTTCTGTTTCTGTGTTAGCCTGCTGGGTTCCGCCTTGGCCAGGGCATTATCGATGGACTCGGGAATCGGCATGTTCTGAGCACTGACGAGAGGATGCTCCGCCATCTTTCGGGCTAAACCAATCAGAAAAGTCTTGGAAGGTCCGAATACGAGAACCCGTTTTCCGGGTGACGTCTCATCAACATACTTGTTCAGAAAAGATAGAGTTATTTTTCGTGAAATGGCCTGAGAACTTTTTTGAGCCCCCCTACGCTTGGCATAGGATTTATGTAGTCCATTGGCACGCCGTTTTTCTGCAACAAGTTGTTCGATCTCCAAATATTTTGCATCACTAATGACTAGGTCATTCTGGCTTTCTACGGTGGTGATTTTTACCAAAGATGCTTGTTGGCCGTCATTCCCAGGGATGATGAGAAACTGGTCCATGGGAATAGGACGCCGACTAACATGAAACGATTTTACACTTTCGGAATCTTCGTTCTCATCTTGTAGCCAATTGATGAACAGTCTCTGTTCAACGGTGCGTTCACTGGAGATAATCAAGGTGCGTGGCAGGGGAACAGTTTGGGGATGCCCCATCCTTATATCCTGCCGGACTTGGTGGCGGACCTCTTTGACCTTCATAATGAGCAGTTCGACGATGCTGCCCCGGTGCAAGTCTTCCATCATGTGGACCTCATCTACTACCAGAAGACCCAACTGGGACATGTCGAAGGGACCATGGGTGAAAAGTATGTTGGCTTTTTCGTAAACGGTACAGGCGATGGCGAAATCAGCCTGGTAAAGGGCATGATCGTCTTCTGTGTCTTCGCCTGTGGAAAGAATAATGCGGTTGCGCATGTGCTCCGGTATGTATGTACGTAGTTTACGAATTCGGTCTTGGGCCAGAACTCGGGTCGGGGAAACATAGATGCAGAAGCGCTTGGTCACAAAGGCTTCCTTCAGCATGGCCAGATCTGCCAAAAATGTTTTACCGCTGGAGGTGGGACCGGAGAACACAACGTGGTTTTGCGGACGGAAAAGATCTTCCGGGCGATGGAAAGCCTGTTGCTGTAGATCCAGTAACTGACAACCGGCTAGGTTGGCATGAGACTGCCAAAAAAAGCTGCTCAGTTCAGTGGCATTAGCATTATTGGGGCGGTCAAGAGCGATGGAAAGTGCCTTTTCCCATAGGGACCCCAGCGTGCCGGGTGCCGTAGCAGGGGCTTCCTCCCTTGAGTACGTAGGGGGCAGGTATGATGCCGTTTCCCTCAGAAAGGGAAGCGCACCCAACATACCTGTCTGATCCTCCAGGCCGGTTTCATTTTCGGGAGTAGAATCGGGATCGTCCAGGGGGGAGGGCGATTCTTCCTCGACCTGATGGTTGGCAAGTTCCTCCAACCAAGCGTTTGCACCGTCGAACAAGGAGTAGATCGCTTTGGCAGGGCCTTCAATGGTTGGATTACTTGGTTCGGCGTACCACCTCCAGGCCCACTTAACCATGGTGGGGGCAATAAGGGACAATGTTGTCAAATATTCGGTGCGGGACCAGTTCAGAATGCCTTCTTCCGCCGCTTCTCGGACGGTTCGACAAACCCAATAGAGGAGTTTGCCGTGATTTGATGTGGGTTCGGTCTTGCTGGAATCCTGCAGGCTTAACCAAATTTCACGGTATTGGGCAGGGGAAAGGTGGAGATGGGCCGATAGGTTATACCAGATGGAAGCCTCCAACCGGGCTGCGTCGTAATAGCGGGGGCCTCCGCTCAAGTCGGAGAAGTCGATGAGCCTTACGGTATCCAAATTTCCTTCGGAGTTGACCAGGATATTGCCTGCATGCAGATCCCCGTGGATACCTCCTCTGCGGAACATATGTTGATTCAGCATGTTCTGGATGGCGTCATCGCTCTTTGGGGTGTTTCTTGATGAAGATAATTTTTGGTCAGCAGGAATATTATTCCATATGTCATTATGTAGCTGTGCGTAGGTCTTTGTCTGATCACCGTTCCTGCGCCAAACAATAGAAAAGCTGTCGCCTTTGCTGAATCTGTTTTGCGCCAAATTTCCCGTCGTTTTCACATGAACCGTCACCCGTGAAGCCTTGAGGGTCAGTAAGTCGGAACTCTGGGTGGTCAGTTCCATGACGGGGGAACGTAGGGGGGATCTGTCCCTCTTTTCGTCGGATACGGCCTCCTGGCGCAGCTTTTCACCGGTTGTCAACACGGTGGTACTATCACCCGGTCCGATACCGTCTACGGACAACACCTTCAATCTCTCGTCAAACATCTTTGTGTTGGATGTGAAATAGAAATGGGGGAGCCAAGTGCGTCGGAAAAACTGGAATTCCTCACGGAATTGAAACAGATTGCCAGTCTCAATTCCGTTAAGTGCACCGAAGGCTTGAATCAGGTTGGTTTTGAGGGCGGCCAAGCCATTTTTCCACTGTAACTCATTTTGGGTCGCCGCCTTCTCCAACCATTGGCTCAGAGTAAGTGTTGGTCTGCCGGTCTCGAACTGGGCATCTGGGTAGGCGATACCCAAAAACTCCCCTTGTCTGCCAAGAGCTGTGAAATCAAGCGAGAAGACCGCCTTTTTCAGTCGTTCCTTGCATGCCTGAAGTCTCCGCAACTCTTCCGAATAGCGGGGCTGGTCTGGATCAGCTTGGTACATTTTTATGAAGCTGGCGGTTACCACCTTTTTGTTGGAATCACAAAACCGGACCTGAAAGGTGGTCGCATTGCTACGCCCTTCATTGGCGCGAGTAATGTAACAGGTGGTGATGCCAGATGAGACCCCATCAATTCGTTGGGTTTTGTCAAAAAGGGCCTTTGCCATGTTCTGCATGTGGCCAGATTCGGAAGAGCCGGTTATGTCCCGGGGTTCAAATGTAACATCGAGATCACTAAATGAAATCATTAACGTACCCTTTCATCCGATAAAAAATGCCTCAATGATGATCTAGATTAAATTCCCCCAGACTTCCATATAGATCCTAAAAAGTAAAGGATAAATTTAGATCATAGGGTCCTATAGCTTTTCAGAAAATGTATTAGCCCATGTTTAACATCGGACGGACAAGTCAAGTCAAAATTTTGTGGGACATCTCTTCGGGATGTTTTTCAACATATTGATTATTCATAAATATTATTTTTTCAAGGTTTCGATAATAACTATTTTTTATAAAGTAGTGCCATAATAGTTCTAGCCATTGTTGCCAGCACGCCAGGAATTTTGTATCCTGGTGGCATGTATATCCCCTGGATCCGTGATTTCCCTCGCGAACGACTCTCAAATTGCCAGAACCGCGAGCGGAGGTCGGTCAATCGCTGCTGACGAGTAGCATTTTTCCTGACCGATCCATTCAAAACAACATAAAAAGTTCAAAAAACAATAAAAATTGTTCTGCATAGCATTCCCCGGGAAAACCCATCCGTGCCTCGTTCCACGAACGAGGCATTTACCCCTTCAAAATATCTCTGGGACAATCAGCCGTAAGCAAAACTGCCGTACAGCCGATCAAACACCGGAAATGCCGGACAAACACACCCAAAACGTAACTTTAAACGCCGACCGCTTTTGACCAGACGAGCAGCCGTGTAAATCAATTCCTGGATGACTGTCTTGATTCGGCGACGTTTGGCTGAGTGGCGCACCGGGCTATCCTTGTTAACCAACCCCAATAGGCCAATCAAACGCAAGATATTATAGGAAAAAGAAGCCATTGCCATAATCAGGGCATTGGTTTCAAACTTGCCTGATGGAAGCCTCTCCATATCCAGGTCAGTCTTGAACTCACTGTGAAACTGTTCGGAAGTCCCATGATCTTCATACAATTTTATGATTCTATCCTCGGGAAGGTCCAACGAAGTACCCCAACCCTCAATGGTGATCTCAGGAATCAGAAGTCCCTGTCCAGCTTTGTCGATTGTCCGTTCCGTTATCCGCATGACGCGGCGGAAGCAGTAGGCTTTCCCATCTACGAAGGGTTCCTCGAACACGCTGAACACCGAAACCCGCTTACCCGGTCGAGTCTCCTTCCACTGGCCTTCCATGCTGGCACGCGCAAACCATTCTTGAGGATCTGCCTGCCTTGGATTCCATTTGATAATAAAATCAACGTCAAGAGTTTTAGCCTTAATCCGATTCTCAACCGAATCATGCGCACTATCCAGACGTGCCAATAATGGATGTTTTGTCAATTCCTTTGCTTTGTTAATGACTCGCTCGAAAAATGCCGGAAAATTCTTCTGACTATGCTGACTGCCCTCACGAAATTCTGTCTCCAGGCACCATCCCTCTTCACCGAGGTAAGCCACCATGGGAGCGTAGCCATCATAACCCATGTAAGTACGTAACACTCCGGCCTTTTTCGTTCCAGAGTTGTCCATCGAATAAACATCCATATCGATGGCCGCATGACCTGTTGCCAAAGGGGTAACCGTCGCCCCCGCTTTCCGAACCCATGTTTAACACTGGGCAGACAAGTCAAGCAAAAATCTTGCGGGAAACCTCTCTGGGACATTTTTTAACATGTTGATTATATGTAATAATTATTTTCAAAGTTTCGATAATACCCATTTTTCTTCGTAAAGTAGTGCCATAATCGTACCCGGCATGGTTGCCAGAATGCCAGGAATTTCGTATCCTGGTGGCATGTATATCCGTCGAACCACTACACGTAACACCGCAACCGGCGAGTCCTACTTCACCCATCGACTGGTACAGTCCAGGCGCATAGGGTCCAAAGTAAGACAGGAAACCGTGTTGAACCTTGGTCGGCACTTTGGTATTGGCCAGGATCAATGGCCGATGCTGTGTGTATGCATAGAAAATATTTTAAGCCCACAAGGTGAACTATTCCCAATAGAATGTTCTGCATCTGTGGAACGTGAGGCTCAACGCATTGCAAACCAGATATTGGTTCGGCAAAAGGAGCAGCCGACAGACAAGAAGACGACAGACGATGCGCCACCGGATGTCCAAGAGATTCAGGTTGATTCTTTAGAAATGGTTCGCCCCCGCACTGTAGGAGTAGAGCATGTAGGATTATGGGCGATGGGCCAGGTCCAATTTATAGAAATGCTTGAAGAAATTGGGCTAACCGGTCCGCAACGGAGTGCTGCGGTTGGTTCAATCATTGGACGCATGGCAGTTCCAGGATCCGAATTGTCCACATATCGCTGGTTGTGTGATAGAAGTGGTTTGGGTGAGCTGCTTGACGTGGATTTTGAGGCCATGAGTCTGATGCAACTTTACCGTATTTCAGATCTATTGATGGGGCATCGGGAGGAGATTGAACAAAGACTTTTCTCCCGTGTGAGCGATCTGTTTGGTCTATCCTGCACAGTCACGCTTTATGATTTGACCAACACTTATTTTGAGGGCGAAGCCCAAGACAATCCAAAGGCACAGCGGGGGCATTCAAAGGAAAAACGGAGCGATTGTCGCCTGTTGACACTGGGATTGATTCTTGATGGTAGTGGTTTTGTCAGAAAGTCTGAGATTTTTGCCGGAAATACTGCGGAATCAAGTACCTTGGAAAAAATGCTTCGGGGTCTCGGCACACCTGATGGAGCTTTGGTTGTCATGGATCGCGGTGTGGCTACTGAAGACAATCTGACCTGGCTACGCGATAAAGGTTATCGCTACATCGTAGTCAGTCGTGAACGAGGGCGGCATTTCAGTTTTGAGGGTGCAACATGCATTGAAACAGCATCGAAAGAACATGTGCATATCCAGAAGGTTATATCAGATGATGGCAAGGAAGTACGTTTGTACTGTCATTCAGAGGGTCGTGCTAAAAAAGAAACGGGAATCGTGAAACGGTTTGCGGAGCGTTTTGAAGAGGGGATGAAAAAACTTTCTGAGGGGTTGTCTCGTCCTCGGACCACCAAGAAAATCGAAAGAATTTGGGAGCGTATTGGACGGTTAAAAGAGAAGAGCCATGGTGCAGGTCAACATTATAAAATTGAAATTACGCCCGATGAATCCGGGAAAACTGCGCAAACCATTCGTTGGGAGAAAAATCCTGTTGAAGGATCAATTTTGACGCACCCTGGGGTGTATTGTCTGCGTAGCAATGAAGTCAACTGGAATGAAGAACAATTTTGGAAAACTTACATCATGCTGACCGATCTGGAAGCGGTGTTCCGATCATTAAAATCAGAACTAGGCATGCGTCCAGTCTTCCACCAAAAGGAAGAACGAAGTGACGGCCATTTATTTATCACGGTTCTTGCCTATCAATTTGTGCAGATTATCCGTCGTCATTTGACGGAAAATGGCATAAAGGATCGTTGGCATTCCTTGCGCACTAATTTGTCGGGCCAGTGTCGGATTACTACGATGTTCCGACGTCCTGATGACCGTACCGTACATGTAAGGAAAGCAACTAAAGCGGAACACCAGCAAACCACCATCTATCAGACTCTCGGCATTGATGCGAGTCCAGGAGGGGTAAAAAAAATGATCATTTGACCCGGAAAAATCAAAGATTGACAAATTTGTAGTGCCACTAGAAAAAAATCAACAGTGTAAGGTGTTGAATATAAACAAAATAAAAAATACTGTGTTAAACTTGGGCGAAGAAGATCTACTGAAAGGTTCTGAATCACAGGTGTCCAGACCGCCGCACCTTCATCCATACGCTGCCGCAGTCGAGCAACTGAAGGAACCCTGTCAATTCCAAGAGATTTAAGGAAAAATTCATCTTTCTCATGTTGAGCGATCGCCTCAAAATCACTCTTCCCCTGACAGAGCAGACCAAGATAACTCTTAATTATATCTGCATGAGAAATTCCATGCCGCAAAGGCATTGATTTCTTCAAAGCACCGTCCAGGTTCACAAACCGATTGAGGCACGACCCAACCAAAGCCAAACCGCCCTTCGATGTGTAGAATTCTTGATCTGATTGCTCAATGACGAACCGTTCCATATCCACCTCCGGGTAAGTTGAGAGACGGCTGGAATTATACAATATTAACGTTAATATTCAAAGTGGTTATGAATTTTTCGTTGGTGGGAACGCACGGATCCAGGACCATCTTAAACGTATGGAATGATTTTCAGGCTTCGCCATCAGACCGCAGGCTCGCCGCATCATCCTGCCGAATCGAGTTCGTCTCCTACGGACCGGTGATTCGTTTCCAGTTGCTTTCCACCCCGCCTCACGGCGACGCAGTTTCCTTCAACTACAGAGTTATGGCATACTCTGGCTCGGACTTTCACCAAGCTGATAAGACGCCATCACGGGCGCACGGTCTAGGGGCGCAGCCCCAGGGTTTTGATTTTGATTTTTTTTTGCCTGAAGGGCTGCGTGATCAGACGCAAGTTGCGCAACTCTTCCGGCGGCATGAAACTGCCCCGCAACAACCTGCAAGTCGCCTAACCACCGAGGATGTCCGTGATCATTTGAAACGGGTGCGCGAGTTCAAGGCGTTCTACGAGGGCGAATGTGGCGCACGGGTGATGGGTGCCGTGGCTGGCATCCTTGTTGATAGCGATGTCGATAAGTTCGCCATGAATGAGGGGCTGTTCGTCATAGTCCAGTCTGGCGATAGCACCAAGCTGGCCAATGACGGAGAGTTTGTACCACGTACTTGGTGAGCTGATGGGGTAACTCCGGGAACACCCGGTTAATTTATTGCGGTGGGGCGATTTCCCCGAATTTAGCTGGGGGTCTCCAGAATTGCTTCATTTTCTGGGTTTGTTTTGGGTATCGACTGGTTACCCAATGATTTTTGAAAATGTTCGCCGAAGACAGCATCACACCTTGTCCGAGAAAACTTCGTCCAGCGACTGGGCATCGAAGATGCGAAGGCCCCATTCCTCCAACAAAGAGGGCTCGGCCTTGGCAATTTTTTCGCTGGCCCATTCGGGTACGGTGCCAAAGCGACGCTGCAGTAAGCGGGTCAACATTTTGGCCTCGCCTTCCTGTTCACCTTCCTGCCGTCCTTCCCATTTGCCAGCACCATAGGTGGAGAGTACAAAGCTTGCCTGGTCATGCAGTTCTTCCTGATAGCGTTCGTAGGCCTTGCGCTCTGTCTCTGGCAATTGCAAGACATCAAGCTCTTCCTTGGCCTTTTTTAGGCCACGAGCCGTAAAATTATCACGAATATCAGAATTTTTTAAAAAATAGACCCATTCGTCCAGCGTATCGCGGGCGACATCATCGAAATTTCTCACTTTGATCAAGTAATGCTCTGGAAAAATAGCGGCTACCGAAGGGCGTTGAAACAAAGCTTTCTGCCCCTCGTCCAAACCCAGTTCTTCTTAGGTGTGCACCCCCCTGAAAGAAGTGCTGCCTGCATAGATATAATCGCTGCCACGCCCCAAATCAAAATAGAGAATGCTGATGGTGATGACCTTGACAACACTGGCGTAAGGCTTGCTTTCCATCATGTGTTCGGTGATGGTTTTGGCGGTGCTGAAGAGTAACCGCTGCAGGTAGTCCCACTCTCGCTCATATTGCAGCTCAACAATGACAATTTCATCCCGGGTGTTTTTGATCTTGAGATCGACACGGTTGAATTTGTCGTTGCGGGCTTCCCGATTGCTTTCGCTCTCCAAAATTTCAACGATGCGTATATCCTCGCGAAGAAGTTCGGAGAGAAACCCTTCCAGGATTTCAAAATTGGCCTTGCTGCGCAGCAGGCGTTTCAAGGCCCAGTCAAAGCTGATCAACCGCCGTTGTTTCACTTTTGTCAGTCCT
>JACSDG010000174.1 GCA_015660855.1 Magnetococcales bacterium
GGTCTCCTGCCTGGTCTCCTGCCTGGTCTCCTGCCTGGTCTCCTGCCTGGTCTCCTGCCTGGTCTCCTGCCTGGTCTCCTGCCTGGTCTTTTCAGTTTTTATATCGTTTCACGTGAAACGTTTGTTTTCATTATGTTTTTGCATGTTGTGGCGTGCCATCGTCCCCCCCCTGCCGTTGGCACAGATCTTGCATTTAACTCTGCCGCTATTGCGGCCAGTGTTGTTTTTCCACTCGCTTTTATTTCCGCAATAATTGGCAAAATATTTTCTCTGTGTTTCCTTGCTTTTTCTGCATTTATTTCATTGCTTTTTTTAGTTGCAGATTCCTGTTGCGGTTTACTTCGCCCAGCGAAGCCGAGTTTAACACCGCGCCTTTTTGCGGCAGCCAATGCGGCCCGTGTTCTTTCTGCAATAATATTCCGCTCATGTTGGGCAACTGCGGCCATAATATGAATAGTAAATTCATTTGCCCCGGGAATATCCCCAGCCATGAAGCTTACTTTAGATTCAAGTAATTTAGAAATAAAACTAACATTTCTCGAAAGCCTGTCAAGTCTTGCGATAACAAGTTTAGCCTTTTTTTTTCTGCATAGGTCAATGGCCGCCCAAAGTTCTCTTCGGTCATTTTTAGTACCGCTTTCCGTGTCAATAAATGTGCCAATGTTACAAAATCGATTCGATTTAATAAGTTCTGAAACTGTCGCCATTTGCGCCTCCAGTCCGAGACCGGATCGTTCTTGTTTGGCCGTTGAGACTCGGAGATATGTGACGCAGGGTTCCATTTTTGGATTTCCTTTGCGGATTTATAACCAGCGAACGTTCGTTGGTTGGTTATAAATGGCTTTTTTTTTTCGTCATTTTTTTGTCGGTTCTGCTGGTTGGCTTTTTTTTTCTTTTTTTCGTCCAAATAAATCCGACTTTTTTCTTCCATTTTTTCGTAGAGTACGGCGCATCTTTTTTCTGTACAAATTACACATTTTCCATGTGTTTTTCTTCTTTGCTCGCTTCTTTTTTCACAACCCATTTGTATAATAACCATATCACCTTTTTCTGTTTTCCCCGTTGCGTAATGTTCCGTAGCCGCGAATTCTTCCCACGGGATGAATTCGTTTCTTCTTTTAAAAAACTCTCTAAATGTCAGATGAATTTCCATCTTTCGCATTCCTTTTTTTACGTTCGATTCTTTCAAACAAAGCGAGCATTTTTATTGCTTCATTGTTGCTTTCCAGCGAGTATATTAACAATTCGTTTATTTCTTCTCGATTAAACCCGTTTTCGTGCCAGAGCCTCATCATGATTGTTTCGCAGATATTTCTTCCGAATTGCATTTTATCTTCATGCGTTTCAAACACAGAATTTTCCTCCTGGAATTCCTCCATTTTTCCCTCCATTTGCTTTCAATTAATTTTGCAAATTATAGCACTTTCTGCTGAAATATTTCAACTTTTTTTTCAATTTTATTTCTATTTTTCATATATTTAATTCTGACTTTTGGCATGGTATTTTATTTAACATTATTTTATTGTTATTTTATTTATTGCTTTGCCGATAGCCCGTTGCCATTCCGCCCCCTCCAGCCCTGTACCTTCCGACAACCCACCCCCCCCCTTTCGCCTGCCTTGTCGCCATCCGACAGGCAGCCCTCACACCGAAGCCTCCGGGTTTAAGGAAAGCCCCGGAAATGCGGCTCAGCTTTCCTGAGCTGGCTTGGTGTTTTTTGGTCAGTGTGTGCTTGTTGGTCCGTTTTTTTGATCCGCACAGTCTGCGTACCTGGACGCCAGACCGTTTACCGGGAGAGGTAGGGGGTTGGGGGTTCTGTTCGCTGAGTTGCACCCGGAGCACCGACACGTCGGATTGAGCGCGTTTTCACCCGGTAGGGGGTTGGGGGTTCTGTTCGCTGAGTTGCACCCGGAGGTTCGCTGAGTTGCACCCGGAGCACCGACACGTCGGACTGAGCGCGTTTTCACCCGGTAGGGGGTTGGGGGTTCCGTTTGCTGAGTTGCAACCCTGGCCACTGCCGCGCCGGACCAAAGCGCGTTTTTTCGTGCGCCGCAACTGTCAGGGATTCCTTGACAGTTCAACTGGTGAATTGCTGCCCTGCCCACCGTTTTCTACCTTTGTAGACCTTGGTGGACCGTTTTTTGGTTTTTTCGGTCTCGCATGTCACCCGGTATTGTGTTCGCACTGTCCTTGCCTCCATTCCCAGCAATCATCCATTTCCAAACTGCACTTTAAACATAAAGGAATTTTGCTGCCACATACATCATATGGTGGCCACCATCCAAGATCCGTTTCATCGGCAAACCCTGTATCGTCCATTTACGTTGCTCCCGTTCTCACCCCTACGGACTCCAGTTTTTCCTTTAACCCTATGTTTTCCATGTAATATTTCCACTGCTTTGGATGCTTTTTCTTCAATCGCTCAAATCGATTCAGCCCCCTTTTTTGTTCTATGTCTGCCCCGAAGGCGCAGAACATGCAGCCTGTTCTTTTCTCGCCCTGATCATATAACTCACAATATTTCATCCCCGTTTGCCTGACGTAATCCCATATGTCTTTGTCGGTCCAAAACTGCAACGGAAGACTTCTTCCATGTCGTTTATCGAAGTTGTTACATTCTCTTTTTTTGATTATCGACCTTTCGCCGCCCTCATCAGCCCGAAGCCCAAGCATCGGCATTCTTTTGGTTGCTTTCTGGTACGCCCGGAACGGTTTCCTTTTTAATTCTTCGCAACATTTCTCACTTATCTTTATCCCGGAATCAACCAACCACAACCATTTTGTCGGTAGTTTGCTTCTTCTTTCGTATTCCCCTTCCGTGTTTGTTCCTGTCAGGTAAAGGTGTTGTGAGCGTTCCGTACCCGGTTTCCGTTCTTGCAACACCCTCACCTGCTTTGACACTCTTTTGCTCACCAAGGGAAGTCCATCCTCTTCCAGGACAGCCCGAAAATTTTTGTCCGGTTTTATCCAGGTAACGTTTTCACCGCCCTTTATAAACTGGCGGATTTCTGGATACTCTTGCCCGGAGTCGCAGAACACAGCAGGAATCCCAGGCTCAACCGACCGAGCTAGAGAGAGGAGAACCGTTGAGTCCATCCCCCCCGACCATGAAACGTAAACAAGCCCATTCCAATGATCGTACCATTGCCTGATTTTCATTTTGGCAAGGTCTACCTTGTCATCAAATCCCATTTCGCTTTCAATCATGATTTTCATTCCTCATTTTGGAATGTATTCATCCCATGTTGGAGGATCGGGTTCTTCCCTGGCCAACAATTCTTTCTCTTTTTCTTGCGCCAAATTGCCCCGATAGAATCCAACACCTTTTTCCAACACGATAACCTCTTCACCCCTTACAAGCTTGATTCGCCAATATGTTATCCCTTCGATCTTCCACCCATCCATGATCATCGTCGGCAATGCTGGGAGATCTTCTGGACGTTCGGCCACGTAAGGCGAAAGTAAAAAGAACATGTCTGGCCAGTCCCAGCCTTTTCGGAAAAGCTGTTCCCCGTGTTCCCATTGCAACCTTTCGATTCCTTTTTTAGATTTGGATACTTCCTCTAACCAATTCACGTCTTTTGTTTTTTATCCAATTCTTTCAATTGTTTCATGGCATCATAAAGACGCCTATCCTTTACCACCATTCGCTCCTTAATCCCATCAATGCCTTTATGGATCCAGCCATAGACAATCACCTTCCCATGCCTTATTGACTCCTCATCGTAACCGCCGGAGTCTGCACTTGACGCAGAGATCAACCGTATAAGCCCCTGGATTTCCTCAAGTATTGCACTGTCCGAGTATTCACTTTCGGCCCAAACTTCCATTGTTTTTCCTCCATTTGGTATTTTTGAAAGCCTGTTTTTCAATATTTTTGGTCGGAACGGTCGGAACAACGAGCTAAAAGACTATAATTTATAAGGTTTTTATTTTTATCCCCGGTCGGAACAAGGTCGGGACAAGGTCGGAACGGTCGGAACAAAAAATTAATGAAACTCTAAAAAAATAAAAGAAAATAATATATAATATATATTATATATTAACCATTTTATCGGAACGGGATGGTTCTTCCATGATGGCACTTTTGACCACATACATCCGACATGGATTATTGACATATGGAATCCTTTCCTTTGATGCGAGGTTTTTACCATCCCCCTTTTTTAACCATCCATTTGAATGGAGGATTTTTGCAACTTCCTGAGCAGATAGGCCCTTGCAAACTTCGTTTGTCCATATTTCAGGGTAAAAAAGAAACTCCCTTTCCTTATCATCTGTATTTCTCCAAAACCCCGCCCTATCTCTTGTCTGCAATTCTTGCCCCCGGATAGCTTCAAACCGCGAATCACCATGACGAGAAATGAATTCCCGGACCTGTTTAACCGCTTTGATTTCTTCGTGTGTTTGCCCCCCATCCCTTAATTCCAACCATTCTTCAAACAGACTTATGGTTGCTAGTGCCGCAACACCTTGCCCCCACCCGGTAAGTTTCATTTTTATGGCAAGTTCGCCGACCCCACAGAGGAACCCGAATTTTTCACAGACTCTTCTTGACTGACCATTTTTGATGTCTTTTTCAAAAATTTCTAAGAATTTTGTCCTATAAGATTCAACGAAATCAACGTGTTCATGAGGATCCTTGCTTACTTCAAAGGCAAAAGCACGGCCCGCAGTACCAAAAAGGAATCTTGTACTTCCGACCAACCTTGAAATGAAATCGGCAGGTTTTTCGTCCCCCTCCATTTTCCCAAGAATTCCGTTTTCCCCTTCTTCTGCTCGAATGTCTATTTGCCTAACCCCCATTCCTCCACGCATTATGCCCCCATTCGTTTCGACGAATTCAGATAGGCTTATTTCGCCCGATGACAGGTAAACCAGTCTCCAAGATTTTTCTTTTGCTTTGCTTCCATCCTTCAAGGCCCGGTGTTTCCCTTTGCCGTTGCCTAGCATGTAGGCAACTTCTCCAGCCATCCGAGGATCAAGCTGGGCTATTTCGTCCAGACAAAGAAGCCGATCATTCCGCCCTGACGCCACCGTTTCCAGAGCGTTTGCCGTTGACCTCCAACGCTGTAACCCACGCGGCCCACCCCAAACGGATTGAGCAACGTATAAGGTGGTTGTTTTGCCGATGCTTGACCCACCATGAAAATGCAAACCAAAATTTTCTTCTGATGTCCAATACATCATAGGCCCAGCAAATGCCGCAATAAGCGAAATCATTAATTTCCTATGGCCTAAACATGGCAAACTAACATTTTCAATCCATTCTTCAAGTTCACCAGAAACTTGGATTTCTTCTTTTTCCGAATCCCACCCTTCCAATATGATGGGATCTTGCGAAAATCCAATAACCCCATCAGGCAGCACGTAACTATGCCCATTCCAACCTTGATCACGGGTAACGATCCATGTTTTTTTTGGACGTTGATTGGCAATCCATGCCAAGAATCGGCGACGAGCTTTTAGACTTGTTGCCATTCGCAACCCTCTATTCAGCAAACCTTTCCGCATTTCCTTACCATCATCGGCCAACATTTCTAACGGCATCACCCATTCTTTGCGCTTACCATCGGGATCATTCCAGGCGACCAATAGCCCATGACCCTCACCGATGTTATTTCTTGATCTTCCGATCACGCTGAGGGGTGCACTCAACCAAACGGGAGAATCATCACCGGGTGAGAGGCACCACAGCCCCGCCTTATCGACCCAAAAGGGTTCAGACCCTTTATTTTCGTTTTCCTTTACCATCCTGGAGTCTCTCTAACCGCTTGGATCCAATCCAGCACTTCGTGCTCCACCCAGAAAACCCTCCTGATACCTGGGGTTTTCTTTGGATGGGGGAACTTACCCATTGAAATTTGTTTGTAAATGCCAGATTTGGACATGGACGTAAGGTCCATTACCCGCTTGATACTGATCAAAAGTGGTTTTGTCTGACTTCTTTTTTCGCCCATGGCAGTCCCCTTTTTTAAGCAAAGTTATACCTTGGCGCATTTATATACGCTTCCATGGACAATGTTAATTTTTTTCTTCTAATGAAGGAATTCAGGCAAGAGGGGAAAACAAGAGATTTTCCAGGATAAAACATGGCCAGACTCCCAATGGAGATGGCAATCAGGAAAATCCTGATTGCCGGGAGTCGAAAACCATAAACAAGAATGGCGGATTTATTTCGCTTGCGCGTGTTGCATTCATCCACTCCCGGCAACTAAAAACCACGGTCAGGACGGGGGCAGACCTGAAAGACAATATGAACCGCTAGCTTGACGGGGCGGCTTCCGCTTGTTTAGGGTGTTTTCGGCACCTGTTTTTCAGTGTGCTACAATTTCAGCATGGAGTTCAAGGATTGTTGATGGAATTCTTGCGTCGTTACCTACCTGGGGGTATTTTTGGGGGTATCACGTTTTTTTGAGATTTTTTTTTGATTTAATTTCAAACGGTTCACTGGTTTGTTCGATAGTGCCTGGCCCACCATTACTAAATCCGTCGCCGTTCTTTAAGTGAAAAAAGCCCGCAATTTCAACGATTGCGGGCTTTTTCGTGTCCGCACCTGTGCGTCATTAGTTGCGCCCTTCGGGTTTTACCCATGGTTTTCGTTCGCCCTGGGGAACTTCGGGGGGCGGAATGGACAGAATTCAACCTGGACGCCGCAGAATGGTCTATTCCCGGTGTAAGAATGAAATCCGGCCAGCCTCATATCGTCCCACTTTCCACCCAGGCTATGAGCATCTTTAGAGACTTGCAACCATTTTCTGGCCATGGAAAATTTGTCTTTCCCACGCCCAGGAATAAAAACGCGCCTGTTTCCAACATGGCCTTCAATGCTGCGCTGAAAGCTCTCGGGTATTCCGGCAAGGAAATAACAGCCCACGGCTTTCGTGCCACAGCTCGGACCTTACTGGATGAGGTGTTGGGTTTTAAAATCGAATTGATTGAACATCAACTGGCTCATGCCGTTCGCGATCCCCTCAGTCGAGCTTACAACAGGACGACCCACCTTTCTGAACGGCGCAAGATGATGCAAGCCTGGGCTGACTACCTGGACGATCTGAGAAACAAGAAAATCTCTGCGGGCTGACAGTTGTTTTTCCCCTGCCATCACTGTTCCGCTAATGATTCTGAGAATGAAGTCATACGGATGGATAAAGCATCCCCTTTCCAGCTTTGCTTGTTGGTGGTGTCCACGTACCCCTGCCGCAGGCGCAGGGGATCTTGCGCACGAAAAAAAAATCCATCCCCGCAGGCGCAGGGGATCTTGGAATCAACCTGATGGCCACGCTCCCCCAGCATCGCTCCCGATGGGATGCCGGGGACTGTCAGCACATGCGTTAAAGTGTGCAACAATAAAAATCAACGCTGTTCGGAACGTCATCGTAACCTATTGTTTATGTAAAGATATACGGGGGTTGCATTTCCATCGATGGTAAACACTCTGAGGAAAACGTTACAAAGTAGCCTTTTGGGTCTTGCGGGGAGTGAATCGACTGCGGCATAATCCCTTTAAACGCCATTGGTCGTGTGATCAAAAACCGAAAGCCGGATTCATGCCAATGAAAAAGGCATTTTTAGTGCTATCTATAATTATGTTGTGCGGAATAGCCCACGCCGAAGACCTTGCGGTGCCTCATGTCTTCGTGGACGGTACCCCGACTGTAACCGCTGACGTGAACGACAATTTCGCTAAAGATTTAACGTGCCCCCCGATACGTCAAGCGTTTTGCCTGCTCCCACCGTAACGTTTGAAGTTGCAATGGTCGCCCCGTCAATCGTCCCCCCGTTGATGTCAACCGTTGTGACGCTGCCACCGTTGGAAACGGTTGCACCGCTAAAATTGACCGTTGTCCCTCCTCAAAACCTCGTTCTTTTTGAAAATGCTAACATTTCCAAACTGTGTGTCGTAGCCTTTGCGCTATGATCAGCTTGGCAAAAACATGGATGCACAACGTTTTATTGGCACTCATAGAGCACTTTGGGCTCGTACTCACCTTCATTGCCCTCCGCCATCAGATCCGAGTTCTCCAACGCTCTGGCAAATGCCCTAATATCAATCCATCCGACAGACTGTTCTGGATTACCCTCGCCATCATTTGGCGAAGCTGGGAGGTTCACCATGCAATAGGTACGAAAGATTCATCATTGGCCAGACGCATCGAATCGCCCGCTTGTACCATGACGAACAACCCGTTGTTTATGGCGAAGCGGTCGGTGTGTTCTCCGACGACAATTCCAGCCACCGCGCCAAAAACGCGCTTATCGGCGTATTCCGGGAAAAATTCTTTGAATTCCGCCAAGCGCACCATGTGC
>JACSDG010000175.1 GCA_015660855.1 Magnetococcales bacterium
GGGAATGTATCTTCTGGTGAATCCAACCGGACGGTATTTCCGATTAGACTACCGCCATGACGGTAAGCGGAAAACTCTGGCGTTAGGTGTCTACCCTGACGTGTCCTTAAAGCAAGCCCGTGAACGACGCGATGAAGCCCGCCGACTCCTGGCCGAGGGCGTCGACCCTGGCGAACACCGGAAGAACACCAAGGCCATGGATAAGAGCCGCACCGAGGATTCTTTTGAAGCGGTTGCCCGTGAATGGTTCTCAAAGTTCTCCCCAACGTGGGCCGAGACCCATTCCAGCAAAATCATTCGCCGGCTTGAGATGGATGTTTTTCCCTGGCTGGGCGGGCGTCCAATCAAAGAGATAACCGCGTTGGATCTGCTGACCGTCCTTCGGCGGATTGAAGACCGTGGAGCGTTGGACACAGCCCACCGAGCGAAACAAAATTGCGGACAAGTGTTCCGATATGCCGTTGCAACGGGCAGGGCCGAACATGATCCATCATCGGCTTTGCGTGGTGCGCTTCCCCCAGCCAAGGGGGGACATTTTCCAACTATTGTCGAACCCCAGGCGGTTGGGGAACTGCTTCGGGCCATCGATGGCTACAGAGGGACGCTCGTTACCAAATGCGCGTTGCAACTGGCTCCATTGGTCTTTGCCAGACCGGGGGAACTCCGGCACGCCGAATGGGTAGAGTTCGATCTTCAATCCGCTACGTGGACCATCCCCGGCGAAAAAATGAAGGCCAAGCAAAAACACATCATTCCGTTGTCCAGCCAGGCGATAGCCATTCTTCGAGAAATTCAACCGCTTACCGGATCGGGGAAATATGTTTTTCCTGGTGAACGCTCTGCCGACCGTCCCATGTCCGAAAACACCGTCCTGGCTGCTTTACGTCGCATGGGGTATCCCGTAGGCGCGATGACCGGGCATGGCTTCCGTAGCATGGCCAGCACGATCCTGAACGAACAGGGTTGGCACCGTGACGCCATTGAAAGGCAGCTTGCCCATGGGGAAAGGGACTCGGTGCGGGCAGCCTACAACCACGCAGAACATTTGCCAGAACGCAAAAAAATGATGCAATCCTGGGCTGACTATTTGGGCCAACTATCAGGGCGAAACGTGGTGGAATTGAAGACAAGCGCAGGTTAATCCGCAACCCCCGGTTTTCCGGGGGGAGGGCAGACCCTCAAGCCCACCCCCCCCTCCCACTCCGCACTGTGCCTGGGATCCGAGACTGCCCCCCCACCCCGCACCATCCGCACCACAACCGCTTTCAATCTAAAAGCTATACTATCCCCTGGCCGGAGCCTAAAACGCCGCAAATCAGCGTTTTCGTAGGCTTTTCTTTCTATCCAACCGCAGGGGCCAAGTTTTGAAAATAATTAAGTTTCGGTATTTTTCAATATAATAAAGATATTTCAATTTAAGCTGTAACAAAATATTTTGTTTGAGTTTGTGCGCGTATTTAAACTTAATTAAAATATTTATCGATAAAATCGCAAAACAAATGAAAATAAAAAATGATGCTGAAATAGTTCATCATCATCTTTAAAGCATCGCATGTCGTTGTTTTTAAACATGATTCGTTACAAAACAAAAAATATCAAAAGGTTTGACTTCGGACAACTGGTTATATATCCTTTGGAGGTAGCATTCAACAACTTACGTACGAGGCTCCCTATGTCCGAACAATACCAACAGCCGTTCCACCCTGGGGTCCAAACAACCGACCGACTTTTACGCAAAAAAGAAGTTTTGGCGGTTTCTGGGCTTGCTGTGTCATCCCTCTACGATCTGATCCGACGCGGGGACTTCCCCCGCCCCCGCAAGCTTGGGGAAAGGTCTGTCGCTTGGAGGGAGTCTGAAATCCGTGCGTGGATCGAGTCCCGCCAGCCGGTCGAAGGTTGAGGGAGCCGAGCCAATGCAAAATGCAAAAAAAAGCCCGGTCGGGGGACCGGGCAACAACTTGAAATCACAGCAAAATTCTACCAAATTTTCCCGGCCAGGGCAAGGTCTGGACAAGGAAAACGTCAAAAATATGGCGCGTGGTCGCTGGCACGAGATTTTGGGCGGCATCGGAATCGATCCGAAATTTTTGAAAAACGCGCACGGATCCTGCCCGATGTGCGGCGGCGTTGACCGGTTCCGGTTCGATAATCTGGACGGGAATGGGACATATTTTTGCGGACAATGCGATCCAGGGGATGGTTTTTCCCTGGCCGGAAAATTCCTTGGAAAAAGTTTCCAAGAAGTTCTTGAAATTGTTGCAAATATTCTGGGTTGCTTGCCTGTTGCCGCACCCGAACCGTCGGGGGTTGTGATCAATTTCGCGGCTTTGGCCAGCCAGGGAAAAGACGCTCAAGCTTATGAAAAGGCTGCAAAGATTTGGAGCGAGGCCGAACCGGCACCGGAAAATCATGCCTACTTGACGAAAAAAAACGTCAAGCCGCACGGTCTGGGGCTGTTTCGGGGACCGATGATCATCGCAGGAATGTCTTGCGACAATTCCCTGCTCATCCCACTTTCGGACGAAACTGGCAAGCTTCAAACGCTTGAATTTATTGACGAAAATGGCGAAAAAAGGCTCCTTCCTGGCGGGCAAAAAAAAGGATCGTTCCACGTAATCGGGGAGCCGTCAAAAACTATTGTGATTTGCGAGGGTTACGCAACGGGGGGCACCTTACACGAGGCGACGCAACTTCAAGTTGTTATGGCGATTGACTCGGGAAATCTTACGCAAGTTGCCGAAAAGATTGCAAAATTAAGTCCTGGAAAAACGATAATCATCGCGGCGGACGACGACCGGCACACTCCGGGCAACCCAGGTTTAACGAAAGCTTCCGATGCGGCGCGGCGCACAGGCGCGGCGTTGGCCATCCCAGATTTTGGCCACCTTTCCGGCCAGGGAAATGCCTCTGATTTCAACGACATGGCACGGCTTTTTGGCTTGGAAGCGGTGCGACGAGCCATCCTGGCCGCGAGACAGCCGGAAGCCGAGCCACAAGGTGCGAACGGTGAACCCCGCCGAGGTTTTTACCTGACACCCGTTAACGACCTTTTGGAGGAGCCTACCACTACCCGGTGGTTGATCCCAAAAATTTTGCCAAGTGATTGCCTTGCGATGTTGATCGGTGATCCTGCGGCAGGAAAGAGTTTTTTGGCCTTAGATTGGGCTGCAACTATTGCTATGACCTTCAAAGGAATTTAGCGATGACCTCCAAATGAAATGTCCTAACTCCTTCTACTGGCTCAGTAATTTACATCGCCGGGGAAGGCTACCACGGGATCAAAAAACGATTGAAAGCGTGGTTCCTCTATCATGGCGTTTCATCCGAAAACGTGCCGTTTTTTGTCTCATCAGCTGGAACTTCGCTCGATACAAAGGAAGGTCTGGCAGACGTAGAATTGGCTCTCGACGAAGTGTCGAAAGGATACGGCAAGCCAAAGTTGATCATTATCGATACCTTACACCGAAACATGCAAGGCGATGAGAATTCCAGCCAGGACGTTGGGCTGGTCATTAAAGCCGCCGACCAACTTCGCGTGCGTTACGAGGCTGCGGTCTTGATCGTCCATCATTCCGGCCACACGGACAAATCGCGGGGCCGTGGATCGTCGTCACTTCGGGCAGCCGTCGACGTGGAGTTATTGCTTTCCGTGAAAGGGGGCGTCCGAACTTTGGGATGTTCAAAAATGAAGGACTCTGAGCCGTTTCAACCTTCCGATTACGAATTAAAATCGGTGATCTTACCCTGGACGGATGAAGCCGGGAATTTTGAGACATCCGCAATAATTTTGCCGACCGGGGAAACGCCGAAAACTTGGGCCAGCCAGGAAAATGCACCAAAAGTGAAAAGACAAAGTCCTGCCGAGACACTCGGACTTTCGACACTGAAAGACGCCATGGGCGATACCTCAACCGTGACGCTGGAAGCCTGGCGCGAATGTTTTTATCGAAAGCATCACGGCGATTCCATGGAAGCCAAACGGAAAGCCTTTTTAAGAACTAGGGAAGGTCTGACAAGCAAAGGTTTAATCACTGTTGAAAATGATCTGTATTCTTTTAAAGAATCTGAATTAGACACCGGGACATACGGGACATGCGGGACAGATGTCCCGCCTTTGTCCCGCTTGTCTGGCCGGGACATGCGGGACAACCCAGACAAAATCCTTAAGGATTGTCTGGTGTCCCGTCCCGGTGTCCCGCTTGGAACGGTGAGCGGTGAACATGATGACCCCAAAAGTGAAGATGATAATAGTTTTCCTAGTGTAGTGAACCAAACCCAAGACTACGAGGAATTTTGATCATGGGTGCCAAAGAGATTTTGATAGCCATGAATGGATCTGGACTGAATCTTTCCCTGGTGGGCGAATCTATCCGTGTCTCTCCACCCGAAAAACTCACTGATGAATTCCGCGCAATGATCCGGGAACATAAGACTGTGTTGTTGGAATTTTTGCGGGAGCCTCCCCCTCCTTCCCTACCGAAAACCGCACATGAGTTTTTCGCGGTTTTCGGGAAATGGCCTTGGAACTTTTCTGCCGCGAAGCCTCACCCTGGCCGGAAATGGCTAAAACCCGAATTTGTAGATCGCGTATTTTTTCATTGGTGCCCGGAGTGCGGGCGATGGGGTGCGGCGGGAAGAAATTTTAATCCGACCAGGGGGAAGTTAGGCGAATGGTATTGTGAAAAACATTTTCCAAAAACATAACAGAATTATTTCTCAAAGGAACATAGAAATGAAACTTCAAACTATGGAAGAATTTTATCAGGAAGACATTTATGAAATTTTGGACTTAAACATGAGATCTTAGATTAGGATTCTTCTCTTGGTCGGCAATAGATTCTTCTGCCTACCATGGAGAAGTTTTGCGAATGGTTCGGTGAAAAACATTTTCCAAAAAACGTAGCAGAATTGTTTCTCAAAAAAAAGGAGTAAAAAACATGTCGAATACAAAAACTAGCAACAGCGAACCGAGGGGCGATTTAGTTTTGAGGCTTCACGAAAAGCTTGTCTTGAAAGAAATCGAGCACGCTCAAAGACTACTTCCCGGTTGGTTCGTCCCACGAATGATGGGTGACGCGTGGTTTTTTGGACTAAAGCTCAATTCTGGGGAAATTATCGCAATCGAGACTATCCTTGCGGTGAACGAAGGTTCACATGGCGATATTTGGATTGACGTGCGGTTGTTGCTCGATCCGCCAAAGAAAATTCCAAATATTTTTATCCCACCTTGCGGGCGGCAATCGGCATCAATTAACGCAAAATTTGTCGCGCTCGCTTTTGAACTGGCGGATACCTAAATGATTGTTAATTACCCATGACCAAAGTAATGATCTAGGAAAAGAATGAGGTTCGAATTACCCGTTTGGGGCTATCCTGGAAGTACCTTTTGGTTTTCCAGGCAAACCTACAAAATATTAAGGAAATGACAATGTTTTCAATAGCTTGCGTGTGCTTCTTTTTGATGGCCGATGATAAATTTGAACCGTTCTGTTTTTTCCCGACCGGGGATGAGGCTCGGTTTTTTCTGGAGCCGAGGCGGGAACCGGATCGGATTGAAATTTAAGGAAGTTTTGGACCAACCCATCCAGGGAGAAGCTGAACAACCTTTTCCCTGGATGGGGATTTTCCCCTTATTTTCAAAGCGTTACCTGTTAATTTTATTTTAGTTGTCATTCCCCATCGACGGGGGAGTCTCTTCCCTGGCGGGCAAACTGGCGTGTTTGCTACGAATTTTTAAGCATATTTCAAATGTTTTACATCATTAAATATTTTGAATAAATTCCAAAGATGTCAAATGTAAGACAACATCGGTAGATGATTTCACAATTTCAAATTTATTTTATCCCAATGCAGCAAATGACCCAATCGTGATTTTTTAAACATTATTTTGAGATTTGTTAAATTATGAGGATATTGATCGATTAATAACTTGGTAAAATATTCAACAAATCATCACAATCATGACAATTTTGGATATTGGTACAAAATGATTTTATGCTTTTGACTCGCAGGGATGGGGCTGGGAGGCGTTTGAATTCCCGGCCAGGGGAATGTTTGCCTGGAGCGATGGAACGCAACTGGGTGCGTCCTGTGCGTCGGGCGGGGGCTTCCTCCATCCAGCCGGAAAACTCCATTCATGAATCGGTCTATCCCCGCAGGCGCGGGGGAACCTTTTTTAAAGCGCAAGGTTCATCGATCATTGAAGGTCAATCCCCGCAGGCGCGGGGGAACCTGCGTCCCACCCGGCGGGAGGGGGCTTCCTTCCGACATGGGGATTCCCATATCGGATGGGGCGTCCCATGCGTCGGGAGGGGGATAAGGGAGGGGACGCGGCAAGGCAAGGGCTGGATCGAAAAGAGGGTGGGGGGTGGTTCCCCCCTCCCTTTTTTTTTGAAAGAATTTGGCTGAATGCCGAGTGTGCCAGGAAATTGGCAAAAAAATGCAGCAAAAGATTTTGTCGGTATATCTGACGGTATCAAGGAAAGTCCAAGCAATAAAAGCTATTGAGAATCAATTAGTTGTGGCGATGATGTGATGGAGTTCACCCCACCAATTAGAATTCAACGGGAAGTCTCCCTTCAAAGGCCGCTCGCAAGATCGGCCTTTTTAGTGTAAAAAAAACCAATGAATCCGATGGTTACGGGAATCGCTCCTCGGTGGCCGGGCATCCGTCGTGGTCGGGGGAATGCCCGGCAGACCCGAATCCGGCCCCATATCCTCTCTTTCTCTCTCTGCCCGTGGACTTTTGCCCATCCGACCACGGATTTCAAAATGCCAATTTTCCTCTGCAAAACCAGTATGTTCTGACGCTTCCGGTTTTTCGGCTGTTTTGACCTCCATTCGACGCTCTGGCAAGGGTGGCAGTCCGCCGCCGAAGGCCCGACCACCGATGTTTCGGCCATGAATGGGGCTGCCTCCAGTGGGCTCGGCTTCATCATGAATCCTTCCCATGCTACCATGACATCTGGAGTGAGTCGTGAGGTTGGCGCATGGAAAGGATTACAGGATGCCCAAGGTCTTCACCGGCAAGATCGCCATCCCAGGTGATAAGATCGACGAATATTTCGATGCATTGAAATTGGCGGAGGGAGGAGCGAATCGCCCCCTTTCGATATAGACCTGAATATCCTTGGCTACACATGTTCGGACCCGATAGATTATATACCAATAAGGAGCTACCCTCTGTTCCTTGCCAGGGAAGCCATTAACGAAATACTTGGCCCCTCAGACAGGCGCGTTGTAAACTCCAAA
>JACSDG010000176.1 GCA_015660855.1 Magnetococcales bacterium
ACCGGACGAACGGACAATTCCCCGGATTGACACCTTTCAGTCAATTTGAATATTGGAACCTCTCGGACACACCCCCCGGACCCCCGCAATAATTTTTGCAAAATTCGTTTTTCCGACACGTAAATAGTTACGAGCCTGGGGCACTGACCGCCCCCGTCACTGGCTTGTCGATAGCATCAAAATCAACCCGATATCGGGACGCCTTCTCCGATGGATTGATAAATATGGCCTGAAAAGATATTTCCTTACCGGGCCAAAGTTTTTCAACTTTCACCTTTTTGACATCCGACTGTAAATTAATCATGGCCTGAAGTGAACTGGCAGTGCTGTCATCGAGAAGCTTTTCGTCGATGATACGCCCAGGCAACACCGAACTTACAACCAATTCCTGATTCTCCTGGTCCAATAATGATACTCGTATCTTGGGCACCCCTTGAGTCATTCGGTCGGTATTGGTCAAGCGTCCCTGGACCACCAAAACCATACCAAAAGGATGCACACGCCACTCACCACCCACGCCCATCAGACGAAAATTATTTTTTAAATCAAACCATTTATACTCCCACCAATCCGTCGGCCCCACCACCCCGGCTACCAGGGACAAACCAAGCAAAAACGTCGCCACCCAACCCAGTTTCGCTGACGGCAATGACAAAGTCCATCGGGCAGGTTTTTCTTCTTCCATCTCCTCTGTCGCCTCTGCCAACGAAAAACCCTTATCCTGCCCAGTCTCATCCCCAGAATCTGTCTCCTCCGGGATTTCCTCCCGAGACGCCTCGCTGACTTCTTCCTCGTTGGCTTCCTCTTCGCTGGCTTCCTCTTCCTCCTGGGATTCCACCGGTTCCTCTTCCTCCTGGAATTCCACCGGTTCCTCTTCCTCCTGGAATTCCACCGGTTCCTCCTCAACCTCCTCTTCTTCCTGAATCTCCTGCGGCTCCTCCAGGATTTCCTCCCCCTCGTCAGACTCTGCCGTCAACCCGACATCTTCCTCAAATTCTTCGACTTCTTCCACCTCATCGAGTTCATCATCAGCCATGGACTCCGAAACAGAAACATCACGGTCAGCCTCATCTTCGACTGGAATCTCCGCAAGCGCGTCCGCCGGATCGGGTCCCAAAACAGTTTCGGTTTCGTCATCACCTTCCAGATGTGGTTCCTCCTCCGACTCCGAAGATTCCTCATCCAAAACAGTATCTTCCTTGACACCCGCAGACGACGCATCACCAGAATCCGCCTCTACCATGGTCTTTTTTTGCTCTGGCGAAGGGGGGGATTGAAAAAACACCTCCTTGCAATTGGAGCATTTGAGCTTCCGCCCAGACGGCAACAACATGGCTTCGTCAACGTCAAAACGAGTATTACAACTGGTGCATTGAACGATCACCCTGGCTTTACTCCCTCATTGATTCCCTGGCGAAGTATCGTTGGCTTAAGGAATCCATCCTGTCAACCTGCCCCAACCCGCAAAAACATGCAACTTCAGGACCATGGTTTATGAATGGAAAATCATTTAACCCCTGGCCCCATTCATCACATCATCCACCAAACCCCGCTTGTGATGTTGTCCAGGACACGTTAACATGCTCCAGTCGAATTTAAAGTAAAAAAACAGGATCCGTCATAACCAACCCCGTCAGGCATCCATGGTCCGTTTTCACAACGTAAGCATGCGTTATCCCACCGGCTATGAAGCCCTGAAAGGTGTGTCCTTCAGGCTGAACCCAGGCTCGTTTTATTTTTTGACTGGCCCTTCTGGGGCAGGAAAAACTTCAGTTTTAAAATTGATCTACCGCGCCGAACTCGCCTCGGAAGGGGCGGTACTGGTCCAAGGACGCAATGTGGAACAACTGACCTCAGCGCAACTGCCAACCCTGCGTCGGGGAATTGGTGTCATTTTTCAGGATTACAAACTACTCTATGATCGATCCGTGTTCGATAACGTCGCACTGGCCATGGAAGTGGCTGGTCACGATCCCGAACGCATCCCCGGTCAGGTCAGTCGAACCTTGGAATCGGTAGGGCTTAAGGAACGGATGTATCATAATCCCATCGCCCTGTCCGGAGGAGAACAACAACGTGTCGCCATAGCCCGTGCCACCGTCAACCGTCCTCCCCTGGTCATTGCCGATGAACCCACCGGCAATCTGGATCGTGAAATGGGACGCAGGATCATGGCATTGTTTCATAACCTGTACCAGCAAGGAACCACCATTCTGCTGGTGACCCACGACCTGGATCTTGCCTTGGAACTTGGGCATCCACAAATTTCCATGGTCGATGGCTGTCTGACCCAGGTACCAGACTCGGCCCAACCTTGAACACCATCCCCCAAACCTAGCCATCGATCCTTATGGGAGTACCCATGGATCGTGTTGCCCGAAGTACCGGAGCACGACATGACAACAGAAAGCCACCCGGTTCAACGTCGAGATCCCGGCCAGAAAAAGGGGTTGCCACCGGCCAATCGCAATCGTCCGGTAAATGCGCGCAGGGGGCGTCCCGGTCAACCCAAAATTCTCGACCATGCAACCTCCTATACCCACAATTTTCACCTGCGATCTCTCTTTCGGGCCTGGAGACGTTTTCGCGGTGGTTCCCTGTCGCACTGGACCACCACCGTCATCATCGCCCTGTCCCTGACCATCCATGGCTGTTTCGTTTTGCTGCTGGCCAACGCCGATTCGGCCATCGAAAAATGGAAGGGGGATAATCTGGTCACCGTCTTTCTGAAAAAAGAAACCACAGTCAGCCAATTGTCGCAAGTCCGTGACCAGTTGCTCGGTAAAGCGGAAATCAAAAACCTCAACGTCGTCTCCCCCAACGACGCCATGGAACGCATGAAAACCATGCTCGGCCCCGAATCGGGCCTTCTAAACGATCTGAATGACAACCCCCTCTCTTATTCCCTTGAGTTCCATGTCCTGGGCAACGATCCGAATCATACCTCCTTTCTCGCCCGTGAAATCGGCTCCTGGCCTGATGTCGAAGCGGTCTCCTACGACCAGGAATGGGCAAGAAAGCTTTCCGCCGCCGTCCAATTTATTCGTTTCACCGGCATGTCTCTGCTGCTGCTCCTCCTCACCGCTGTAGCCCTGATCATTTCCAACACCATCAAGCTTACCATCGTCGCCCGCCGCGATGAAATCGAAGTCATGCGATTCATGGGAGCGACCGACATGTTCATCAAGGCACCCTTCATCTACGAAGGATTCATCCAGGGACTGCTCGGTGCCCTGGGGGCCATTGGCATGATATTCACCCTTTATCACGGAGCTGCCAGGGTGACATCCGAACTCACCCACACGTTCGGCTTTCACATGGCACTGAGTTTTCTTTCTTTTCCACAATTATCTTTCCTGCTCATCCTGGGGATTGGACTGGGATTGATCGGCGCACTCATTTCCCTGTCCCGATTTCTGGAGATTTGATAGATTGTCCCCGTGGATGGCTTTAGGACCTCCCGGATTCAAGTCCCCCGTCCCATAATCGACCCGATCCCTGCACTTCCAAGGAACATACCATGTCCGAAACCATCGAAATCCCAAGCCACCTGCGCTACACCTCGGACCATGAATGGGTCCACCAGGAAAGCGGAACCCTGATCGTGGGCATTACCGCGTTTGCCACCAGCCAGCTGGGGGATGTCGTCTTTGTGGAACTTCCACGCAAGGGAACCAAAGTGACCGCCAGACAACCTTTTGGCGTTGTGGAATCGGTCAAGTCGGTCTCCGATCTTTTCGCTCCGGTTTCCGGCGTTGTGACCGAAATCAACAGCGGCTTGCAAGAGTCCCCGGAAACGGTCAACAATGACCCCTACGGCCAAGGGTGGATGATCCGTATCCAACCCGACAACCCCAAAGAATTCGATACCCTGCTCCATGCCCAGGCTTATCACACCCTGCTGGGTCAAGAGGGGTGATCGCCGGGGGTGTTCGATGAAGAAACCTCGTTGAGTCGTTCCCAAAACCACACTTCGGGATCCCTGTCGCCGTGACACCCTTCCTGTTCGGCCAAGAGGGCGGTTTTGCGCCAAAATTGATTGCGTTCCAGGGGATTGGGGAGACGACGGGTAACCTCGGTACGCATGTCACCAAACACCTCGACCAACCTTTGCCAACCCGGTTCCAGCCAACGTTCAATCCGTTCCTTGAGCAAACGCGACAACGCCGGCGACGCCCCCTGGGTTCCTACCGCCACCGTCAAGCCGCCACGACGCACCACCGCCGGAACCAAAAACCCCGAGGTTTTTGGATCGTCGGCGGAGTTGCACAACAATTTTCTGTCACGGCAAAACCCGGCGATAGCCCGGTTAAGATCGGGCAAACCGGTTGCGGCGAAGATCAACGTCGGCTTGGATCCCCCGTCCAAATCCTGTTCCCGGAAACAAGCCTTCCTGACCTGCAACCGCCCCTGCTCCTGCCAGCAGAGGATCTCAGCGGAAAATTCCGGTGCCACGACGCAAATGCTGGCCCCCGTATCCAACAAGCCGCGCACCTTGCGGGTAGCCACTGTGCCGCCACCGATAACCCAGACTTCCATGCCGTGCAAAAGCAACTCTGCCATGTAATAGTGCATGATATCCTGTCTTTTCTGGAGTCCCATGAGCCATGAACAACAAAGACAAGATCATTATCCGCGGTGCCCGCGAACACAACCTGAAAAATATCGATCTGGAACTTCCCAGAAACGCCCTGACTGTCATCACCGGGGTTTCAGGGTCGGGAAAATCCTCTTTGGCCTTCGACACCCTCGCCGCCGAAGGTCAACGCCGCTATGTGGACTCACTTTCCGCTTATGCGCGACAATTTCTTTCACTTCAAGGCAAACCCGATGTTGATGCCATCGAGGGGCTTTCCCCTTCCATCTCCATCGAACAAAAAAGCACCAGCAAAAATCCCCGCTCCACCGTGGGGACAGTCACCGAAATTCACGATTATTTAAGACTCCTCTTCGCCCGAATCGGCAAGCCCCATTGCCATGGCTGCGGCAAACCCATCGAAAGCCAAACCGTCAGTCAAATGGTCGATACCCTCATGACGCTGCCACCAGACTCTCGCCTGTTGATCATGGCCCCCATCGCCATGGGTCGCAAAGGTGAATTCAAAAAAGAGTTGGCCGCGCTGGTCCGCCATGGCTTCACCCGCGTGGTCATCGATGGCCAAACCGTCGAAGTGGAAGAAGCGGCCGATCTGAACAAAAAAATCAAACATGACATTAAAGCTCTGGTGGATCGCATCGTCATCAAACCGGGGATCGAAAGCCGGTTGGCCGATTCCCTGGAGACCACCCTGGCCCTGCCACACACCCTGGCCCTTAAATCCATCCCCGGTGGCCTGGCCCATGTTCAAGTTTTAGGCGATCCACCCACCGATATGCTTTTCTCTGAACGCCATGCCTGCCCCGATTGCGGCATTTCCTACCCGGAAATTGAACCACGCCTGTTTTCTTTCAACAATCCCTACGGTGCCTGTCCCCAGTGTACCGGCTTGGGGACCCGGGAATTTTTCGATCCCGATTTGGTTATCCCCCTGTCCCACCTGTCCATTCTCCAGGGGGCCATCGCCCCCTGGGCCAAACCCACTGCCCACATGGCCAAACAAAATCTTTTAACGGTGGCAAAACATTACAAGATCGATATCGATGCCCCCTGGGAAACGCTGCCTCAACCCCAGCAGGACATCATCCTCCACGGTTCGGAAACCGATAAAATTCGTTTTCGTTACCGGGGTCCGGGGGGAAGTTTCACGACCACAAAATCATGGGAAGGGGTAATCAACAATCTGGAACGGCGATATTTGGAGACGGAATCGGATGACGTGCGCGAAGAGTTGGGACAATACCGCAACGCCTCCCCCTGTCCCACCTGTCTGGGCAAAAGGTTGCGGATTGAAGCCTTGTTTGTCCGCGCCGGTGGACACAACATTGCCGAACTTTCCGCTCTGCCTTTGAATCAGGCCCTGAAAATTCTCACAACCCTCCCCCTGACCCCCAGGGAAACCATCATCGCCCAACGCATTCTCAAAGAGATTACCGAACGCTTGGATTTTCTCACCGCCGTGGGCTTGAACTACCTGACCCTGGATCGGGCCGCAGCCACCCTTTCCGGAGGCGAAAGTCAGCGTATCCGTTTGGCCAATCAAATCGGCTCCGGCCTGACCGGTGTGCTCTACATCCTGGACGAACCCAGCATCGGACTGCACCAGCGGGATAATCAAAGGTTGCTCAATACGTTGCACCGTCTGCGAGATCTGGGCAATACCGTAGTGGTGGTGGAACACGATGAAGAGGCTATTCGCGCCGCCGATCACATCATCGACATGGGGC
>JACSDG010000177.1 GCA_015660855.1 Magnetococcales bacterium
TGAATGAATCCATTTTCAGTATGCGCAAGCGTTTTTGCAACCGGGCGGTGACGAGAGATTTTTTTGAGGGAGGCATCTGGATGCCGCACTCGGACTGGATAAACCTAGCCAGACGGCTGAAATCCTTATCCGACAGACCGTACCTGGGTTCAATCATTGCGTAGTTTTGTTCCATCGGCCGTTTCTTTCCCTGATCGCGGATTGAAGTGGGGGTATGGCAGCACGGATCGGGTGAAACATCACGCCCCGCAGTGCCTGGAATGCTACACCATCTCTGACAAAAAAGGTAGGCCCAATGACCAGAAGGATCAGCAAGTCGTTTTTCTCTCCTTCGCGCACCGACGGAAAACGGGGTGGTTTTCGGGTGGGACCATGGGTCATGGTGGTGATCACCCTTTTTTCCACGGGGGCTGCATCGCCCTCCGACATCGACACCCTGGTTCACCATTTGGACATCGTTGCTTTTGGCAACGAATATACCGGAGAAAAATTTCCCCGGGTCCGAAAATGGAAAAATCCCATTCGTATCGGTGTCCAGGGCATCGCCCCTGCGTACCTTGATGAGGACATCCGGCAACACACGGGTCAACTCGGTCGGTTAAGCGGTCATCCCATCGATCTTGTTTATTCCGAAAACATGCGCAAGTCGGGTCAGGTCGCCAGTGATTTTAAAACCAGTCAGGTCAATGTCATTGTTTTTTTTACCGCCAGGGATCAAATTCATCAGAAGATCCTGCAATATTTTGACAACAAAAAAGAATGGGTAGATCAAATGATGCAAAGTTCGACCTGTTTTGCCAAATTTTTCAAAAAAAAGGATGAAATCAAGGCGGCCATCGTCGTTATTCCAAGCCATCATTCTCGCGAAATTGTGCGGGCGTGTGTGGTTGAGGAGTTGACACAGATCATGGGGCTGCCCAATGACAGCGATCTGGTCACCGAGTCCATTTTCAACGACAAGAGTCGCTTCAACGAATTGACTCCGCAAGATCAGATTTTGCTGCGAACTCTTTATGATGGTCGCATTCAAATTGGCATGCCAAGGGACGCGGCTTTGGCTCTGGCCCGTACAATCCTGGAGGGAAACCCGTAGAGCGTTCCAAAATCAAGTGATCATCGCGCATGCGGAACGACGGGCAATCGCGTCTCCTGGGCGGGAGGTGAGGAAAACCCGACGGGCTGCGGATTCGGTTGGTTCATTTTCAACATGGCGAACATCGCGCCAATGATCAATGCCGTCTGGGCTACAAACATGCCTGCCGTCCATTTGATGGAGTCTACCTTGGCAGTTGCGATCCCGGCGTTCATCCCGGCCAGAATTTCAGCCTTCGAGGTTTCAATCTTGCCGTCAAGTTCCTTGATGTCCCGCTTGAGTTCAGCCTTCGTGGTTTCAATCTTGCTGTCAAGTTCTTTGAAGCAGGTTTCGATCTTGCCGTCAAGTTCTCTGAAGCGGGTTTCGGCCTTGACATCCAGTTCCCTGAAGCGGGTTTCGGCCTTGACATCCAGTTCCCTGAAGCGGGTTTCGGCCTTGACATCCAGTTCCCTGCGGCTGGCTTCGGATTTGGCATCCAGTTCTCTGAGGTTGACATCCAGTTCTCTGAAGCGGATTTCGGCCTTGACATCCAGTTCTTTGAGGTTGGTTTCGGATTTGGCATCCAGTTCTCTGAAACGGATTTCGGCTTTGACATCCATCTCTTTGAGATCCCGCTTCAGGTTGGCCTCCACTTCAGCCAAATCCCGCTTGAGCATGAACATGTCCTGTTTGGTTGCAAGACGGTCTTCCACCAGGGTCATAAGAGCCTCGGTCTGAATCTCCGCCTGGCGTTCGTCCACTCCGGCATCACGGAGTTTTCTGACGTAGGCGTAAGTGTCAAAGGCAACGGTTGTGCTCACAATGGTTTCCTCCCAGGGTAAATCCTGACGAACCTCTCCGGCATTTTACGCTACATCCCCCAACACAGTCCAAGGCATTCCATCCTTGCCCGGAGAGGGGGATGTCCGATCCTTTTTCATTGAAGGAATTCGACGCGTCCTCGACGCGTCCTCGGCTACGGAAAGGAAGGGAAAGGAAGGGAAAAGGATAGGAATGTTTTTTTTGACCGTCCCCCCCTGGGGGGGGGACGGTCAAAAAACGACAAGAAATCAAAAACCGGGCACCGGAAAAAAGGAATGGTTAAAGCCTGCAAAGGGGATCCATCTGCGGCATCAAGCCGAGGAGAGAGATCAGGTTGCGGGAGTGGCAGAATTTTCGGACAGAATTTTTTCTCGCAGAGCCAGGGTGAGAGTTTCGTTGATCCGCTTTTGCTGAACCATATTTTCGGTGATTGTGTTCAGGCGATTGACGAGGATGTCGGTAAGTTGCCGCAAAATTTTAACCTGCATGTGTGCCGCCAGACGATTCATGGTCCCTTGATTGACTTTGAAGACCGTAACCCCTTCCTCGGTGATCACATTGGTAGAGCGGGGATTGCCCGTCAGAAAGGTCATTTCTCCCAGAACAGCCCCTGAACCCAGGGTGGTCAGAACCTTTCCCGGCAAGCTGTCTTTGGTGATGTTGACCTGGCCATCCAGGACGATGAAAAAAGAATCGTCGGAATCGGGACCCTCCTTGATGAGAAACTCACCCGGTCCCAAAGTGACAAACAAATCTTCGGTCTGTACAAAGAACAACTTTTCATCATTGGTGAAACTTTCAAAAAAAGCGATACTTTCCAATAACCCAAGCAATGACATGGCGTCGGTCCCCTAACTGGCTGAACAAAGGGGACCTTGGACCGGCAATCGGTCAAGTCTCCCATCCCGTTTTCCGAGGATATCCCCCGTTCATTACCAAAAATCGGCCAAAATGTCACCTATATTTTAGTTTTTCCTGTGTTCGTCCTGCGCTAAAAACCAACATCGCAGGCCTCCCCCCTGGGACCATGAATTGATTTGAATCAAACATTGTTAAAAGCAAAAAAAACTTGTATATCTAGTTTTGGTGGGAGGGGGTGATTTACCTCAACGAGTCCATCAGGAACACTCTGCGGCCATGCCAATAAAATATCGAATTGTCATTACTTTCTCTTTAACCTTGCTGGTGATTTTGCTCGCCAATGGTTGGATATTGTTCGATCTCACCCGCGAGGCGGTGACGCGGTCGGGCATCGACCACATGCGCAACAGCCTGCAGGAAACGTCGCATCGCACCATGGCCCTGCATCAAAAAACCAAAGAGATGCTGTTGATGGCGTTAGAATTCTCGGCGTTTGTCGATTTTTATTCCCTCGAAGAAACCAAGCGGGGAAATGTGTATGACGCCAACCATGTCATCCAGTTTACTGAAAATCAGATAAAGTTGAAAAAACAACTGGATCTTTGGATCCAACGTTTGCAAAGCCGTTTTCCTATCGTGGAAACCTGCATCATCGATGCCACTGGCCAGGAGCACGCCCGGTTGACCCTGGGGGTGGTGGCTCCGAACGAAGATTTTTCCAGTGAAGAAAACGAAGCCCCCTTTTTCAAGCCCACTTTTGAATTGGGGGCGGGTGGGGTTCATGTCAGCTACCCTTACATGTCCCCTGACGCCAAAAAATGGGTTTTTTCCTATACTTCCCCCGTGGTGCTTGCGGATGGCAGCAAACCGGCGTTTTTCCACCTGGAGATTCCCATATCCAACTTACAGGGCACCATCGATGAATTTCCCCACGAATCCCACGGGAAAACGTCAACAAAATCCAAGCGCAATTTTATCCTCGACCCCACCGGGGTGTTGATTGCCGACAGTGGTTCCGCAACGATTTCCATCGACCTGCACGCCGGCGCCGATCCGGACGGGGAGCACAGCCTCAAGAATTATCTTCCAGCGTTCGAATCCATCTCCAAGTCGCCGGAATTCAAGGCCATTGTGGAAAAGATCCAAAAGGGGGAAGAAGGGGTTGGTCATTTCACCGACGGCGATGTCTTCTACAATGTCGCCTATAAACCCCTGGGTCTTTTCGGTTGGGGGATTGCCGAAATTCGCTCCCAAGAACAATTAATGGCGGCTTCGTCCGAAGTGTTGCGGCGAATGGCGTATACGGCGGTTATGACGGTGTTGATCTCGCTGGGGGTCGCCGTGGTCATCATCACCCTCATCGCCAGACGCATCTCCCGCCCCATCGAACTGTTGACCAGGGATGTACGCATCATTGCCACCAAAGATCTGACCCAAAGGGTGGACCTTGAACAATTGCCCTCCGGGGAGTTGCGTACCCTTGGGGAGGCGGTGGATGCCATGGAAACGAGTCTGGTGGAGATGGGGCGGGATATTTCGCTTTACGCCCAGACGGTCGCTGCTTGTGCCAACGGGCTTAACGCGATTCGCACCGCCGTTCAGGGAGGGGCCGAACAAACCACCGAGCGCGCCCTGGCGATGGAGGAGGCCAATCATTCGCTGTCACAGAATATTTCGCATATTCATCAACAAATGGAAGAAGTCAACCAGCGCATGGAGTCCATTACCGATGCCTCCGCCGTTTTGTTGACCAACATTCGCTCCATTGTAGAGGCCTCCGACGCCGGCAGCCAAAATGCCGCGTCCGTGGCAGCGGCTTCCGAGCAGATGACTGCCAATTTGGCGGAGGCGAGTCAGCGTCTGGATGATGTCAGTGGTTCCTTGGCACTGGTCACGGTCAAGGCGGTTGATGTTGTCGCTTCGCTGGGTTCCATTCAAACGCTTTGCCAGACGGCCGATTTTAAATCGAGGCAGGCGGAGGAAGAAGCGCATCGGGCGCAGGAGGTCATGGAAAGTTTAAGTGCGTCGGCCAATGAAATCGACAAGGTTGTGGAGGTGATTCGCAATATTGCTGAGCAGACCAACATGTTGGCCTTGAATGCCATTATTGAGGCGGCGGGGGCGGGTGAGGCCGGCAAGGGGTTTGCTGTGGTGGCCAACGAGGTGAAGGATCTGGCCAGACAGACAGCCGATGCCACCACCATGATCACCGAGCGGGTTGAAGAAATCCAGGACAAAACCATCAAGGTCAGGCGGGCTTCCGACCAGGTGACGGGTTATGTCAATGAACTGCGCGAGGCCAACGCATCGATCACGCATGCCATTGAAGATCAAAACCTGGCCCTGACGGCCATTTCCCAGGGAATTTCTTCCGTTTCCGCCGCCACCGATGAAATTGTCAACCATTCCCGAGAGCTTTCCGTTGCGGCCTCCGAGGTTGCCAACGCGGCTGATGTGGCCCGTCTGGCCTCCTTGAACATCATCGATGCCACAGGTCAGGCAGACAGTGTGGCTAGGTTGGTTGAGGACAAAGCCAAGGAGACGCGTGCCTTTGCCAACACGGTGCTGGCTTCGGCCATGGAGAGTGGCAAAACCTCCATTTCGGTGTTGCAGCAGGCGCGTAACGTCTTCAGTTTGGCCAGGAGTGCCATGGGGGCCACCAGTGCTTTTGGTCATGTGACCGATATTACGTTGGCGAGTGCCGATTCGTTGCAAAAATTGCGGGCTTCTTTGATCCTGCCGACGGCGGGTATGTTTGACATCAAGTCTCTCAAAGAAATCTTTCTGCAATGGATACAAATCCTTGAGCAAGCCATGCTGTCACAGAAGGAGGAGGAAATTGGCATTCAGATTACTCCACCGTTGGATGAGCGCATGGTCGTTTTTCAGGCTTGGATGCAGGGAGAGGGACAGGAACTTTTTGGCGGGTCGGTAAATTTCAAGGAGCTTCAGGAAAGTTTTCGTGACATGTGTGAATTGGAGCGGCAGATAGCGGCCATGGTATTGGAGGGGGGGCAGTTGAAGCTGGAGGCGCGTGAGCAGGGGGGGGATGTGCAGCTTTTGGCCCAGGGGGAGAGATCTTTCAAATCGGCGCAGCAGGCTTTGGAGTTCTTCCATGTGGAACGGCAAAAACTTTTCCTGATTTTGGACAGGCTTTATCGGGGATAATGGCGGATGTGGAATGGTTAATCCATTCCGTTCCCCCTGTTGTTACGCAAAACGTTGCAGCGGACTCTCGACGCACCTGTCTACACTTGGACTGGGTTTTCTGGGGCATGGGGGGTCTATCGTCCATGTATCGGAAAAACAAAGTTTGGCAAAAATTATTGCGGGGGTCCGGGGGGGATCATCCCCCCCGGCGGGGCTTGGGGCAGCGCCCCAAGGTTTTGATTTTGACTTTATGCCCGCAGGGCATCATGTTCGATGGGTGATTAGGGACGAGTGGATTGCCCCCGTCCCTGGCTATCGGCTCGATGAGCCCCGCCGACTTATCCCTTGGTGGGTTGCTCCCCAGCATTGCCCACCTCCGTTTCACTCGGCACTTTGGAGTTTA
>JACSDG010000022.1 GCA_015660855.1 Magnetococcales bacterium
GTTTTGAACTCTTCCTTGGCCCAAGTCATTCGCCTTCTCCATGGCTGTTGGGAAAAGGGCTATATTACCGGAAGTCAAGATGTGTGTAATGGGATGCCTTAAACCTCCGCAACAGTTTCAACCTAAGAAAGAAGGGGGGGGGACTGAATGGTTACCCGTAAACCCTCGCAAATTTCCTGTTGCAAAGCTTTTACAACGGCAAGAGGATCGGTGGCATTCTTGATGGGACGTCCCACCACCACATGATCAGCCCCCGCCAAAATGGCCTCTCGCGCCGTGGAAACCCGCTTTTGTTCATCACCGCCAGCAGCATCGGCAAAGGAACCGGGACGAATTCCCGGAGTGACAATCAGGAAACCATCCCCTACTATTTTCCGCATTTTGGCCACTTCCTGCCCCGAGGCCACAACACCATCGCAACCCGCTTCCATCGCCCTGCGCGCCCGACTCAACACCAACTGTTCCACCTCCACCCCCGGCAACCCCAAATCCTCCAGATCGTGGCGATCAAAGGAGGTCAATACGGTAACTGCAAGGATGCGCATGTGCCCCCGCGCAGTAACCGCTGCCTGGACGATGGATTGCGGACCATGCACCGTGGTAAATGTTACCGGGTGTTTGGCCAATTCCCGCACAGCCAATTCCACAGTTTTGTCAATATCAAACAGCTTGAGGTCCACCATGACCTTGTGGCCCTGCTGGGCTAATTCCTCAATCAAACCGAAACCACCTGCCAAAAACAACTGCAAGCCAATTTTGAAAAAACGAATGTGCCCACCCAACAAAGCCACCCACTGCCGGGCGTCCTCGGGACTGTCTACATCCAGAGCAAAAATAATCCGGTCTTCGAGGGGAATGGCGGTCTTCATGGGCAATCCATCGCAGAGGTTGTCGGATTCCCCCCTGCAGGCAAAATGCAAATCAGTGCAGCGGCATGTAGGTCTGGGCAGAGGTCGGCTGTTGGTCGTAAATCAGCGAATGAGTCCCTCTGCGGATGGTGGGATGTGGTTGATGCTCGATAAAACTGCAACCATCCACCAAATGGATCACTCGATGCCCCTGGAAAGTGAGATAGTCGGAGATGAGGGAGCGATGGCATTGGCTGGGATGGGTCGGGGCACCCATGATCACAGTACCGAACCGGAAAGAAAGGTTAAGCAAAAGCTTGATGCCGGTGGCGAAGTTCCCCGACTCCATATGGTGGGCATAGGCCATCTTGTCGGGCGTTTGCAAACCCCAATGGCGGTCAATGTGCATGGGAGCGCGTTCACCCAGGTGCTGCCCGCCTAGGTGATAAATAATTTCCATGTCGTTAAGAACCGGCCTCAGGTTGGTTTCGTGAAACCAGAAAGGATAATCCTGGCCATTGGGATTGGAACGGATGTCGATGAGCGTTTGGGCATCGACGTAGGTGAGAACCTCGACGAAAGAATCCAACGGCATGTTGCCATGGCCGATGGTATAGATCGTTTGCCACCTGGAATTCATAGATGCAGACCCCTGTCACGACGTAAAAAAAACACTCCCCGACCACCCTGGCCGCTTTGTCCACGGTCCCGAGAGGATCCCTGGAACCAAGGCAGCTCCTTTTTCAGACACCCCCGCAGAAGCCTCGAACCGCCTCCACAAAATCTTGCGGGGGCCGCTGGAAGCTGGTGCCCCACAGGATTGAAACACGCCGGGAACGTCCTCCCTGATCGGGTCTTTTTACGCCAATCGCAGTTGGTACACAAGGGGGAGTGACAAAAAAAATAAAACGATTGAATCTCATTATTTATTAAGCATTTGTCGCATAACAATTCTGATTGTACAACCTTTTTTCCCCGGTGATGAAATCAGGAGGCTCCCGTGAAAAATTTTCACAAAATTCTCCGTGATTGCTTTCCCCCGTCAAAATCAGTCCCTGAAAAGATCACCTTCCTCCTTTTCCACGCGCATGCGGAAGTCACACTTCTTGCAAAAACGTTCTTTATGAGTGATAGTCCCCCGATCCTTTTCCTGGCCAAGATTGGCTTTGCTGGACATGCAATAAGAACCTTCCACGTTCCAACAATTCCGACCGGCATTGATGCCACTGTTGATGCCATTCATGCTGGAAATAACACTGACAATGCAAACCGAATCGCTTCGCTCTTTCCGGAATATTTCCCGACCGCATTTGAAAAAATCCCAACAGTTCAACTTGTCATCCATTATCCTTCCCCCTTGATCATTACCCTTGAAAACAGTATTTCCAGATCGCAACACCGTGCGTGACAGAGGCAGGGATCAAAATATTTCATACACTCCGTGCCAGAAGAAGGGTTAAAGTGTATATTTTTTGGGTGCCCTCTGCTAGAGTCAACAGTTTGTTGAACAAACGTTCAATCACGAGCATGCAGAAAGGCCTCAGGGAGGATGGGGATGGACAGGATTATAAAAATCCCAGTAATCAAAGGTGTTTATTGGGTTGAAATTCCCGACGCCAAACTGCAGATTCTTTGTGGATGTCCTGCCGATTGCGTCAAACATCTCATGAAACGTGGCTTGATCATCCAACGCGAGGTCGGGGGTGTCCTGTGCGAAACCGGACCGAACGCCATCCTGCTTTCCGATGTCATGATCCAACACGGGGAATTTTCCAATCTGGCCGAATTTCCAGTGCTGCAAATGCTTTACAAACAAGGATTAATCATTCCCAAGCATCCGAACAACACCGGCCAAAAACCCCTCCTCATCGGACTCGCGGAACAGGTCCAGGCCCAGATGCAATACATTTTCCGGGGAAATTACGGACTGGCCACCCTGGAGGAAATCCTGCAAGCCGGGGTCGATGAAAATACGGCGCGGGAAATGCTGCGCTTGAAAAAACGTTTTGCCTTCGGACAAATCAAACCCTCCAACATGCTCCTGGATAACTGTGTCCTTGGCCGGGAAAGGCGGGAAATACGCAACGGGGTCGAAATCGAGCGGATCGCCGTCAACCACTTTGAAATATTCTACCAGGGGTCGAGTGTATCCGTCGATCTCAACCTTTATGGTGAAGATCGCTATGCCCCCCCTTACCCTCTGGGATTCCAAAGCATCCCCAGAGATTATTTTGCTGTTTGCCACTCCGGTGATGGTGATGGCTGGGATGTCAATCGGCCAACCATGTCGAGCATCCTGTTGTTCCAAGGGAAAATTTTTCTTATCGATGTCGGACCGAACCTTTTTTTCAACCTGACCGCCCTGGGAGTCGGCATCAGCGAAATCGAAGGTATCTTTCACACCCATGCCCATGATGACCATTTTGCCGGTATCACCACCTTGATGCGCTCGGGACATAAAATTAAATACTATGCAACCCCGATGGTTCGACTGACGGTGGAAAAAAAATTGGCGGCCCTCCTTTCCATGGAAGAAAATCAATTCAATGATTTCTTCGATTGCCGTGATTTGCCCTTAGATGTTTGGACCGATATTCAAGGCCTTGAAGTTAAACCTCTGTTTTCGCCGCACCCATTAGAAACGAATATTTTTATATTCCGCACCCTTTGGTCCAATGGTTACCGCACCTATGGCCATTTTGCCGACATCGTATCACTGAACGTCCTTGAAAACATGATAACCGAGGATGATGACGCCCCCGGGATAACACGGACCCTCTTCGAAAAGGTCAAGACGGAATATCTGCAACCCTTGAATCTAAAAAAACTGGATATCGGTGGTGGAATGATCCACGGTGCCGCTGTCGATTTTAAAATGGACCGTTCCGACCGGATCATTTTGGCACACACATCCTCCGAGTTGACCTCGGCGGAAAAAGAAATCGGTTCGTCCGCCCCTTTTGGCACCTGCGATGTCCTGATTTCAGGGAAAAATGATTCCGCCCGGCGTCTTGCCTTCAGATTTCTACAGAGCCATTTTCCACGAGTCCCGTTTCACCATTTGCGCATGTTGCTCAATAACGATGTGGTGGAAATCAACCCGGGGTCGATCATCCTCAAGGAGGGGGAGGTTGCCACGGATGTTTTGTTGATTTTGTCGGGATTGGTGGAAAAAATATTTCCTGGAGAAAACCGCCTGAGCCGTCTCATGGCGGGCACGTTGTTGGGCGAGCTGTCCGCTTTGAAAGAATCTCCGTCACAGCTGACCTTCAGGACGGCCAGTTATGTCAGCGTATTAAAAATATCGGCGGGTCTCTATCGACAGATTGTCCGTAAAAACAACCTGATTGGAAAAATCGAGCGTACCGCGACCATACGCACCTTCCTCGAATCCATGGATCTGTTCGATGAAGGACTGTCCCATCCCGTCATGGCTGGAATCATCGATCATCTGACCCTAAAGACCCTGGCCCCAGGACAATCATTACCCTGCGAGGATGTTGAATTTCTCAATGTCATCCACAGGGGGAAAATGCGAAGGTTTATCGGTAGAGACAGCCATGATTTTCTTGGCGCAGGCGATTTTTTTGGTGAGGAGGGGGCAATTTTCGGAATTCCGTGCCTTTACCCGGTCAAAGCGGAGGATGACACGGAAATTTTGCAGATTCGTGGTGACCTGCTCAAAGACATTCCCATCGTCAGATGGAAACTTTTTGAAACCTACAAAGCCAGGGCGATGCAGAGCGTTCACAACGGAGATTCCAGTTTTGTTTTCCAATGGCGTGACGAATTTGGCGTGGGTATCGCCAGCATGGACGTGCAGCATAAAAAACTGGTTGAGATTGCCAACAACATCATTGAAATTGTCCGTTCTGGTCACGAGCAAAACACCCTGGGCAGTGCCATGACGACCCTGATCGATTATGTCCAGTACCACTTTGATGCCGAGGAACAATTAATGCTTCAGTACAATTTTCCCGATGTGGAACACCATGCCCAGATTCATCGCCTGATGGTCAAACAGGTCCAGGATCTGCGGGAATCGACGTTGCATGGCGATTCGATCAACTACCTGGACCTGTTGGCGTTTATTCAATCCTGGCTGGTCATGCATCTCATCAGGGAAGATCGGAATTACACCGAGTTTTTGAATGCCAAAGGGGTGTTTTGATGGCCATTATCGTTGACGTATCGGAAAAATAAAGTTTGGCAAAAATTTTTGTGGGGGTCCGGGGGGGATCATCCCCCCCGGCGGAGGTTTGGAGGCGGAGCCTCCAAGGTTTTTCTTTTGACTTTGATTTTGATTTTACTGCCCCCCAAGGGGGGTCTAGGGGCGCAGCCCCAGGGTTTTGACTTTGATTTTTGCCCGCAGGGCCTCATGTTCCAAGGCATTCCCAAGGGAGTTTGATCCATGTTGTTTATTGCCGAAGTGGGTATGAATCATAATGGCAATTTTGCCGTAGCCTATGAATTGATCTGTCAGGCCAAACAGGCGGGTGCCGACATTGTCAAGTTTCAATTGGGTTGGCGTTGGGGGCCTGGGGAAATCAACCAGATTACCCCGGAAATCATCGCCGAACTGAAACGTTGGGCCGAATTTGTTGGTATTGAATTGATGTTTTCGGTGATCGTCCCCGAGGCGTTCGTCATGCTTGAACCTTTTGATCTGCCGCGCTTCAAGGTGGCCTCGCGCACGGTGGTGGACTATCCGGACCTGGTGAAAAAAATCCTGGCCACCGGCAAGGAAACTTTTGTTTCCCTGGGATTTTGGGAACGGGAAGGTTTGCCGTTTCCACCGGCAAAAAATCTGCGTTATCTCTGGTGTGTCTCCAAATATCCCGCTGCTCCGTGGGACATCAAAGGGATGCCCAAGGATTTTGCTACATCTCCCTACGATGGCTATTCCGACCATTCTCTGGGGATCGAATGCCCTCTTTTGGCGATCAGTCGGGGAGCTAGGGTGATTGAAAAGCATTTTACTTTGGACAAATCCGATACCCATATTCGCGATCATGCCTTGAGCGCCACCCCGGAGGAGTTTGCCCGGATGGTCACCCTGGGGCGAGGTATGGCTAGGTATGTGGGTGCCGGGGTTTGACTTCATCCCCGTTGAGGTGACTCTGTGGAATCATGAGCGTGTCCTTGACGCCACCATCCCTGTCCCAAGACCTGGGTAAATTTGTTGCCTGTCACGATTGTGATCTGCTGCACGCAAAGCCATCGTTGGCGGTTGGAACCGTGGCTCGCTGTCGGCGTTGTGGGGCGGTGCTGGCCCAGGGGCGGCCTGACCATCTCCTGCGTTCTCTGACCTTGACTCTGGCGGCACTGATTTTTTTTGTCATTGTTAATGCCTTTCCCTTGTTGGGTCTCAAGCTCGGTGGTCGCGAAACGTCCATGACCCTCCTGGACGGTGCTTTGGAACTTCGCAATTATGGTATGTGGGATGTGGTGATCCTGGTGCTTTTAACCAGCCTGCTGTTTCCTTTGCTGCATTTTTTGGCTTTGCTCTACATCTTGATCCCCATGGCGATGGGGCGTATACCTCCAGGGGCGGCTTTTTGGTTTCGTGCGGCGGGATTGTTTTCTCCCTGGGGGATGATCGGAGTCTATATGCTGGGGGTTCTGGTGGCGGTGGTCAAACTGGCTGACCTGGCTACGGTGGTTCCTGGTGTGGCTGTTTTTGCCCTGGGGGGATTGTTGTTTTGCAGCACTGCCGCCGGTTATGCCCTGGATCCCGCTGATGTTTGGCGGCGTATTGGGAGTGCAAGATAATGGCGGTTGCCGACCTTACCGCCAAAGCTTGTGGTCTGGTTCACTGCCATGCCTGCGCTTTGATAAGCCGAATACAGGATGACCATGCCTGTCCCCGATGCGGGGCCGCGCTCCATTCGCGCAAGCCTTTCAGTCTGCAAAGGACTTGGGCACTGACCTTGGGTGCCGCCGTCCTTTATGTCCCTGCCAATGTGTTTCCGATTATGACGGTCGTTCGGATGGGACAGGGTGAACCCAAAACCATCCTGGCCGGTGTGGCTTCCCTGATCGATGCGGGTATGTGGCCTTTGGCGATGATCGTTTTCATTGCCAGCGTGGTTGTTCCAATTGGTAAAATAATTTTTTTAATTTATCTTTTGGTTTCGGTCCAGCGAAGGTCAAAAACCTACCTGGGTGAACGCATGGTTCTTTACCGCCTCATGGAATATTTTGGGCATTGGTCCATGGTGGATATTTTTCTGGTTACCCTGCTCGCCGCTTTGGTAAAAATGGGAACCCTTGCCACCATCGAGCCGGGGGTGGGCGTTTCTTTTTTCGGTGCCGTCGTCGTCCTGACCTTGTTTGCGGCTCGCGCCTTTGATCCACGGCTTATCTGGGACAGTGCCAATGACCATCGTTGACGATGACCAGCAAAAAAATCATTCGGTCGCGAAAATTATTCAGCCCGAAGACCCCGTGATTCGTCCTGTTCGTGCCATTTCCATGTTTTGGTTGATTCCTCTGGTCGTGGCCCTGGTCGGTATCTGGTTGGTGTATGACACCCTTGCCTCCAGGGGTCCGATGATTGTCATCACCTTCCATTCCGCAGAAGGGATCGAGGCGGGAAAAACCCGGGTGCGTCACAAGGCGGTGGATGTGGGACGGGTGGAGTCGGTGTGGTTGAGTCCCGATTTTGGTCAGGTGGAATTGTCGGTGCGTTTGGTTCGTGGTACGGAAGATTTTCTTACCGATAGCGCAAAATTCTGGGTGGTCCAACCGCGTCTTTCCCTTCAGGGGGTTTCGGGTTTGGGAACCTTGGTTTCGGGAACCTATATTGAGATGGAACCGGGAATGGAGGGTTTGGCCGTGCGGCGGTTCAAAGGGTTGGAAAATCCACCCCTGGTTCGCTCAGGCTCTTTGGGAATCAAAATTCATCTGGTCGCCGACAAACTCGATGGTTTGGCGGCGGGATCTCCGGTTTATTATCTGGGTATTACTGCGGGGGAAGTCCTGGGTTTTGACCTGAACGAAAATAAAGACGGTGTCATCGTTCATGCGTTCATCAAGTCTCCCTACCATAAATTGATCAAGCCCAACAGCCGCTTTTGGAAAATCAGCGGCGTTAATCTTTCTATGGATGCCGATGGGGTGCGGTTGACCACCGCTTCGCTGTCATCCTTGTTGTTGGGTGGGATTGCCTTTGAAACGCCACAAACTTTGGAAACCCTCAAACCGATCAAGGACGGGGATGTTTTTACCCTTTTCAGTGACCAGAATGCCGTAACCGAATCCAGTTATCAACGCAAGATTCCTTACATGATGTATTTTGACGGTTCGGTTCGCGGACTCAAATCGGGTGCCCCGGTGGAGTTTCAAGGGATAAAGGTTGGTTATGTCCGCGATATTCGCATGGAGTTTGATCGTGCAAGCACCACCTTCAGGGTTGCGGTATTGGTGGAAATCGAGCCGGAGCGGGTGTCGGAAAGTGAACCGCATGCGGCCAATGATTCGCCGGATGGACTGGTACAAACTTTGGTGGACCGGGGGTTGCGAGGGCAATTGGAGACGGCAAATTATCTGACGGGGCAGTTGTATGTTAACCTGGTCATGCGTCCCGATACGCCCTTGCGGTTGACCGGTTTTCAAGCCCTTTACAAGGAATTGCCCACGGTGGCATCCAATCTGGATGAGATCAGTGCTTCGGTGACTTCGCTGTTAAAAAAATTGCAGACACTTCCGTTGGATGACATTGGCAATAATCTTAACGAAACGCTGTTGGGGTTGAGAAAGGCGGTCGATGCCCCGGTGATTCTTGAGGCGGCTTCTGCCATGCGCGATGCCTTGGTAACCTTGAAATCCACCATGGCGCGGATTGATGGCAAGGTGGATCCTCTGGGGCGAGATCTGGTCAATGCCACCCAGGCGGCCACCCAGGCATTGGCATCCACCGAGCGGTTGATGGTCAATCTTAACGAGTTGGCCGATCCCGATGCCCCGTTGAACTATCGAATCCTTGATCTGACCCGGGAATTAACCGCCACTTCCCGTTCCATCCGAACCTTTGTCGATATTATGAGCCGGCAACCGGAGGCTTTGATGTTTGGCAAGGACAAGCAGAAGGAATGATTATGAGGTGCCATTGGTGGATATTTGTGGTGTGTTTGTCGTGGTCAACGGTGCTTTTCGGCTGTGCTTCCATGATCAAGGGGGAGGGGACTCCTGTTACCCATTATTATCTGTTGTCGGCTATGGGGGAGAAAAAATCGGGTGATGCTGTATTGCGTCGGGGGGTTCGTCTGGCTCTGGAGCCGGTGGAGGTGCCCGATTATCTTGCCCGTCTCCAATTGGTTTATCGCCAGGGTGATCATCGTTTGGCCGTGGACGAGTCGGATTTATGGGCGGAGGATTTGGACGCCGGGTTGGTTCGGGTCATGGTGGAAAATCTTTCCCGGTTGATGGATTCGGATTCGGTTTGGCGTTTACCGATGAAAAAACCAGTTCCTTACGATTTTCGCCTGTGGGTGCAGTTTATCCGTTTTGAATTGGATTCGGATTCGCGGGTGCGACTTGCGGCGCGTTGGAAATTGCGGGGCCAGGGAGATTTTGAAAACAAAGTGATCGGATCGGTTACCGAGATTCGCGGTGATCGGGTGGATGTGGCGGACAAAGAGGCTTATGTAGCGGCATTGAGCGTTGTTCTGGAAGAGTTCTGTCGCAGGATTGTGGCGCAGATACCGAATGAACGGCGGGAGGGTGACGCTCCGATCACCGGTAGCGGGGATAAGGCCGCCTCTCCGGTAGCCACGATGCCAGCTCCTCTGCCTTTGACGATACCCAGACCCAGGCCTGTCTCATGAGGGGGGGGGGCTCTGGCTGCCGGAGTTATGATATGGATTCGGCGCATCGTTACAAAAAATTGCCACCTGATGTTGTCTCGTTGTGGTAGAATGGGGGTGATTGCGGTATTCGGCACGCAACTCCCTTGATGTATCGGAAAGAAAAAGTTTGGCAAAAATTGTTACGGGAGTTTTAGCTACCCGTCTTTTTCATTTTATTCAGGTAAGTGCCTTCAGGTGAATCAAGAACTCGACACCTCTGAGCTTTTTGAAAAAATGATTGTTGACGACCGGCTGTTCGTTGAAGAACGGTTGCCGGCGGTGGCTGTGGCTCCCCCATTGGCCTGGCAGGTGCTGGTCATTGACGATGAGCCGGACGTGCATCAACTGACCAGGATGGTTTTGCGTGGTTTGCGCTTCGACGGACTTGGGATTGAGGTGATCAGTGGTTACACCGGCAAAGATGCCTGTGCCATCATGGCACAAACGACAGGCATTGCGGTGTTGTTGTTGGATGTGGTCATGGAAACCGACCAGGCGGGTTTGGAGGTGGTGCGTTACATTCGTGAAGAACTTAAAAACGGTTTTGTACGGATCATTTTGCGTACTGGCCAGGCGGGACAGGCTCCAGAACCGGAAGTAATTTCCCAGTATGACATTAACGATTACCGGGAAAAGACCGAATTGACCAGCCAAAAATTGATTACCGCCGTGACGACGGCCCTCAGGGCTTATCGCGATTTGCGTACCATTGAAAATTTGGCTTTGAACCTGAAAAAGGAAAGAGAAAGTTTAAAACGGGCTCAGGCTGTTGCCCATTTTGGTAACTGGGAATGGGAATGCAATACGAATCGGATTGTTTTTTCCGATGAAATGCTGGCCATTGGCGGTTTGGACAGACCATCGTCTTCATCAGAGCTTTCCATTTTTCTCAATTGCATTCATCCCGAAGACCGGGTTCGCGTGGGTCATGTCGTTTCGGGCATGACGGTTCTGGGGGGAGAGCGTTCCGATTTGGAATGTCGCATCGTGCGTCCCAATGGTGAGGTACGCATGGTGCATCTGGTTTGCGAAAACCATCCCGGTGATGCCCCTGGTACCTGTTATGTATTGGGCACTGTTCATGACATAACCAGCACCCGCGAAGTTGAGGATCGTCTGAAAATCGTCACTTCGGTTTTTGGCGGGGCCATGGAGGAGGTGCATGAACACATGCGCATCGCCACCAAGGTGCTGGAAAATGCCATTGAGGGCGTGGTCGTTACCGATGCCAAGGGGATCATTCAAAGCGTCAACCCTGCGTTTGTCCGCATTACCGGTCACGAGGCCGTCGAGGTGATCGGCAACCCCCTGAGGAGTCTCCATGGCACGCATACCGACCAGGATCTCCGCGACAGCTTGTGGAAATCTCTCATGGAGGATGGGGTTTGGCGCGGCGAGGTTTGGAATCGCAAAAAAAACGGCGAAGCCTATCCGCAGTGGGAGACTATTATCGTCATTCGTGACCGTGCGGGACAGGTAGCCAATTTTATTTCCATTTTTCATGATCTTACTGAAATACGGGCCAGCCAGAAAGAACTGCACTTCAAAACCTATCACGATACCCTCACGGGGCTTCCCAACCGGGATTTGTTTGTGGATCGTCTCAATCAGGCGGTCGTCAATGCCCAGCGCAACAACGGCAAGGTGTTGGTTATTTTTCTGGGTTTGGATTATTTCAAAAAAATCAACAACTCCTTGGGGCACAAGTTGGGGGATCAACTCCTGAAGGATGTTTCCACCCGTCTGCGGACCTTCATTCGCGAGGGGGATACCCTGAGTCGTCTGGCTGGGGACTCTTTCGGGTTTATCATGCGCGAGATACACAACACCAAAGATGCTGTCTTTGTGGCGCAAAAGATTGGAAACGCCCTTGCCGAACCCTTCATTATTGATGAACACAAGCTGTTTTTGACGGCCAGTACCGGGATTACTCTGTTTCCGGATGACGGTCAGGAAGGGTCCACCCTGATCAATAATGCCGACATGGCCCTCAATCGTGCCAAGGTGACTGGGCGCGATACCTGCACCTTTTACAAAGCCACCATGGGTGAGCAGGCCAACCAGCGGCTGAAAATGGAAAAAAATATGCGGCAGGGGTTGGAGCGGGGAGAATTTGTCCTGTTCTATCAGCCCAAAGTGTCTTTGGTGACGGGCCGGGTGGTGGGTATGGAAGCTTTGGTGCGTTGGCGGCAGCCGGATGCCGGGATGGTTTCTCCGGGAGAGTTTATCCCTGTTGCTGAGGAGACCGGCCTGATTTTACCTTTGGGCGAGTGGATTTTGCGAACGGCCTGCCAACAAAATCGCATTTGGCGGGATGCTGGTTTTGACCGGTTGCGCATGGCGGTGAATCTTTCGGTGCGCCAGTTTCGCCAGCGTGATTTGTTTGACCGGGTGCGTTTGATACTCCAAGAGACAGGTTTACCGCCGCCACTCCTGGAATTGGAGATCACCGAGAGCATGGTTATGGACAACGTTGAGTCGGTGATTGTGACCTTGACCCGTCTGCGTTCTTTGGGTTTGTTCATTGCCGTGGATGATTTTGGGACGGGCTATTCATCCTTGAGTTATCTCAAGCGTTTTCCCATCCATACCTTGAAAATTGATCAATCTTTTGTTCGCGACTTGACGTTGGATTCCGATGATGCGGCGATCATCAATGCCATCATCGCCATGGCCAAAAGCTTGAAATTGAATGTGGTTGCCGAAGGGGTGGAAACCGAGGAGCAGCTGAATTTTTTGCGGTTGGAGGGTTGTGATGAAATGCAGGGGTATTTTTTCGGCAAGCCCATGTCGGCGGAGGAGTTTACCGATCTTTTGAAAAGTGGTCGCCGGTTAAAAGATTCTTAGGGCGTGTTGCAAACCGAAGTTTGCAACAGGTCAGGCTGTTTTGGCTTGAAGTTTTTTTTGGTAGAGGGAATGGATCAGGCCGTCGGAAAGACCGATTTGCGGGACAAAAATTTGCTGGATGTTACTCCATTGCATGATATTGGTAAAAATTTGTCCCGCTGGGACGATGACATCGGCCCGGTCGGGTTTGAGTCCCAGCTTGACCATGCGTTCTTCAAGGCTCAACTGGGACAGGTCGTTATGGATTTGCAGGATTCGTTTCAGGGATACCGGTTTGTCTTGTTTGTTGTTGGTCAGTGAGAACAGTTTGTTGATGTTTCCTCCGGAACCGATGGCGGAGATGGCGGTGAGGGCGTGACAATGCCCTTCGATCCATTGTTTCATTTGCACCCACCTTTTGGGGGATACCAACCCTTCCTTGATGCGAATGGTGCCGATCTTGAAGGATTGAGAGGCTTTGAGCAGGCCATCCTGGAAGAGGGAAAGTTCGGTGCTGCCGCCGCCGACATCAATATAGAGAAAATTACCGATGAGAAAGCGGCCATCCAGGCGGTTGAAGGTGATCAGTTCTGCTTCTCTGGAGCCGTCGATGATTTGGATCGTCAGTCCCACTTCACGGCGTACCTGTTTGATCAGATCGGGACCATTCTTGGCGGTGCGCATGGCCGAAGTGGCGCAGGCCAGGTAATCATCGACATGGCAGGCGGCCATGAGGGATTTGAAGGCGGCCATGGCGTGGATGAAATCTTTGGCTCGTTCTTTGGAAATCTCTCCGCGTACAAAGGCATCTTCACCCAGGCGTACCGGGACGCGATACAGATCGGCTTTGCGGATAAACGGGTTCCAATCTCCCATTTCAAAGACGTTGGAAATCAGGAGACGAACTGCGTTGGAGCCGCAATCGATGGCTGCAAGTTTCATGGTTTGTTTTTCCCGGGATTGGTCAAAAAGGGTTGTTTTTTCGTTTTGGATTGACGGAGGCGTTCGGAGGGGGGCCTGTCAGGTCCGCAGGCGATGTCTCCAGCGTTCCCACTGGTTCCAGCGGCTTTGAGTATATCGCAATCCGCCCAGGATATGTAGGGTGTATCGGAAAAACAAAGTTTGGCAATGAAGGAATGATTGGAAAAGGCTTATGATGCCGTTGATAATTCGATCAAGTCTGCGCAACAAGATGGCCATGGCTTTCCTCCTGGTGGGACTGGTCCCCCTGATTTTTGGGGCATGGATGGGTGGTCGAGTCATTGAAAAAACCCTGATTGAACAGGCTGGAGAACAATTGAATTCCATCCTGGCCATGAAGAGTGCACAACTGAATGATTTTTTCGCCGATCGTCGGGAGGAAATGGATTTTGCCATTCATGATCCGGATGTCAGGGAGGCGGTCGGAAGGTTCAGCCAAATTTTTTCAGAACACCCGGATGCTGTTCACCAATCGGAGTGGGTGAAAGCCAGTAATGAGTTGGGAGGCTGGTTTGAACGGTATCTCAGTCTTAACCATTATTACGATATTTTGCTGCTTGATGCGCAGGGTAACGTTGTTTTCTCTGTACGTCGTGAATCCGATTTGGGCCAGAATGTGGTCCATGGTCCCCTGAGCCAGTCACCCTTGGGAAAGGTGTTTCAACGTGGACGCCAGGGGGTGGTCATTCAAGACTTTGAACCCTACATCCCATCGGATAGTAAAAGTTTTGTATTTACTGCCGGACCTGTGTTTGCGGGAAACAATCTTAATGGGATTATGGTCGCCCAAATCAGCCGAGAGCGGCTTAATGCCATTATGGTGTTCAATCATGGTTTAGGTGAAACCGGAGAAACCTATCTGGTGGGAAGGGTCGATAGTGTTATCGGGTATCGCAATGATCGATTGGGCAAGGGGATCACGAGCGACAGGGAAGTTGCGGATTATTTCCACGTTCTTCAAGCTTTGGACGGTAAGGGGGACATGGAGGTGGGTGTGAACCAGGATGGTTCTCAGGATCTCAAAGTTTATTCCCCAGTGGTTTTTCCCGATCTCAACTGGGCCATTGTGGCAACCCGGAGTTTGCAGGAAGTCTTGGCTCCCAAGCAACAACTGTTGAACATATTTCTTTTGGAGGTTTTGGCTACGGCGTTGGTGGTATTGGTGGCGTCCTGGGGTGTCGTGCTTTTGTTTTATCGACCGATTGTCCATTTGACCCATGTGAGTGAACGTCTGCAAGCGGGTGAATGGTCTGCCCGTGCCGAATGGCCAAGTCAGGATGAATTGGGTCGCATGGCACGCGCTTTTAACCGTATGGCGCAGCAGTTTGAAACCAGTCTGTGGATTAAATCCCAAAGTGCGTCATTGGCGGAAGTGTTGCAGTCGGCGAAAACGATGGAACTCTTTGCCGAGGTTTTGTTGTCCACCCTTCTGCCTTTGATCAAGGGAGAACATGGTCGTCTTTACTCCCTAAATCGTTATACTGGCCGCTATGAACTGGTTGGACCTATGCGTTTTTTTCAGCAGGATGAGCAGTCCATGGGGTTTGCTTTGGGGGAGGGTTTGATTGGTTTGGTCGCCAAGGAGAAGAAGGTCAGGACCATTGAGGTTGCAGATGGAGGACAGGTGCGTTTGCGGGGGGGATTGGCCGATATTGTTCCGTTGCATCTGTACCTTCAACCCATCGTTATGGAGGGAGAAACTTTGGCGGTGCTTGAATTTGTCAGCCAAACTCCCTTCGGTATTCCAGGTTTGGGGCTGCTACAGGAAATCTCTACCTTGATTGCCCTGACCTTGGACAACCTTCGTGCCAAGGTCGATTTGGAGCACATGTTGGACCAAAGCCAACGTTTTCGCACGGAACTTGAAGCCCAGGCACAAGAGGTGAATCTGCAAAAACGCTTGTTGGAACAGAACAATGACGAACTGACACAGCAAAGCTTGGAATTGGAACGGCAACAGGAGGTTGTGAATGCCAACAATACCCAGTTGGAGCAAAAAAATCGCGAGCTGGAACTTCAGACCGAGGAACTGACAAGAACCCGGCACCACGCCGAAAAAATCAGCCAGTATAAAACCGATTTTCTCGCCAACATGTCCCACGAATTGCGTACCCCGCTCAACAGTTTGTTGATTCTTGCCCGGGAATTGGAAGAAAACAGGGCAGGAAATCTTACCGAGGATCAATTGCAATCGGCCAGGATCATTCATGCCAGTGGTGGAGAATTATTGCAATTGATTAACGGTATTCTTGATCTTTCCAAAATAGAGTCGGGAGGTTTGCACTGGATGGTGGAAAAGATAGACCTGGAAATCTTTTCCAAAGATATTGAAACACGTTTTCAAGGCGAAGCGCGAGCAAAATCCTTGGGTTTCAAGGTCACTCTGGCGGCCGGAGTTCAATCCTGCTTTTACGGTGACCATGATAAAATATTGCGTATTCTGCTCAATTTTATTGCCAATGCTTTTAAATTTACCCGGAAGGGATCGGTGGTTGTGGAGATGACGACCACCTTGGAATCCGATGCCAGGACATGGTTCCAGGCGATGGTGCGAGATACCGGGATCGGTATCCCTTATTTACGTCAGGAGGCAATTTTTGCGGCTTTTCAGCAGGGGGATGGATCCACTACCCGGGAGTTTGGTGGTACTGGCCTCGGTCTTACCATAGCCAAACGTCTGGCCGACTTTTTGGGTGGCACCATTCAACTGCAAAGCGTGGAGCATCAGGGTAGTGCCTTTACATTGCGGATACCGGAGGCGTTGGTCGCTGCAACACCCCCCATGCTTGCACCTGTCGCCCATCCGGGGGTTCCCGATGACCAGCCTGATGTCAAGGTTGAACAGAGGCAGGGGCATCCTGCTGCCATTCTCATCATTGAAGACGACCCGGAATTTGGCCGGATCCTTGATCAAATGGCCAGGGAGAGGGGATTTTCACCCTTTTTGGCCAATAGCGGCAGGGAGGGGCTGAATCTGGCCCGGCAGCTTCATCCTGTCGGTATTATCCTGGATTTGGGGTTGCCTGACATGGATGGTTGGCAGGTTATGGATCAGCTCAAGGGGATACCAGGGACTCGGAATATCCCGGTTCATATCATTTCTGCCCGCGAAGACAGCATGGAAGGGGTATCTCGTGGTGCGGTGGGCGTATTGATCAAGCCTGTGGTCAAAGAACAGTTGACCCATGTTTTTGATCAACTGGGTCGCGTCCCCGGGGAAGGTCGAATACGCCTGCTGTTGGTGGAGGACAACGCCAATGCCCGTACCGCCATTGCCACCCTGCTGAAGGAACAAAACCTGGACATCATCCAGGCGGCTTCGGGTCAGGAGGCCATGGATTTGCTCAAAGAGCAGCATTTCCACTGCATGATCCTGGACTTGAACCTGCCCGATATTTCCGGTTTTGACCTGTTGGAGCGGTTGCACCAAGGTCGGGACACCCTTCCGGTTCCGGTCATTATCCATTCGGGACGCGAATTGACCAGCGGCGAATACGCCCGTCTCAAGGGTTATACCAATGCCATTGTGACCAAGAGTCCCCGTTCCGCAGAACGGCTCTTGGATGAGGTGGTGTTGTTTTTACATCATGTGCTTGACGATTTGCCGCCCTCGGCGCGTTTTCGATCCCGCACTCTCCGCATGGGTCAGGAAGAGATGTTCCGTGGCAGGCGGTTGTTGCTGGTGGAGGATGATGTTCGCAGTGCCTTTGCCATGGGTAAAAATCTGGAGTCGCTGGGGCTTCGGGTACAAATGGTGGTCAATGGTCAGAAAGCCTTGGAAGTATTGGAAAAAGACCATGACTTTGATGCCATTCTGATGGACATCATGATGCCGGTCATGGATGGATTGGAAACGACTCGGCGGATTCGCGAGCATCCCGAAATGTCCAATCTTCCCATTATCACCCTGACCGCCAAAGCCATGAACGATGACCGGGAACTGTGTCTGGCCGCGGGTGCCAGCGATTATCTGACCAAACCGGTGGATATGGATCGCCTGCTGGCCATGCTCAAGGTTTGGTTTGGTCGGCAGGGATGAGGCGATCATGACTCCAGAGGCCATCGAAAAGATTGAGGTGGATTTGCTTTTGGAGGCTTTACGCCGGCGTTTTGGGTACGATTTCAGCCATTATTCGTCCGAATATGTGCATCGCCGCCTGCGCGATTGTTTGTCCCACTGCCATTTGACCCACATTTCCGAAATCATTCCCCGTTTGCTGTACGACAGGTTGTTCCTTGAAACATTGATCGGCAGACTCACGGTGACCACCACCGCCTTGTTTCGTGATCCCACGGCTTATATCGCTTTGCTCGAACAGGTCTTTCCCCTGCTTGCAACCTATCCTTTTTTCAATATTTGGCATGCAGGGTGTTCGACGGGGGAGGAGGTGTATTCCCTGGCAATCTTGTTGGAGGAGGCGGGTCTTTATGATCGTTGCCGCATTTATGCCACCGACATCAATGGTGCAGCCTTGGAACAGGCTCGGGAAGGGGTTTACCCTGTTGCGCGTCTGGAGGACTCTGGCAAAAACTATCTCCTGGCCGGGGGGCGATACCAACTGTGCAACTGGTTTCATGCCCGCTACGATTTGGCTCGTTTTGATCCGCAGTTGACCCGAAACGTGTTATTTTCTCAGCATAATCTTGCTACCGACGGGGTGTTTGCCGAGACGCATTTGATTCTTTGCCGTAACGTTTTGATCTATTTTGACAGTACGTTGCAAAATCGTGTCCTTGATTTATTTCATGAAAGTTTGGATCTTGGGGGGTTTTTAATCTTGGGAGCACAGGAAACGCTGCGTTTCTCTGGTGTCCATGATTGTTTTGTCACTGTCAGCGAAAAGGAAAAACTTTGGCGCAAACGGCATCAGGGGTTGGTGACAGCATGAGTGGGGAAATGGCAAAAATTTTATTGGTGGACGATACCCCGGCCAATCTGGTTGCCATGACCCGAATCCTTGACCTGGTGGATGCTCGGGTTTTTCCCGCTACGTCGGCCATGGAGGCATTGAATCTGTGTCTGGAACACGATTTTGCCCTGGCTTTGGTGGATGTCTATATGCCTGACATGGATGGTTATGAATTGGCCCGAACCCTTTTTTCCGTGGAGGAAACCAGAAAACTGCCCATTCTTTTTGTCACCTCTGCCGCTCGTGATGAGTTCGTCCGCCTCAGGGGTTATGAATTGGGGGCGGTGGATTATATCGAAAAGCCGGTGGATGATCGTATTTTATTATCCAAGGTCAACGTTTTTTTGGAACTGTTTCGCCGTCGCTCCGAACAGGAGCGTCTGGTTTGTCTCCTCAGTGAACGTCAGGAAGACCTTAACCGCATGGTGGCCCAACAGACGCAGGAACTGGGCAAAGCGGTTCGGGAATTGGATACCCTGAATGCCTGTAACGAGGCTTTGTTGTGGTTCAAGGAGGAAACACCGTTATTGCAGGAGATTTGCCGTATTCTGGTGACCATTGGCGGTTTTCTCCGGGTGTGGGTGGGGTTGGATCCCGATCCCGAACGCCATGTCTTGACTTTGGTGGCCCAGACTCCCGACCATTTCCAGACAGAGGATCCGTTGCCGGTCTCACTGGCACTTTCACCGCAACATTTGGTTTGGCAGGTGTTGGAACAAGGCCAGGCTTTTTTTGGTTTGCCGGAGGAAAACCCTGCCGCTCAGGTTTGTACCCAGTCTGTTTTTCCATTGTCCTCGGCCCAAGGATGCCTGGGTGTCCTGGTACTCTATTCCCCGGAAGGCCCGGCGTTGGTGGAAGCCCAAAAAAAGCCCCTTGTCAGCCTGGCCAATAATCTGACGCATGGTTTGGAGGCTTTGCGGGAAACTGCGCGTCGTTTCAAGGTGCAGGAGGCGTTGAAAAAGAGTGAGGAGCGGTTGCATGAATTGGCCATCCACATTGAAGATGTGCGGGAAAAGGAACGGCGTTGGATGGCCCAGGAAGTCCACGATGAGATGGGCAACAGCCTGGCCAATCTGAAAATGCGTCTGTTGTGGTTGAAGGACAAGTTGGGTTCAAGCTGCCCCATTTTTCAGCGGCATTTTCCAGATTTAATCCTCGATCTGGAGGAAACCTTGAACCGTTCGCGCCAGATTACCCAATCCTTGCGCCCCACCATTCTTGACCATCTGGGTTTGCTGGCGGCATTGCAGTGGCTTGGGGAGGAGACGAGTAAAAACACGGGCCTTCAGGTGGATTTTCAATGGCCGGTGGTGGAACCTTTGTTGGACGATGGACGCAAGACCGCTTTGTTTCGCATTGCCCAGGAAGCCTTTACCAACATCACCCGCCACGCCAACGCCAAACGGGTAAATATTGGTCTGCAATGGACAGACGGCCAACTCATCCTCTCCATCGAGGATGATGGCCGGGGTATGACGGAAAATCCTTTTGACCGCAAGACCGGTTCCATGGGTTTGAGTGGCATGAAAGAACGGGCACGACAATGGGGGGGGAAACTGGAATTGCATTCACAACCCGGCCATGGTTTCAGGCTCATGGTGACATTGCCCTGGGTGGCCGACCGCGCAGATGATGAGAACGCTCCATGATCCGGATCCTGGTGGTCGATGACCACAAAATGTTTCGCAAGGGACTGGTTCTCATCCTGGAAGATGCCGGAGACATGCAGGTGTCCGGCGAGGCGGAAAATGGCGATGAGGCCATGAAAATGATTTTGCGCCAGGAGTGGGATCTGGTGCTTCTGGATGTTTCTCTCCCTGGCCGAAGTGCCCTGGAGATCATCCACCAGACTGGGTTGAAAAAACCTCAGCTTCCCATTTTGATTCTGACCATGCATAACGATGAACTTTTGGCGGTTCGTTTTTTGAAGGCGGGGGCCAGGGGGTTTCTTACCAAGGACAGTGATCCTGCCCTGCTGGTCCAGGCCATTCGTCGTATCGTCGCGGGTCATCGTCATATCAGCCCGGAGCTTGCCGAGCGTATTTTGGACGTGTCTACGGGTACCGATCCCGAAATTCCCCCGCACCAAAAACTGTCCAATCGTGAATTTACCGTCATGTGCCAAATCGCCTCGGGAAAGACGGTGGGTGCCATTGCCGAGGCGTTGGGCATTTCCAGTCGCACCGCCAGCACTTACCGCAGTCGAATTTTGGAAAAACTTAATCTAAACAATAACGCTGAGTTGACCCACTACGCCTTCAAGCACAACCTGCTCCCCTAAATCCTGAAATAAAAAACAAAAATAAAACGTAAAATTGTCGTCAAACGGACGACAATTTTATGCAGTTTTGGCGACCCCTAATTTACAATTCCCTGACTGGTTTTTTTCATTCTGACTGATTTTATTGTTTTCACCCAAGCGGTACCCTGATGCATCGTGGGGGGAAAGAGTCGTGAAAATATCCTCCATAAAAATAGTTCAACATTCGGGTATTACATGGGTACCAAAAACAAGGGGAGATGGGTCATGAATGTAAAAAATTTAAAAATAAGCCATAAACTGTTGGGTGGATTTTCACTGGTTGTTCTTATTTTTGGTTTATCCACAGGATTTCAGATCAAGGAATTGGGTGAATTGGCGCATTCTCAGGACGAAGGGGCCGGGCGGGCCAGGGATGTTTCCGCCATCAGGGAAATTGGTCAGAGGGTGGGAGAGGTTTATGTCGTGGCGGCTGATGCGGTGATCAATCGTGACATTCCGGCAAGCTATGAGGCGTTGAAAAAAATTCGGGTGCAGATGGATAAAGACATTCAGCAGGTTGACGAAATGGTGGATACCTCCGAGGAGAAAAAGATTTCTGCGGAGTTCGGGGCAAAGTTCCGGGAATATGTGGACGTGGTGGAAAAGCAACTTTTGCCAAAGGTGGCTGCGGCTGTCAATGCCCAGGAACAGGCGGGGGAAAAGGAATCGGAGATACGCCAGATTGATGGTCGGATTGACGCATTGCGCAATCAGGCGATAGCCAGTTTGGGTCATATTATCGTTTCCCTGGAAGGGGAGATGGTTGAGGCCGACCGTCAGTTTGACGCTGCCCGGCAAATAACTTTGCGAGTGACCTTGATTGTTTTGGCGGTGGGGATAGTCCTGGCAGCTTTTCTTGCCAAAATCATAACCAACAGCATCAGCAATCCCATAAGCCAGAGCGTTGTGATCCTTCATGCCCTTGCGTCAGGAAATCTGGACATTGATGCCCGTTCCGACCGCACTTGCGAGTCGGGTCAGCTTCTCAATGCCATGGGGTTGTTGGCGGGTAGGTTGCGGCAGATTATCGGTGAAATCCAAACGGCTTCGGGGCAGGTGGCGGCAGGTAGTGAACAGATGAGTGCTTCGGCGCAGCAGCTTTCCCAGGGGGCCACGGAACAGGCGGCCAGTGTTGAGGAAACTTCCGCTTCCATGGAGGAAATGACGGCCAACATTGCCCAGAACACCGAAAATGCCAATGAGACTGCGCGTATTTCTTCCCAGGCAGCGCAGGATGCGCATAAGGGGGGCCAGGCTGTTTCCGGGGCGGTGGTGGCCATGAAGGATATTGCCGCGAAAATTTCCATCATTGAGGAAATTGCGCGTCAGACCAATCTTTTGGCGTTGAATGCGGCCATTGAGGCGGCCCGGGCGGGTGAACATGGCAAAGGTTTTGCGGTCGTGGCAGCCGAGGTGCGTAAATTGGCAGAACGTAGCCAGTTGGCTGCCGGTGAAATCACTCAAATTGCTTCCACCACCATGCAGGTGGCGGAAGAAGCGGGTAATATTTTGACCAGATTGGTTCCCGACATTCAGAAAACGTCGGATCTGGTGAAGGAGATTGCCAATGCCAGTGCCGAGCAGAACAGCGGTACAGGTCAGATCAACGCTGCCCTGCAACAGTTGGACAAGGTGGTCCAGGTGAATGCCCAGTCTTCCGAGGAGTTGGCAGCGACAGCGGAGGAATTGTCAGGTCAGGCGATCATGCTTATGGAAAGCATTGCCTTTTTTAAATTTAAAGAGGGAGATCGGGACGTGGCCTTCAGGGGTTTAGAGCGGAAAGTATCTGCGCAGACGAGTGTGCGTGCCCGCTCCAATGGCAATGGCCGAAACAGAATGATCCCGATGGAGGAAATACCGGAAGAAGCTGGTTTGATGTTACCGTATAAGGCTGGCCAGGAAATGGAGATCAATGCCAGGATACATTGATTCTGTTGCGTTACCCTATGGAAACCGGACATGTCTATTTGCACCCAACAATCCGACTGATTTTAATTGACGGCACACCCCTTCCACGGGACAATGGACCATCGGACACTCTTGCTTGACCAGGCAGGAGTGTCCCGGTCAACGGACAGGGAGTATGTCGTGAAATTTATTGATCCACGCATCGACTTTGCTTTCAAAAAGATTTTCGGCAGCGAAGATGCCAAAGATATTTTGATCTCCTTCCTGGAGGGTCTGCTTGGGTTGGATGGGGATCGGCGTATTGTGGAGTTGACAATCTTGGACCCATTTCTGGCCCCACGCATCAAGGAACTCAAATCCTCTGTGCTGGATGTGCGTTGCAAGGATCATCGTGGTGTTTCGTATGTGGTGGAAATGCAGATGGAGAAGGTTGCTGGATTTCTCAGCCGCATCCAATACAACAGTGCCAAAGCCTTCTCTGGACAGATTGGCAAGGCCGAAGATTATCCCAAGCTCAAGCAGGTCATTGCGGTCACCATCACCGACTTTATCCTGTTCCCAAAATTCGACCACTGCGTTTCCTGCCACCAGTCCCAAGAAACCATCACCGGTGATTCGTACCTGAGCGATATTGTCCATTATTTCATTGAGTTGACAAAATTCACGAAAATTTTGGCAGACTGTGACGGAATCCTTGAAAAATGGATTTATTTTATCCGATTTGCGGAAACTTTGGACCAGGTGCCAGAACAATTGGATTTTCCACCCTTTCGTCAGGCATTCGAGAAGGCCATGGTGGCTAATATGACGCAGGATGAGCTGGATCTTTACGACAAGGCTGGAATCGCCATTGCCGATGCACGAGGACGTATCGAACTGGCACGAAAGGAAGGCATTCAAATCGGTGAGCAGAGAGGAGAGCAGATTGGCGAGGCAAAAATGCTGATCCGCCTATTACGACGTCGCTTTGGTATTTTACCAGTTTGGGCCATTGAGAAAATAACCAAAGCCCAACAGCCTGCCCTGGAGGAGTGGAGCCTTCGATTTGTGGATGCCAAGTCCCTGGATGAGGTATTTACCAAGTGAGTGTGATCTCGCTGATGTTTATGATAATGCGGATAAATTTTATGATATATAAAATCAACTAAATTTAAATCATAGTACCACGGCAGCCGCAAGGCTGCCGTATTTGTTTGGTGTGCCTGCGAAGGGGATCTCATACCGGGTGTTGCATGGAGATGGATGTTTTACCCGTGTCATCGGCGCAGTTTGTGCTGCTGTGGCGCGACAGGGCTGGGGTTGGTGGTCGATCTGGCGATGATTTGGTTGTATTCTTCGATGGTGACATGGGTACGGACGGAGATTCCTTCGGGGGCTTCAAAGGCAAGGGCTTGGTGATGGGGGCAGTAGCACCGTTTCAATTGGCCGGGTGGGGGATATTTCCACTGTTCCTTGAAGCATTTTTCGCAAACGCCGTAAAATGAACGACTGGCATTTCGATGTGGCATACTTTTTTTCCATTGACGGATCAGGGGAGGGTGCGTTTCCCTGGTGTTGCGTGGGTACGCTGGCGTATATGCAAGTTGTGTACCATAGTCTTTTATCAAAGACGACCATAAGTTTGATTCGGGACGTTGCCCGTTGTAAACCAGACAAACAAACAAGGTGATGACCATGGGGGATGAACGTGAGGTATGGCAGGAACTGTTGCGGCAACAGATACGGATGAGTCTGGAGGTTAAACAGGCCTTGCTTGATGATGCGGCCTTGTTTGCCGAGCTTTCCCGTGCCTGTCAAATGGCGGAGGAAACCTGTCGCCGTGGCAACCGGATCCTCATTGCCGGCAATGGCGGTTCGGCGGCCGATGCCCAGCATATTGCGGCGGAACTGGTCAGTCGGTTTTTCTTTGACCGGCCAGCATTGCCTGCTCTGGCTTTGACTACCGACACCTCCATACTCACCGCCATCGGTAATGATTACGGCTTTGACCAGGTTTTTTCCCGTCAGATTGAGGCCCATGGTGCCCCTGGGGACATGTTCATGGCCATCAGCACCTCCGGCAACTCTCCCAATGTGATTGCGGCCATGACGGCGGCAAAAAAAAAGTCCATGACCGTCCTCGGGCTTACGGGCCGGTCGGGGGGGAGGATGGTTGCGTTATGTGACTGCTGCATCTGCGTGCCCAGCGATTCAACCCCCAGGATTCAAGAGGGGCATATCCTCGTAGGTCACCTGATAGCCGCTCACGTCGAGCAAGCCCTTTTCAAGCCCAAGCCGATGCAGGGATGATTTGGTAAACGCAGTTGATAAGTATGGAGGAATATGCGATCTTTACCCATACTCTGTGGTGGGTTTGATTCCTGTGTCGGAAGAATAAAAGTTTGGCAAAAATTATTGCGGGGGTTAAGGGGGGGGCATACCCCCCGGCGGGGTTTGGGGCAGCGTCCCAAGGTTTTGGTTTTTGTCTGGGGGGTAGCATGTATTCCAAGTCTTTTTTGAGAGGAGCATTATAATGTTGGGAGCGGCGATTGTTAAAAAAAATATTTTTGTCCTGGCCCTTGGATTGTCTGTTGGCTGGGCCGCTGTCGCTTTGGCTCGGGATGCGGAGAAGCCTTTTTCCGAAGATGAAGTTGTCAAATTCATGGCGGATTATCCTGCAATGATCCAATGGAGCCGAAAAGGTCTTCATGACCAGGGGCAGGTCAATCATCCCTGGGTGATTGCGGGAATGCGCTACGATAAAGGGTTTGTTGAACAATTGACGGCCAAAGGGTGGGATGCCGATCGGTTTTTTTATATTTTCAATCATGTCAATCAAGGGATCATGGCCAAAAATGCCAAGGAGAAGCAGGCCCAGGCATTGGCACGTTCGCAGGAAAACATGAAAAAAGTCCAGGATGAAGCCCGTGCCAGTCGGGAGGCCGGGGCCAAGGCCATGGAGGCGGCTGCCAGTGAAAGGCAATCCTGGATGAACAGGCAGCTGGATGCCGAGGAACGCCGCATCCGCCAAAATCCCTATATGAATCCGTGGCAAAGGCAGCAGGCCCTCGACCTGATACGCTCACAGCGTGACCAGGTGCAAAAATCGGCGGTTCAACCTTTCACCCCAGAGGATTCCGCCAAAAAGATGCAGCAGTGGCAGGCGGCGGCACAACAATCCCAAAGGGATGCTATTGTGCGCAATCCTTTCATCCCGGGGGCACAAAAATATTGGATGATCCGGCAAATGCAGGCCAGCACACGCCAGGGGAGTGGTGCAACCCTGGATCCCAAACAGACTCGGGAACAGACGATTAGGCAGCAAAAAGACTGGATGGCCAAACATAAGGCGGAAATGGCCAATAATCCTTTCATTCCCCCGGAGCAGCGCCGAATCATGAGTCAACAGGCGCAAAAACTTGTCCAAACGATGGAAGAGGGGATGCAAAAGAATCCGCCGCAGGTGGGTCTGTTGCAAGAAGGGGAAATGGAGCTGGTCGAAAAATATGGTGATCGGTTGTTGCAAGTTTTCCAGCAACCTTGACAGCTATCGGATGCGTGTTTTCGTGTAACAGGGAGTGAATATGCCTGATCCTGTGGATTCCTTTTTGAATGGCGCAAACGCCCTCTACCTCAGTGAGCTTTACGCCCGGTTTTTAGAGGATCATCATTCTGTCGATGCGGCAAGCGCGCACTTTTTTTCCCAATGGCAAGGGGATCGGGCGGAAGACATTCTCCGCGAGTTGCAGGGGGCGGCCTGGAACCGGCATCGACCGGGAGTTGTCGGGCGGCGGGATGGCGGTGAAACCCGTCCCATGGCCCCGGCAGCGGTGCAGGACTCCCAGGAGGTGCGCAAAGCTACCCTCGATTCCGTTCGGGCATTGATGTTGATTCGCTCCTATCGGGTTCGTGGCCATCTGCATGCCCGTTTTGATCCTTTGGGATTGGAAGGCAAGGGGGCGTTTCCCGAACTGGATCCGGCCACGTATGGGTTTCACGAAGAGGACATGGATCGGTCGATTTTTATCGACCATGTCCTGGGTCTGGAATCGGCCACCATGCGCGAAATCCTCAAGATTCTTGCAAAAACTTATTGCAGTTCCGTGGGTGTGGAGTTTATGCACATCCAGGACGCCGAACAAAAAGCCTGGATCCAGCGGCATATCGAGGGCAATGGTAATCGTACGGAGTTTACGGTCAATGGCAAGACCGCTATTTTGGAACGCTTGATTCAGGCGGAAGGGTTTGAAAGGTTTTTGCAAAAAAAATATACCGGCACCAAGCGTTTTGGCCTGGAGGGGGGGGAATCCTTGATTCCTGCGTTGGAACAGATTCTCAAGCGGGGGGCGAAGCTGGGGATACGCGAGGTGGTCCTGGGGATGGCGCACCGTGGTCGGCTCAATGTGTTGGCCAATGTGATGCAAAAGCCTTACAAAGTGATGTTTTTCGAGTTTCAGGGGGGATCGGCCAACCCTGAGGATGTGCAAGGATCCGGCGATGTGCGTTATCATCTGGGATCATCGGCGGATCGCGTTTTCGACGGTCATCCGGTCCATCTGACCCTCAATCCCAACCCGTCCCATCTGGAACTGGTCAATCCCGTGGTTCTGGGCAAGACCCGCTCCAAGCAAAAACGCAGAGGCCAACAAGGGCGCAGGGAGGTGATGGCGGTGTTGCTGCATGGGGATGCCGCTTTTTCCGGTCAGGGTCTTGTGGCCGAAAGTTTGTCTCTTTCCGGTTTGGAGGGGTATTCCACCGGGGGGACCATCCATATCATCGTCAACAACCAGATCGGTTTTACCACCAACCCATCGTCGTCACGCTCTTCCCCTTATCCTTCCGATGTGGGCAAAATGATTCAAGCTCCCATTTTCCATGTCAATGGTGATGATCCCGAAGCGGTGGTGCATGCGGTACGTATGGCCACCGAATTTCGCCAGGAATTCGGATGGGATGTGATTGTCGATATGTTTTGCTATCGCCGTCACGGCCACAATGAGAGTGACGAACCCATGTTCACTCAGCCCATCATGTATCGCACCATTGCCAAACACCCTTCCACCCCCGAATTGTATGCCCGGCAATTGGACCGGGAAGGGATGGAGGGAACGCAAATGGCGGCGCGGATGCGCGCCGAATTTGAAGCCCATCTGGAAGGGGAGTTTGTTAAGGCCCAGGATTACAAGTCGGACAAGGCCGATTGGTTGGAAGGGGGATGGAAAGGGCTGACACGCCTGGATTCCGAGGAGGAATACAGGGAATATCAAACCGATGTCGCCATGGAGACCCTCAAAGAAGTTGGCCAGGCCATTTCCACGCCTCCCGACGGGTTTGCCGTCAATTCCAAAATTCTCCGGCAGTTGCGCAGCAAAAGTGAAATGATGGAGACCGGCACCGGTTTGGATTGGGCCACCGCTGAGGCTTTGGCCTTTGGTACCCTGCTTGTGGAAGGGATCGGGGTGCGCCTTTCCGGGCAGGATTGCGGCAGGGGGACTTTTTCTCAGCGACAATCGGTGCTGGTGGATCAGGAAAATGAATCGCGGTACTATCCGTTGAACCATATCCGTGCGGATCAGTCCCTCTACAAAGTTTATGATTCGCCGCTGGCCGAGGCGTCGGTTTTGGGCTTTGAATACGGTTATGCCTCCGACGATCCTTTCACCCTGGTGCTGTGGGAGGCCCAGTTTGGTGATTTCGTCAACGGTGCCCAGATGATCATCGATCAATTCTTGAGTGCCGGTGAATCCAAATGGCTTAGGTTGAACGGGCTGACCCTCTTGTTGCCCCATGGTTACGAAGGGCAGGGGCCGGAGCATTCTTCGGGCCGTCCTGAGCGTTTTTTGCAATTGTGCGCCCAGGACAATCTTCAAGTATGCAACCTGACGACCCCCGCCAATTATTTTCACGCCCTCCGGCGGCAGGTTCGGCGCAATTTTCGTAAACCTTTGGTAATTTTCACCCCAAAATCATTGTTGCGGCATCCCGCCTGTGTTTCCAACCTGGAGGATTTTTCCACGGGTTCTCACTTTAAGCGGGTGTTGGCCGATACGACCCCATTGGTGGAGGATGCCCAGGTGCGGCGGGTGGTGCTCTGTACCGGCAAGGTTTACTACGACCTTCTTGAAGCGCGTGCCAGCCAGGGGATCAAGGATTTGGCTTTGGTTCGTGTGGAGCAGCTTTACCCGTGGCCCAGGGATACCCTGTTTGAACTGTTGCAACGCACTTCGGGGGCGGAGGTGGTTTGGTGTCAGGAGGAGCCGGCCAATATGGGGGCGTGGTCCTTTGTTTTTCCAAGATTGATCCATCTCTTGAGGGATCTGGATCGTCGGGAGCCGTATCCAGGCTATGCCGGACGGAGTGCCTCGGCCTCCCCGGCGACGGGATTGCATAAAAAACATGTTGCGGAACAAAAACTTTTAGTCGAACAGGCATTGACTTGGGAAATGGAATCTTTGCCGGTGCCGTTTCGACGGCTTGCCGGGGGATGAGCCATGGGTTTGCGACATCAGGCTGGTTAACCGTCACATTGGACAGGTGGAAAAATGACGATTGAGATCAAAGTTCCTTCGTTGGGGGAATCCATCATGGAGGCCACTGTGGTCAAGTGGCACAAGGCCGAGGGTGATGCGGTGGCGGCGGGTGAGGTGTTGTGCGAACTGGAGACCGACAAGGTGACCCTGGAGGTTCTTGCACCGGAGTCGGGCGTTCTCAGGCGGATTGTGGCTCCGGTGGATACCGATATTGGCGTTGGCGGCGTGCTGGGACAGATGCAGGCGGGTGCCGAGGCTTCCGCTGGAGGGGTGGTTGTGGAAGAGAAAGATGAAGTTACCCCTATTCCGGCGGGGGTATTGATAGCCAAGGTGCCCAAGCTTTCGCCTGCGGTGCGAAAAATTTTAGAGGAAAACGACCTGAAGGCATCGCAGATTCCGGCCACCGGTGCTGGAAATCGCCTGACCAAGGGGGATGTCCAGAATTTTGTGCAGGCAGCTGCGCCGCCGGTTGAGGAAGGGGGTGTAAAACCTGCCAGGGGGCAGTTTCCGTCGTCCGTGGTTGGACCTCGGGAACAGCGGGTACGCATGTCCCGTTTGCGCCAGCGCATCGCCCAAAGGTTGAAAGAAGCGCAAAACACCGCTGCCATGCTCACCACCTTCAACGAAGTGGACATGACCGCCGTTATGGCGTTGCGTCAGTCCTATCGTGACAGCTTTGAAAAAAAACACGGTGTGCGTTTGGGATTCATGTCTTTGTTTGTCAAGGCGGTGGTCGCGGCACTACAGGAATTTCCCGCAGTCAACGCCGAGATCCAGGGTGACGAATTGGTATATAAAAATTATTATGACATTGGCATCGCCGTGGGTAGTAGTCACGGTTTGGTGGTGCCGGTGCTGCGTGAGGCCGATGGTTTGTCCATTGCTGGTATTGAGCAAAAAATTGTCGATTTCGGACGTCGTGCCGAGGCGGGTCGGATCACCCTGGAAGAATTGCAGGGGGGAACCTTTACTATTACCAATGGTGGTGTTTTTGGTTCTTTGGTGTCCACGCCTATTTTGAACACTCCCCAGGTGGGCATTTTGGGGATGCACAAGATTCAACAACGTCCCATGGTGATGCCTGATGGTTCTATTGCTGCCCGTCCCATGATGTATGTGGCTCTGAGCTATGACCATCGTGTGGTTGACGGTC
>JACSDG010000178.1 GCA_015660855.1 Magnetococcales bacterium
CTACCGGACGAACGGACAATTCCCCGGATTGACACCTTTCAGTCAATTTGAATATTGGAACCTCTCGGACACACCCCCCGGACCCCCACAATAATTTTTGCAAACTTTGTTTTTCCGATACGCGAGCATTTTCCCAAGTTTTCCTTGATATCTGCAAATATTTTTCAGTTCCGAGCCTGGAAAGTCCGGGGGTGCTTCAGTCCTCCGGACCAGACTTGGCATACTAAAAACATCTTGTCCAATAGGACTCAAGGCGGATCACATCATCGAGATTTTGCGGTCTTGACCGCTGATACGCTCCAGCAGTCGCTCCAGTTCGCATGCCAGTTTGGAGTTCATATCGATATGACGGGTATAAACCTGTTGCATCAGGAGTTCCGCCCGCAGCCTGTTTTCGGCATATTCGTTGAAGAGTCCGTCTGTCAAATCACTGTTCATGGGTCCCGGCTCCCAATGGTCTCTTGTACCAACTGTTTTAGTTTCAACGTCCATTTTTCTCACCTTGTTTAACATCATCTGTCCAATTGAATGGATCTTTACCCCATCGGTATTAAAATTAGCAAAAACCAGACCATGTTTATCAAAACCTATTGATCGTACGCGTTCAAGGTACGCAGGGCGAATCAAGATCCAAAAAAGCCCAGGTTGCGTGGGTTTTGCTGTCTTCATGTCTTCATGAGTACACACACGCTGGATAAAGTTCCGGACAAAAATGGATAACCCCCGCCAAAAAACCAGCACCTGTTGGAAATCTGTCACAGACTCTCATGTTCTTCTTTATGGTGACGGAAAAATATGCCACAATTCGTCGAAACGAAAAGCACCCCCCTCTCAGGGGGAACCAGGGGGTTCGACCCTGGTTTTTTGCCCAAAGGACACAATGATCGCGAGGTAAATCATGCACCTGACCCATCGTACGACATGTCGCGTTTGTGGTTCGGCAGCACTGACCAAGGTTATCGACCTGGGAGACATGGTTTTGCAGGGTTCTTTTGTCCGTCCAGGCAAGGAGTTGCCACCCATGCGCAAAATACCCACCGTATTGGTGCGCTGTGATCCCAGTCGCGACGAAAAAGCTTGTGGACTTTTGCAAATGCTCCACTCCGTCCCACCCGCCATTCTCTATTCGGTATACTGGTATCGCTCCGGCACCAATCAAACCATGCGGGACCACCTTCGGGGAATCGCTGAAGAGGCGGTCTTACTTTTGGGCAAAAAAGATGCACGGGTCCTCGATATTGGCTGTAATGATGGCACCCTGCTCAATTTTTACCCAGAAAGATACGTCAAATACGGCATCGACCCTTCCGATGTGGCCAAGGATTTGGGCGAAGAAATCCATGTGGTCAAAGATATTTTCCCCTCCGCAGAATTGACCAGGGAGTTGGCAGGGGCCAAGCTGGATATCATCACTTCCATCGCCATGTTCTATGACCTGGAAGATCCCGTGGGGTTTGTTCGCGCCATCAAACAAAATCTGGCCGAAAACGGTTTGTGGATTTTTGAAATGTCCTACATGCCCTCCATGCTCAAGCTCAATTCCTACGATACCATTTGCCATGAACATTTGGAATACTACAGCCTGGCGGTTTTGGAAATCATTCTCGGAATGGCCGGGATGAAAATTTTGCGTGCAGAGCTCAATGACATCAACGGCGGGTCCATTCGTTGTTACGCTACCCATACCAACGTTTTTTCTTTCAAAGATCCCCAACATGCCCAGTTTCTCAACCAATTGCGTTATGATGAGTTTGATTTGGAACTCGATATTGACAAGCCCTATCGCAATTTTCAAAAACGCGTCGAGCAGCACCGCGATGAACTGACGCACCTGCTTAAAAAACTTAAATCCGAAGGCAACAGGATTCACGTCTATGGTGCATCCACCAAGGGGAACACAATTCTTCAACTGTGCAACATTGATAAATATATCATCGATGTCGCAGCCGATCGCAATCCAGACAAATATGGTGCCCGAACCCTGGGTACCGACATTCCCATTGTCAGTGAGGAAGAATCCAGAAAAATGCGCCCCGACTATTATCTGGTGCTACCATGGCATTTCAAAAAAGAGTTCCTTGTCCGGGAGCAGGCAATTCTGGATCAGGGGGTCGGGATGATTTTTCCCCTTCCTCAACTTGAAATCATTAAAAAAAAATAACACGATCCCCCTCGTGTACCAACAAAAACCTTTGGGGCTTTCGCCCCCAAACTCTCACCGGAGGCGATGATTTCCACCTTGCCCCCCACAATAATTTTTGCAAAGCATCCGGGAATGTGATGTACGCCATCAGGAATCGTTAAACCAACTGATCCGCTGCACCAAACCACATTGGGTGATCCATTTGGCGGCGGTTACCACGGTCCGGGATTCCTTCAAGGAACCCGACGCGACCCATGACATCAATTTCCTTGGCACAAAAAATTTGTTGCTGGCACTCAAGCAAAACAATTTTTCTGGTCGTCTGCTTTATGTCTGCTCCAGCGAGATTTATGGGATCGTTGATGAAGCGGACATGCCGGTAACCGAAGCTCAAGCCTTGAGTCCCATCAGTCCCTACGCTGTGACCAAGATTGCTGCGGAAAATCTTTGTTGTCAATGGAGTCAAAGCGAACTTTTTCATGTTTGCGTTGCCCGACCATTTAACCATTTCGGCCCGGGTCAAAGTGATCGATTTGTTGTCTCCGAATTTGCACGCCAGATTTGCGAAATTAAATTGGGTCGGGGTGATGGAATTCTGCGTGTTGGCGATATTGACGCCACCCGGGATTTTACCGATGTGCGCGATGTGGTGCGGGCCTATCAGTTGATCCTGGAACGGGGCAAGAATGGGGAATGCTACAATGTGTGTTCCGGCATTGAAGTGACGGTGCGACACCTCATGGAAAGACTGGCAATGCTGGCGGGTATAACCATCCGGGTCCAAAAAGATCCCGCTAGGTTACGTCAGTCCGAACAACGGCGGATGCGCGGCAGTTATGCCAAACTGGCACAGGATACGGGATGGAAACCTGAAATACCCCTGGATCAAAGTTTGCGGGACATCCTTACCGAATGGGAAGCAAAACTTTCTTAGAACATAATGCCCTTCGGGCAAAAAAACAAAATCAAAACCCTGGGGCTGCGCCCCTAGACCCCCCTTGGGGGGCAGTAAAATCAAAGTCAAAATCAAATTCAAAAACAAAACCTTGGAGGCTAAACTTAATTTTTCCGATATTCAAAGTTCGCCGATTATTTTCTCCTCCCTCTTGTCGGGGAAAAGATACCATTGATGCAACAGATAGTGGTGATCCAAGCGTTGGGCCTGGAGTTGTAACCAGGATCTAGGTTCGGAAATTGCCAGATCACCTTGGCGACAGGTTTCCCAAAGGCGCAGAAAATCTTTTTTTTGTGTCGTGGTGAGATTGTTTTTTATAAATCCATACAGGTGCATCATGCAATCGACATGACGGGCCAAGGTATCCTCCCGAGCCATAACCACCCCGAGGATTTGGCCATAAGAGACCACGACGTCCTCCTTTCTTGCGGAGTCCGCAGCCAAACGCCCCAGATGCCGCATGGCCACATCATCCCGAGCCATGATCTGGAATTTATGCCGGGCATGAAACTCGGACAAAACACCGCGTTGGCTTTCCTGCAACAAAAACCTCTGCCATCGATCCAACACAAAGATTCGTTCAATAAAATGTTGCCGCTGCTCCCGGGTAGCCAGTCGGGTCTCCTCCACCACAACGGCCAGAGGGAAAGTTTGACGGAAGGCATTGGCAAACAAGCCCGCCCCGGTCCCATTCTGGCTTGAGACCTCGACGCCATCCACCCCGCAGGAGGGGGAACGGCTTTTAAAAATGAACCCCCTGAGGTCCAAAGAAGCCAAGCGCCGGACTTCATCGGCGCAAAAGGAGGCCATCACCGGAGTCATATCCTGCCGGGCAGCCCGTGTCATCAAGCTTGGAGCAGAGGGTTCACCCACCAAGTGCATGGGTGGCCGGGGTGTTCCCATTCCGGCCTGAACTTCAGGACACACAGGAACTAAGCGGAAAAAACGGGCCAGCACCTGCGGGATCCAAGGGAAAAGTTTATCCTGGCCGTCATAGCGCACCGGCTCTCCCAACAGGCAGGCACTCACCCCCAAAGAAATGGCAAGGTCCATTGTCCAATCCGGGAATCAATCGGAATCGGGAACGATTTCCAAAATTTCCACGTCAAATATTAAATTCTCCCCGGCCAGGGGGTGATTGGCATCCAAGGTGATGACATCGCCATTGACTTCAGTGATCGTGGCCGATAGGGTTTCGTCTTCTTCCTGCGATATGAAAAACTTCATTCCAGGCTCCAAATCGACATTATTCGGAAACAATTCCCTGGGAAAATCCCGGATCAAATCCTCCATCCATTCACCGTAGGCCTCGTTCACGGCGACGTGGACCCGTTTGGTTTCTCCCACGGCCATACCCAGCAATTCTTTTTCAAGACCAGGGACGAGTTCGTCATCTCCCATAGTAAAGCGCAATGGTTCATCCCGCTCCAAGGAGGAATCAAACACCTGACCGTCTTCCAGGGTGCCCGTGTAATGAATGGCGATGATATCACCGTTTTTGATGGTGACCATGAAAAGACTCCTCTTCGATAGGGACAAGCCGAAACAGGGATTGGGGACAAAACGTGACTAGGTGATCGGCCGATCCATCGCCTCCCGGTTCAGGATCCCGGCCAGGGAAACACGTTTTCTCCCCCGAGACAAGTGCCGAAAAGAAAAATATCTTGCATGCTAACAGGAATTACCCGTGACTCCTTCGATTTTTTCGATACTGTCCTGGAAAACACAGAGAGTCTGAAAATAAAAAAGGAAATCTATTTTCAATTAACCCATTCTTCGTATTATAGAAAGTCAGAAAAAATTAACTTGACAATGTCACCGTGACCTCCATAGTATGCGCCATCACGAAAGCTGTGGGTCATCTACGAAGAGCTTTTCCCTGTGTGGGGGGAGGGAAAACAGCGTCGCCTGCCGGGTTGGTCCGCCGGATGGATTGCGATACCCTCCGGGGGTTCCTGCGAGAATGTCATTCACCAGTTCGCCCTCTTTATGAAAATGTCTGTAACAAGGGTTTGGGTCACGCTGATGGGTAGTACAAGACCTCTCGCGTGATTTGCATCCTTAAGTTTGGTTTTTAGGAAGGTGGCAATTATTGTGATTTCAACGAAGCTTTGGGTCTGTTTTTTCACTTTAAGAAAAATAACTTTCAATACCAATGATCAAAAACTGAAGAGGGATAATATGAAAATCAAAAACGCATCAAAGTTGGCCGTGATAGCACTTTCCTTGGTTCTTGGGGCGTGCAGCACCGTGAAACAAGCTCCGGTGTCCGATCTCTACATGGATGTTGGTTCCATGGAACGAAAAGATTACGTTGTGCTTGATCGGGTCGAAGGCAAGTCAGTCACTGAAAGTTATTTTGGTGGGCTGGTCAAGATCATTGATGGAGTGAATGTCAGTGTTCTTGGAGTCAAATTCTTTGAAGACAGGACTTCATATCTTCCAGACCAGGGAGATATAATCTCCAACCTTCTCGGTACCCTTTTTGGGTCATCGACAGCCGACAGAGCCTATTATAAAGCCCTGTCCGCCAACCCCGACGCCGACAGTGTGTTGCGCCGGTCCATGACCGTTGAGAGCCAAAACTATTTCTTCTATGCTTCCGAAAAGGTTACCTACACTGGCAAAGCCTTGAAGATCAAGCCGGATTCCGGGAAATAACTCCATTTTCCGAGTGTTACAGTTGTGAGTGTTACTGCGTGATAGAAGGCGCACCGGGCCATCTCTTTCAAAGAGTGTCGGGTGCGCCTTCGTCGTAATTTGTGCGTGTATCATGAACATCATGCCCTGGGGGTTGAATGGGTACATGGCGTTTGGTTGTTTTCCTGTCTGGTATAAGTATTTTCCTGGCCTTGCAGCTGTCCGTTCTGTTAACCCCTATGATAGAACGAGACTACTTCCCAATAGAAACAGACGATTCCCTCGCCTATACCCAGAGGGCGAAACAGTTTGAAGAATGTTTTCGCCAAGATTGCAAGGCGTTGTTGGATTTACGCAAACAACATGCGCAATCCCCCGATTCCAGTCCCGAACGCATCACGGCCAAGGAACGTCTCCTGGCCGACTCCATCGCAATTTATGGTCCTTTGCACTCGGCTTTACAATCCGGTTTGAAAAGTTTGGGATTCTCGTGGACATCGGCCTACAATATATTGCATCTGGCGACACTGATATTGTTGGTTGTCGGCTTTGCCTATTGGACCTCCGGGTTGTTTGGTATTGAGGTCAGCGGTCTGACGCTCGCCCTGTTGGGGGGGCTGGTTGTCTATCGGCTGATGGGAGTGGATGCCCTCATCCCAAGTTTTCTGTCTACCGGGATCGCATTATTCACCTGGGGACTATTGTTGCGCTTCCAACGTCGATTGGGTTACTGGCTGTTGCCGCTCGTTCTCCTGATGCTCTCTGCACACATGATGGTGGGTTTCTTTTTGGGGGGCATTACCTTGGCAGCCTTTTGGCTGCTGGATGGATGGCGGTTGAAGGGGCGAGACCTTGGGGTTTTCTTGACAGGCGGTTTCCTGGTGCTTGCCGATTATCTGTTGCAGCACTGGGTTGATCACCCAAAATTGGGGGGATCCGTCGTCCCCGTCTCCATGTTATCTCCCGAATATTGGCCTCTGCTTAAGGCAAACCTAGCCTCGATCCTGGTACAATTCAGAGATTGGATGGGGTTGACAGGGGGTAAATTTGAAACCTTGGCAGTCCTTATCCTTGCGATAGTATTACTACCGAAAGGAAAGAAAAAGCCTTTTGTGCTATTTTTTGTGCTGATTTCTTTACTTTGCCTGGTATCGGCACTCGTTGTCTATGCTCATTTGAGTGGCCCGGTATTTTCAAGATTTTTTCTTATTTGGGCGGGATTGATGACAGGGGCTGTTTCTTATCTGGCTTGGCGATGTGGGCAGGTGGTGATCTCCTGGTTTTTTTCGCTGCGCCGGAGTCCCAAGGGGCACAGTGAGGATACCGGTGATTTCCATTGGAGATATGTGACCGTCATCGGTTCAATTCTTATTTTATCGATTTTGTGTTTCAATGCGGTGACTATTTTTTCCGAAGCATTGAAGGTTATTCCCAAACAACGGAGTTATAAATTAAAGCGTTTCAATTATAGTTTCGATGAAAATCAGGTCTCCCTGCTCCTGGAGGGTCCATTACCATGCCATCGAGTATTGTATGGTCATCGGGAGGTGATGGGGGCTTTTTTTGTCATGGGTTCTATGCGTTGCGGCGCATTGTTCGCAAATATTCTCCCTGTAGATAACGCAGAGAAGAAACAATGGATTTTGTCGCATCAAGTGAGTCATTTTGTTTTCCGCAATCCCGCCGTACCCAACGTTGGCAAACTGTTGCTTGACCAGGCGCAAATCCATCTGCGTTATTTGAACGGTGAACCCACGGCCGAAGAAATACGCTTTTATTTTAAAAATGGTGCAGAAGCATCGACGATTGTTCTCCAGGGGCAGGATTCTACGGGAGTGGAGACCATTTTGGAGCGTTTCGAGTTGCCTGCACACGGGTCGGGTTGGATGACATCAAAAGCTGCGGCCATTTTTTCGTCCGTTGATATGACGCTTATTCAGGAGAAAGGGAAAGCGACTGCGTTGCTGGGGATACGCCTGGGGCAGGATGAAAAAGATTTGCTTTGGCCGTGGCAACAGGGACTTGAATTGAGCTTCCTTGACAGATTGCGTGATGATCGACCGGGGACGGTCAAAAAAACCCGTTTCGATATTGGGGCGGAGTATAACCTTCCTGGGGTCAGTGAGGTGATCGCTGATCGTGGGTTTTCCGCCCTGGCCACGATGGAGTTTTGAAAACCATGGGTGCTCTCGCCCCCATCCCCCCACAATAATTTCAACCTTAAGAACATGATGCCCTGCGGGCAAAAAAACAAAATCAAAACCCTGGGGCTGCGCCCCTAGACCCCCCTTGGGGGGCTGTAAAATGGGCTGCTGCCTCCAAACCTCCGCCGGGGGGGATGATCCCCCCCGGACCCCCGCAAAAATTGTTGCCAAACTTTGTTTTTCCGAAACGTTCAAAACTGGAAGTACAAAAACTCGCTCGGCGAATACATGAAGCTCAGAACAGAAACAAAAAGACATGCCAGCCCCAAAGCATACAACGGCCTGGGTTGCCAGTTGGGGAATCGGCGGGGTCTTTGGATCCGTTCCTGGAGATATTGTTCAAGCAGATTCAAATAACCGGACATGAATTCAAAAGTATTTGGAAAAAACCAAGCGATGACCCACAATGCCAGGATAAACAACCACTGCTTGTAACCGAAATCGCCCAGAAAGAATGCCCAAAACGCATCCGAAAACAGCAATGTCCCCCCCCCGTCTGGAAGAAACCGGCTCCACCCCAGAGGCAATAAAATACCATGAAGCCCCGCCATCCCCTGCAACAGAGTAAAGCCCCCATGGAAAGTCTCCGCCCGAAAAAATACCCAGGCAATCACCACAGCCAAAAATGTCAACAGACGCGCACTCCATTCCCGTACCAACCGAAATCTTTGCACCCTTAGAAAACCATATTTTTTCTTCACCCCCCGCCAGGCATGGTTGACCACCAGATAACAACCGTGGAGCATACCCCAGAGAATGAAAGTCCAGCCCGCACCATGCCAAAGTCCGCCGATGATCATCGTTACCATAAGATTACGATAGCGGCCATAACGACCATGTCGATTGCCCCCCATGGGAATATAGAGGAAATTTTTTAAAAATTTGGACAAAGTAATGTGCCAGTATTGCCAAAACTCAATGATGCTGCTTGCCTTGTAGGGGGAGAAAAAATTAACAGGCAACTGAAATCCAAACATGAGTCCAAGACCTACAGCCATGTCCGAGTAGCCGGAAAAATCAAAATAAATCTGGAAAGTATAGGCCAGTGCCCCACCCCATGCCTCAACAAAGTGTATATTGGCCCATTGTTCGGCCTTCATGAAGACCGGAGATGCATATTCCGCCATACGATCAGCCAGTACAACTTTCTTAAAAAGACCCAACACAAAAATAGTCAAACCTACAGCCCATTGGTCAAAACGAAACCCTTGAAATTTTTTCTGAACCAACTGGGGCAGCAACTCCCAATGTTGCACAATAGGACCGGCAATCAAGTGCGGAAAAAAAACCACATACAAAATATAGTAATCGAATGTATGTTCAATAACCTGTCGCTGCCAGCGATCCCGCAAATATCCAATCTGCTGAAATGTAAAAAATGAAATCGCCAACGGTAAAACCAAGGATTCCATGGAAATGGCCGTCCCCATGGCATCATTGATGTTGCCAATGAAAAAATTATAGTATTTATAATAAGACAACAGCCCAAGGTTCCCAACCACCCCAAAGATGAACAAAAATTTATTGGTTCTCGGTGTCAAAGAAAAATTTGCAATCTTCGCTCGATGTAACCCCAGGCCAACGGTATAGTTAAACAGGAGGGAACCCGCAAGAATCACCACATTACCCGGATACCACCAGCCATAGAAGAAAAAAGAGGCCGATGTCAGCCAGATCAATGCCCAACGAAATGGCAAAAACCAAGAAATGCCATGGTAAATAAAAAACGTAACAGGCAAGAAAATAAAGACAAATTCGTATGAGTTAAAAAACACTTGCCCCATCCTATGGTTTTTTGAAAGGCTCCGAACGCAATACTTTGGCCAACTGCGCAGCAACGAAACGCCGACCCGTTTCGTCCAAATGCTCACAAACAGCATACTGGTCGATAAAGTGCTCCGGTGGTAGTTTATCGACCATGTTCAATAGTGGAACACCCATATTTTCCACCAATGTTTGAATGACGCCAACATTGCCTTGAACAATTTCTCGAAACTTATGCCCGACAAACCGCTCCCCATCCTGCATGTTGATCGGGGTAACATAAATCAAAATATTTTTATTGGACTGCTGCACAGAGTGAATTATTTCCCTCAAGGATTGCAGGAGGGGGTTTTCAGGATCCAAGCGATACAAATAATGGTAGATAAACTTGGTACGTAGAACATCCCGGTATTGTTCCTTCAGATGCGGCAGACAATCCAGATTCTTTGGTAAATCCATGGATTTATCATGAAGCTTGCGCCGTGGACCCAGATTGAAATCGGGATACGCAACGGTTTGATTGCGCCACGCTTCCATCTCCATATCCAAGGCTTTGGTAAACTGGTACTTCCACACCAGGAAATAATCATGCAACCGAACCTTGCCAAACTTGATTCGGATCAACGCGCGATCCAGATCCAAACGATAGGCAGGTCGGGTGCCCCATTCTTCGGAGAAAGAACGCATGTTGACGGGGACAATGATCCATTCCGGAGGGTTGGGACGGTTCATGGCAATGGGCAACAAATCGTTGAACACCACCATGGAGGATGCCGAATAGGGAGACGCCACCCAATTCAGGTTGGGTAATTCTTTGGCCAGCAGCGTGTCGATGGTGGAAGAACCGGTATCACACCTTTTGATTCGGGTCGCACGCATGACAGAGTCACCGAAGAGCAAAATATCCGGCGTTCCCTTCCCATAAGCCTTGATCAACGCCCGCCCCACACGGGGTATTTCGGACATCATCGGTGTTATATAAAGGCCTACCCCACCGATCAATGTCAGTCCCACAAAAAAGATGCCAATATAGCTCCGGAATGATGCGTCAGACATGGTCACCATAAAAAAACTGTTTGGGAACATGATGCCCTTCGGGCAAAAAAACAAAATCAAAACCCTGGGGCTGCGCCCCTAGACCCCCCTTGGGGGGCAGGAAAATCAAAATCAAAAGAAAAACCTTGGAGGCTCCGCCTCCAAACCTCCGCTGGGGGGAGAACCTCCCCCCAGACCCCCGCAATAGTTTCAACCTTAAAAAAGAGGGGGGGACTGAACAGTTACGATCAATGCCAAGCAAGCAATTCTCGGGCCTGTGCAAAAACTTCCTCCACAGTGATAGACGACATGCACCGGTTATCGGTACAGGGAGAGCGTTTTTGGTTGTAGACCGAAACACAGGGACTGCACGCCAGGGGATGATAAATGACGCGTGCGTGGGGACTGACAGGACCGAACAGACGGGGTGTTTCGGGGCCAAACAAAGCGAGCAACGGAATGTCGGTGACAGAGGAAAAATGGACCGGCCCCGAATCGTTGGTCACCATAAGGTGTGCAATGGCGTAGAGATCGATCAAAGTCTCCAGCGTGGTCCGACCCGCCATGTTGACGACGCGGGGATCGGAAATTTTTTCGCGTAATTTTTCCAGGGCCATGCCCTCGGAAGGAGCACCCGTGAGAAGAATAAGGACATCGTCCCGATCCCGAAGCAGGCGCGTGGCCAACTGGGCAAAACGGTCGGGATCCCAACGGCGGGCGGGAATCAGGTCGCTGGCGTTGGCGTTGAGAATGACCAAGCGATACTGCGGCGTCAGGGGCGGATAAAGCCGTTGAATGATTGCCCACATGGCGGTTTTGTTTTGGAGGGAACTCTCCACCTTGAAGCGTTCCAGGGGATCGACATCCAGAAGTGTTTTTACCAGGGGGTCGCCGTTGGGGGTTTCCAACAAAGCTCTAGCCAAAGATAGATAAGATCGGGTGATGTGTTGATGAGGGTTGTAGATGACTTCATGGGTCAAAAGCCGACCCATGTAGTGCCCCTCTTCAAAAAAGCGGTGAAACCCAACCCGTGTTTTGGCCCCACTCAGAAAGGCCAGCAAGGTGCTGAAGCGGGTATAGACCTCCAGATTGATGGTCGCGTCCAGGTTCATCCGGCGCATTTTAATAATTGTGCGCAACGTATCGAGGGTGAAGGCGTAAAATGGCGAAGGACGCAAAGTTATTTGTTGGGTAACGGAATCCAGTCCCATAAGGCTGAGGATTCCCCGACCGCTGGTAAATGTTAAAAAATAGATCTCGGCATCAGGAAAGCGACGACGAGTCCAGTGCAAAGCGGGCCAAGCGAGGACAAGGGCACCGATTTCGGCAATACCGATGAACAGGATGCGGCGCGGTTCACGGGCTGGAGAGGGGCTGGGTCGTGGCCAGAGGCGAGCCATGCCGGAAACGACAAAGCACAACAGGCTTCCCAACCATCGATCAATCAGGCGCATGCGGTCCGGATGCAAAGGCTGGGCACCTTATCAAGAGTGTCTGGAGAAACCCTGTTTGGTCCAAACCAAGACGATGAACAGCGCAAAAAAAGCGACGAGACTGATCCACTCGGCACGATCCTGACCGTAGGGTTTACGGAACGGAAAGGGACGGTAGTGGATAAATTTTTCCAAGAATTCGCGCTGCCCCTCTTGGAAATGGTCGCCCATCTTGCACTGGTTTTCAAGGGGTGCAAGATAGCAGGCTGGATTTTTCATGTTGAAGCCGGCATGGGTGAGATTGAAAACCGGGCCAATCTTGATGGGGTCGAAGGGAAAACGACTCAGGGAGGAAAAAAGTGGATGATTGCAGAACAAGATGCTGGCACCGACGATCATGACATTATTGCGTTCGACGGGAAGGGCGACCATTTCTGTTTGCTGATCGATGGTCTGGGTGATCTGTTGGATTTGCGGCGTCCATTCGGGTGGTTTCTCGGTATGGTAGAAAAGCAGGATAGGGTTGGGGTTATAGTTTTCCTGGTGCAGAAATTCGCGATGGGTTGTGAACTGGATGGCCAGGACGCAAAGAATGGCGGCAAAAGCTTGTTCCTGGCGTTGACAACGGGTCCAGGGCATTCGGTCGTAGGCGAGGCAGCTCCACAGAATGACGCAACTGATAAAGACCGACCAGGAATGGATCAGAGGCATACCTTCGCGCAGAATCGGGGCCTGGCGCAGGAGAGGATCCCATAGTGCCGAATAGGTGCCCAGAGAAAGGGGAATGAAGGCAAGGATGACAATGGCGGTGGCCTGGGTCAAGTGATGCCTGGGTAAGGGCACTCTTTGTTTTGAGTTGCGGCGGCGATAGACCCACGCCCCCAGGGCGAGGAAGAGCAGAACCAGGGGGATGATGGTGACGCCGAAGGCATGGTTGTAGGTTTCCATGGGGATGGAAGGATCGACGGCATAGGTAACAAGGTTTTTGGGATCCATGGGCGAGAAAAACAGGCTGGCCGCGAGAAGCAAAAGCGCGTTATCCAGTCCGTTAATAAAGGCCAGGGGAGTCGGTGCGGGTCCCAGGTGTTGCAGCAGTTGGACACCGGGCCACCATTTGGCGGCCGACAGTGCGGCTGCAAGGAGGAGTGTGGCACCCAAACGGGTCCAAAATATTTTTTTCGGGGAGGGATGGTTCAATCCATGGGTCAAACCGATGATCATCAGGGCGATAAGCATGGGCAGGACCAGGAAGAGGGCACCGCTCCAGACAACGTAAGCCAGGAGAAGGCTGGCAGCGGCGATGTTGGGGAGGTCGGATTTGGGTGATGTGTTGGAGCGGGTCAGAAGCCAGGCGATCCATGGGGTGAGCATGAAGGCATGGCAGTTGATTTGCCCGATGACCATACGGTAGGCAAAATAATCGTTGAACATGAACAGCACCGCCCCCATCCATGCCGTGGGAGACGACAGCAGAAAACTGCGGTTGAGCAGAAGATAGAAGCCGAACAATCCGAGGATGGCAAAAAAATAGAGGGTCATGTGGACGCTGCGCAGGGGATCCAGGAAGAGGGTCAACCATTGGGGCAGCGAATAGAACAGGTTACCGGGGTCGGCAAAAGCGGGGATGCCGGCGCAAAAGGAAGGGGTAAACCAGGGGAAAGAGAAAAAACCGTTGCCGTTCAGCCACAGGTTTCCATCCAGGAGATGCGGCAGGGTTATGGCATGATCACGCCCGAGGAGATCCTGTCTGTTGGGGAAAAAATCGCTGAAAACAGAATAATAAGCCAGGAGCATGAACCCGGCGATTCCGAAACCTGGCATCCAGGGGTTAAGCTTGAGTTTATTCTTCATCAACCATCCCTTGTTCACTTTAGGATCGACGCGATCCCCCAGGGAACCATATTAAGATAACTGGCGGGACCAATGCCAGATACTTCGGGATTTTTGCCCGCTGGGCATCATGTTCACGTTTCGGAAAAACAAAGTTTGGCAAAAATTTTTGCGGGGGTCCGGGGGGGATCATCCCCCCCGGCGGGGTTTGGGGCAGCGCCCCAAGGTTTTGTTTTTGAA
>JACSDG010000023.1 GCA_015660855.1 Magnetococcales bacterium
TGACGTTATGCCCTTCAGGCAAAAAAATCAAAATCAAAACCCTGGGGCTGCGCCCCTAGACCCCCCTTGGGGGGCAGTAAAATCAAAATCAAAGTCAAAGTCAAAAGAAAAGCCTTGGAGGGAAGCTGCCTCCAAACCTCCGCCGGGGGGGATGATCCCCCCCGGACCCCCGCAAAAATTTTTGCCAAACTTTGTTTTCCCGAAACGTCCAGAGGAGAGGGCGGGCCGACGTGGTTTTGGTTTCACGACGGGGGGCATCTTTAGGTGTCATTGTTTCAGGGTCCAGTCCCAGGTAACGCTTCCTTCCCGGTCGGTGCGTAAGAAGCCGTGGGATCCAAAGCAATCACGCTGGGCCGCTACCATGCGGGTCCAAAGGTGTTGTTGGCGAAAGGTATCAAAACAGGATAACGCCGTGGTCAGGTTAGGCACGGGAAGCTCTTTGCCCAGGGCAATGGCCAATACGCGGCGTCCCAGATCAAATCCTGCCGCCGTTTTTTGTCCCAACACGGGATCCAGCCACAAATGCTCCAAGCCAGGATTGGCGCGAAAGGCTACGTGAATCCATTCGGGCATCGTCCCTTGAAGAATGCAGCCCCCCCGCCAACAGGCGGCAATGGCCCCAAGATCCAAGGCCCAGTCGTAATGTTGACTGGCCGCCGCCAGCAGTTTGAATCCCTGGGCAAAAACGGTGATTCTGGCCGCCAGCAGGGCATGGGCTAGGGCGGGGATCATCCATTCCTGTTCAAAAATTTTAACTTTTGTGGCGTGGACAGGCCAGCGTTTGCGTACAGCCTTGCGTTCTGCTTGCATTCCCGACATCACCCTGGCGTCGAGTGCCTGGGTTAAATTGGGAGTGCTGACGCCCAGTTCCAGTGCGGCTTGAACGGCCCACAGACCGGTTCCTTTGTGGCCGACTTGATCCTGAAGGATATCCAGGGCTGGACATCCTGTTTCCGGATCGATTTTACGTAGGATCTGGGCGGTGATTCGGGTCAGGTAGCCGGCCAAATCTCCCTGGTTCCAGGTTTCAAACACCCTGGCTTGATCGGGATAGTCCAACCCCATGAGATTGTGCAGGAGAAACTGGGATTCGGCCAACAGTTGCATATCGGCATATTCAATGCTGTTATGGACCATCTTGACGAAATGGCCGGCACCGTCGGGACCTGCATGGATCAGGCAAGGTTGGGATTGATGGCGCGCGCTGATGGTTTGCAGCAGATGCCAGAGGGCATCGGGTACACGGTCGCCACCCAACATGATGGCGGGACCGTGGCGTGCCCCTTGGGCTCCCCCTGAAATGCCGACGCCAAAAAAGGCGATCCCATGGACTGCCATCGCCTTATGCCGACGGATGGTATCGGTGAAATGGCTGTTGCCGCCATCCATGAGGATGTCCCCCCGAGTGAGCTTAAGGGAACATTGTGCCAGGAGGTGATCGACGGGGGTGCCCGCCGTAATCATCAGGATCAGGATTCGCGGCGGTTTGAGGGCGGCGATGAGTGTATCAAGATCGGAAAACAGGGAAAAAGAATCGGCAAGCAATTCCGGATGGGTGGCACAGAGATCGCGGCATTTCTGGTCTCCGTCAAAACCGGCGACGGCAAAGCCTTTTTCCAGCATGTTGCAGGCCAAATGGCTTCCCATGACCCCAAGACCGATCAAACCAATAGGAATCATTTTCTCTTTCTGACCGGGCCATGCTGCCGTGGTCCGTTGGCCTTGGATCTACCGGTTTTCATATTCATGGATCATGCTGTTGCCGGTGACCTCGCTGCGCAAAGCCAAGCGTACATTGTGAATGCGATTGAGGGAAGCCCGTTCCACGACCAACCATAAATCATCGATGACAAATTGCTCGTTGGCGGCGGGGATACGTTGAACGGCGCGCAGGATCCATTCATTGATAGAGTCGGTGGGTTTGCAGTTGACCTGGATATCCCCGAAAAATTCCTGGACCCGGCGCATGGAAATTTTGCCCTCCGCCAGCAACTGACCATCGGGGGTGGGGTGAAAAAATTCCTTGGGTCTTTCCTTGTCGTCATAGATCTCCCCCACCAACTCTTCCACTAGGTCTTCCAGGGTACACAGACCGCGCATGTTGCCGAATGGGCCTACGACGATGATGGTGTGTTCTTTTTTTTTGCGAAGATTTTCAAATAGTTCGTCCACGCGCTGGTTGACCGGAACAAACATTGGCGTATGGGCAATATCTATCAGGGGGATATCCCAACGGTTGGCGTGAATGGAGGCAAGGATGTCGCGCAGGTACACCACCATGGTAATGTCGTTGGTGTCACCGGTATGAAGGGGGATACGCCCGTGCGGATGGGATAATATTTCTCCCAGCATTTCGCGAATGGTGCGGTTGCCATCCATGGAGATCACCTGGGAGCGGGGAATCATGACATCACCGGCGCGGAGGGTATCAAAGGCAAAGATGCGCTTGATCATCTCCTTTTCATCATGCTCAATGGTCCCTTCGTTGGCACCATGGTTCGCCATGCTGACCAAGTCCGACTCGGTGACCACAGGGTCGGATTGAAAGGTAAAATGGGATTGCAACCAGGAAGTGAAGTATTCCAGGAGCCAGATGAGGGGACTGACCGCGCGGCTGAAAAACAGAAGAATCGGTGCCACGGTCAGGGATATGAGGGTGGCATGGTTGACGGCGATGGTCTTGGGAAAGATTTCTCCGAAGATAAGGATGATGAGGGTGAGCAGACCTACGGCGATGGCAATACCTGGCCCAAGATTACCGAAGTAGTCTGTTGCCAACATGGTGACGATGGAAGAGGCACCGATGTTGACCACATTATTACCGATCAGAAGGACGATCAGCATGCGATTGGGATTTTGTTTAAGGAGGCGGAGTGCCCGTGAACCTCTGCGTCCTTCCCGGACCAAGGCATCCAGGCGTACCTTGGACAGGGAAACCAGGGCGGTTTCAGATCCAGAGAAAAAAGCGGACATCAACAACAAAACCAGCAATACAACGATATACGACACGTCGGTGAGCCAATGCGCAGGGGTTGGGGTACGTTCAGAACCGAGAATGATGTCATAAGCCTGGAAAAAGGTCAAGCTTTCGGTCCCAAAACCCGGGAACCTTGGCTTTAACCCCGCTTAAATTTCGATACGCGAACGGTTACGCCCCTCCCTTGCCATGATCATAATACCGGTGCAGCAGCGAGTCCAACGGCTCCGCGTGTCCTCCTCCCAGAAGGGGAGGCGACGGCAAAATCGCTGTTGCAAGTATTTCGGCTGGAAAGGGGGATCGGGTCAGCGGAATCAGCGGTTTGATGGTTCGGCGCTGCAATTTTGCCGATTCGACCATGACAGGTTTTTGCACTTCAATCTTCTCATCGACCCCTTCCTGGATCAAACCGGCCAGTTCGATGATGTCATCATCCAACCCCGACAAGGTATCCTGGGGCAGATTCGGTCCAGGGGTCCAGGTTTCCATGGTTTGGACCAGATCGGACAAATAGCTGGCAAACTGGGAATCGGCTAATTTTTGGCCGTCGGCCAGTAAATCTGACATGCGATTGAGTATGGGGGTCACGGGTTCCGCGCTCCCCGCAGTCTTTTCAAAAACAGCCCGGGCGATCCGGTTGACCACGCCGTTCATGGCCGCCTCGCGCCGACCGGCGAAATCCTGATGCTTTTGGCGGTGCGGAGCCCAGGGGAGACGGTGAATATCCTGGAGGATGGCGGTGAGTGGCTGGGGAGCGTCCCTGGCCGTTTCCGACCACGGTGTGGATTCGACCGCTACAGCCGCGACGGTGGGGTTATTGTCCTGCTCCCGGGGAATCGCTTCTGTCCATGGACTGATTGTGTCCCCTGGGGTGACCGCCTCGGACGGTACCATGGGCAGGGAAATCCTGGCTGCGTCGGCGACGACCGTTTCGGAATTCTCCCGCTCTTCCGGGAGCGGTGGCGCGATGGCGGGGGTCGGATGAATCGGGGCAACAACCTTGGCCTTCGTTCGCGATTTCGGGGAAGGGGAGGGCAGATCGACTCCTTTGATCGTTGCAACCGCTGTGGGAGTCCCTTTCGTTACTCGATCCGCAACGTCCTGCGGTGATCGGGCTTGGTTCCATATGTTGGTTGGAAAGGTTCGGCCATCGCCGGTGACATCCAGACGCAATCCCGCTTCGCGGTTGGCCATCCTTTGTGCATAGACAAGACTTTCCAGGGTTTTGGCCTCCTCCATCATGGTGGCGACCACCGCCTCGGATAAATCCTCCCGGTCCGTGGCCCTGAGCAATTCCTGATGCAACCCTGCAAACATTTCCTGGAACCGCTCAGACAAGTGACCACTTTCTTCCTGGATGGAAATGATAAGATCGGTTTGTTTGCGCGTCAAAGCAATATTGTGCTCCTTGATCGCCGCTAGGGCTTGCAGAAGTTCGTCGCGCTTGGCGAGGACTTCCACCGCAGAGTGGACAATCTGGCTCAGATCTTCTCTGCGGGTTTCCGACTCTTCGATGCGTTGCCGACGGATCAGGGTTTCCAGTTCGTTGATGCGATGTTTTTGTGCTTCGGCATGGTGGTGGATGGATTCCAAGGCGGGATCCAGGGTGAATACCGACTCACGCCGTTCAATCCCCTCGTAGATGCCATTTTTCACGGCCTCAAGGTGATTCCCGTGGGCCTGACGCGTTTCTTCCAGGAGTGAGTCCTTGATCTGATCCACATGGGTGATGACCTGTCCGGCCTGGGTTTCTACGGCGTGCAGGATGGGCTGATTGGCGTTTCCGACATGTTCCATGATCCGCCCGGCCTGGGTTTCTACGGCGTGCAGGATGGGCTGGTTGGCGTTTCCGACATGTTCCATGACCCGCCAAGCCTGGGTTTCTACGGCGTGCAGGATGGACTGGTTGGTGTTTCCGACATGTTCCATGACCCGCCTGGCTTCCGTCTCCACCGCTTGCAGGACCGGAGGTGTTGCCGATTGAATGGCGCGGTCCAGTTGTTCCACCACACGCCCAGCCTGCGTTTCCAAACTTTCGATAAAAAACCGGGCCGTTGCTTCCAAATCACTTCGTTGCAGTTGATCGGCCGTGCGGTGCTGGATGGTTTCGATAACCGGTCCCAGATCGAAAGTTTTGCCGTCGCGCTCGAAACCTTCGTGGAGGGCGGCACGTAACGCTTCAAGATGGCCGGCACCGATGAAACGAGCCTCATCGCCAACCGCCTGCTTCAGGTTGTCAAGGTAGGCCATGACCCGGGTGTTTTCTCCCTCCAGGGCTTGCCTGAGGGGGGTGATGGCCGCCTGTAAATCCTCCTGTCGGGGAAGTTTTTGTAAATGCTGTTCCAGGAGATCCTTTTGTGCGGTAGTAATCTCTTCCCCTTCCCGGTGGATCACTTCCAGGACGGTCTCAATCTGTCTTCCCAGTTTTTCGTTAAGGCCATTCAAGGTTTCCTCCCACGCTGGCTGGCGGCCAAAACCATCCGCAACCGCTTGGTTGGCCCGCTCGGAAATGGCCAAAATATGCTGCTGGGCCTGAGATAAACGGTCGGTTTCGGTGCGCAGGGAGGAAAGCATTTCTTCCATCCGCAGGTGCAGACCACCATTCATCTCGTCCAGGGTCTTGAGAAGTGGCTCCAACGTTTGTTTGGAACTGTCGGCACTGGAGACATCACCGAAAAGTTGCAACAACATTTTGTGTTGATTGGTCGTCGTAAGTGCCAGTTCATCCCGCAACCGTTGCGCCATTCCATCCAGACCGCTAAGGACGGCACGGTTGTCTTCCCGCAACGTTTCCACCAGATGTTCCACGGCTGGCATGGTTGCACGGGTGATCTGCGTGGCTGTATCGATGCGGCTCGACAAACTGTCGATGGCCAGGGTCACACCTTCGCCCAGTTTTTCCATCTGCCCATGGGTCCGGGTTTGTTCTTCCTTGAGCATGCGGCCAATTTCGCCGACCTGACCAGCAGTTTTACGTCCTTCGTCACCCATCCGGCGTATGATTTCGTCCGACTGGTCGGCAATCCTGCCGCTCTCTGTCATGAGGGTTTGCTTGATTTCATCCACCTGCCGGCCAAGGATGCGGTTTTCTTCGTGCAATGCCAGGGTGAGGGTGTCCATCCGTCCGGCAACCCGGCCTGTTTCGTCACGCACAGCGTGCAGCAGGGGTTCCAGAGTGATGATGGAAGACTGGTTTTTAATATCCCTGACGGCGGTTTCCAATTCTTGCCGTCCCTGGTGAACAACCCGGCCCAATCCCTCCAGACGTTCGGTCACACCACCTTGATTCTCCCGGATGGTTTCAACAATCGAGGGAATCAGGGTATCGCCCATGCGTTGGTTGAACCCGGCCAGGGCGGTTTGAAGGGCATGCTGTTGCGATGTATTTAAACGCAGGGCCTCTTGTCCCAACTCCTTGAGGATACGTTCCACTTCCACCTGCATCCGCTCCCCTTGCCGTGCCAGTGCCTGCATCAGCGGATCCAGTGAAAGTTTTTGTACGATTTCGCCTGTGGTATCCTTGAGCAGTTCCCGCACCGCCTGCTGCCGGTTTTCCGCCGCTTGCGCCAGGTCACGGTGAATGACGGCCATGGCACTCTCCAATTGCCCTGACAGACGTCCGTTTTCGGCCAGGAGTTCCCGACGCATCGCCGCCAATTCCTGAGGGGTTTGACTGTCAACGTGCTCTTCCGCCTCAAGCCCGGCGATGGCGGCACGCCAATCCTCTTCCAGGGTCTGAATTCGCTCTTTGATCGCATCCAGCATCAGTTCCATCTGACGGGTGACCCGGACCTGCTCCTGTTGGATGGCCTGGAGAATGGGGGTCATGTCGCCCCCGGCGTTTGGCATGGGTTCGGCGGTATGGTTGACCGCTTGCACCGGCGAGGTCAGGGCATCCTGGATGTCTTCCAGGGTATTTTTTAACAATTGGGTGGTTTTGTCCTGTTCGGAGCGAATGGTTTGTTCCAGACGCTCCACTCCCTCCCCAAGCAACTTGATGACCGGTTGCAGGTTGGGTTCAACCAGACCCTGCTTGCGGACGCTTTCCTGGAGTTCCAGCAATTTTTCCCCAAAGGCTTCGAGGATGGGTTCCAGCCTGTGGGGTTGTGTGTCGTCTTCCTTGCCCACGGTTGCCGCAGGGGGTTGCAGGGTGGTGCGCAGCTTGAAAATTTCGTCCATCATGGTTCTGATGAGGGGTTCCACGGAGACATCGGGGACGGGCGGACGCTGGACCACCTCTTCGAGTCTGCTCAAGGTTGCGACAATGTTCTGCATGACGGGAGCCTCTGGAGCGGACCGTTGGATCTGGTCGGTCAGCGACTCTTGCAGGTGTTGGACCTCTTGGCGCATCGATGTGACGATGGGACCGATGGTGTCCGGGTGGGGCTGAATGGCCCCTTGAAGTTTAAGAACCTCATCGAGAAGGGTTTTCAGGACCGGTTGCATGGAGGTATCGGCGGTGGAAGGGCGATCCGCCGCCGCCTCCATCCGGCCCAGGGTGTCTTGTATGTTCTGCAGAAAGGGCGTTGCCTGGACCATCTGACCGGCCAGGGCTTCCTGAAGATCATGAATCTCCTGACGTATCGCGGTGATGACAGGATCCATGGAAGAGGGGGCCGGGTGGATCTCTTCGCGGATACGCTGGAGTTCCTCGCGCACCGAACGGACGATGGGTTCGACAATGGTTTGTTCACCGATCAACCGTTGCAGTTCGGCCAGCGTTTCCCCAGCATCCAGCCTGGGGGGGGACAAACCGGCTTCGACCAATGGAGACAGGGTATCCTGCAACACCTTGTTTAGGATCGACTCCGTTGCGGCACCATGATGTCGGAAAAGGGACTGGAGGGATTCCGTCACCGTGGCGGACAAATTGGGGCTGCCAATCCGCTCCGCCAAATCCACCCCCTGACGCGTGATCTGGCGAATGACCCCGCTCAAGCGCTGGTCCATGTCGGCACTCCATTGTGCTGACATGGACTCAGCCAGCCTGGGGAGTTGTTCCAGGACATCCTGCCGGGTATCGGCGTTCAGGTTCAGGTGGGAGATTTGTTCTAGCACCATGGTTTCCCGTGGGACTTCCTCGACCAGTCGATCCAGGGCATCGGCGATGCGTCTGAGGCGGTTTTCCAGGAGATGCAGATGTTTGCGTATGACGGTCGAAAGCATCATGGCGCAGAGGATGCCGGCAATGGAGGTGAGAAACTTGAAGGAGGCAATGGCAAACAGACCCTGAATAGCTTGGTAGGAAGGTCCGCTTGCGCTGGACAGCAGGCCGTTGGCTGAGACGTGGATGGCGACCACAAGGCTGAAAAAGGTAAAAACCAGGCCGGTGTTGGCCAGATGCGATGGGGTGGATTGAAAAGTTTTCAACTCGGACAGGGCTTGGCCCAGGCCGTCAAGATGAAAATGTTTTTCCGCAGCGTCCGAGGATTGCAACGTTTTGGTCTTTGCCGATAAAAACAGTGTCGAACGATAACTGCGCCATGCGGGGGCGATGGTGGTCATGGCGGCGAGTCGGGCGTCCAGCGTGTTCAGGTTGTGGGCCAGGGACGCGGGGGATTTTTGCACCGCCAGGGCGTTGAGGGCTTCGCTGAGTTCATGATGCAGTGGCATGACCCTGGCCCGGAAGCGCAGCAGGGCGAACAATCCCCAGAACACGATGAGCGCAGAGACACCCCAAGGCAATCCTGGGTGGTTGATCATGTGGGTGATCCATTCAAACATCCGTTACTCTCCACTGCGGGCCTGCCGGGTCAGGAGTATCCCGGGTTTTGCCATGTCGGTGGTCTATGGGTGCCGGCCCATGTTTTTCCGGCGCACCGTTGCTGTTGCTGCGGGTACTGCCAGTGAAAGAAAAAACAATGAGTCTCAAAGCAAGAATTAAGCCATGTCAGAATGCTCGCACGAAACGCTGTTGTGATCCAGAATCGCTGTCGCTATGACCTCGTTGCCTGATCCCACGAACTCCACTTTTTTAAAAGAAATCCCGGAGGCAAGGGCAATGCCGCGTCCATGGGTATGAAACATGCGCTCGGGGTCAAATTTTAAAAAAGGTTTCCAGTCGAATCCATGGCCCTGATCGCGAATTCTAATCCGGATTTCTTCGCCGCTCCGTTCGAAGGCGACGCAAACTTTTTTTTGCTGATTTTCCGGCAAAAGAAGGCGGCGTGTAACTTCCTCTGCCCAGTCCACCGGGTCGGCCAAGTGGGATTTGTCTTCGTAGGTGATCCCCAGATTGCCGTGTTCCACCGCATTGAACAGCAATTCCCGCAGGCCAACGACAATATTTTCCCGATCCTTGCAGGGACACGACAGCATGACCGCAAGATAATCGGCTTCTTCAAGGGTTTGAAAACTGAAAAATCCTTTGTCCAGGAGTTTCAGTGTATTGGCCGCAGCGCGGGTCCGTTCCAGAAGAATGCGATGATTGCTGTAATGGTGGACCGCCGCCTGGGCGATGGCCAGGAGAGTTTCCCGATGAATCGGTCGGGTCAGATAATAATAGGCCCCAAGTTGCAAACCCTCGGCGATATCGTCGTTGGCATCCTTCGAGGTGATGAATATGACGGGAACGTGTCGGGTGTTGGCATCCTGTTTAAGCTGCCGGCAAACTTCCAGACCGGTCATGCCAGGCATGACAATATCCAGCAGGATCAAATCCAACGATTGATTGCGGGCAGTTACAAGTGCCTCGGGACCATTGTTGGCAAAGAACAACTCGTGCTCGCCGTCAAAGGCGGCGCAAAGGGTTTTAATGTTGGCGGCGATGTCGTCGACAATGAGGACATTCCAGCGTGTGCTGAGGTTAAGCATGGATCGGTTTATCCTTCGTGTTGGACGCCAGTCTTTTTTCGGTCGGGAGAGGAGGGGGACGCGCAGACAGGCATTTATTTAACCTTGTTCGTTGGTGGAGTCCATTGGACGGGAATGATGGGGTCATTTTTTGGTTTGGGATCGAATACTGTGTCTTGCGATGGTGTTGCCATGCTCGGTTGCATCCCTCCCACAGGTTTTCCCGCTGTGGGCGACAACACCCCTTTGAAATCCTGGAAGGCAATCATTCGGTCCTGGATTTCCATGGCTTGTGCCTTCAGTTGGTCCAGGGTGTCAAGGTTGCGTTGGGTGTAGGGGTGCTCCGATTGCAGGATGGTCTCCATGACATGGATGATGGCATCGGCCTCCTTGGGGGCCTGATCAAGAATGGACCGGTTTAAATGGTGGTTTAGCATAACCGCCTGGGAAGGAAAACCTTTTTTCCTGTAGTTGAGTTCCCGCATTTTCATCCGCAAAATGGTTTGGCTGATGTCGTTGAAAATTTGTCTGAGTTCCATCAGGCGCATGTCCATGGCCCCGGCCATGGCCTCCATCTCCTGCCGAATCTTTTCCTCTTCCAGTTTTTTCTTTTGTTCTTCAGCCTCTTTGACCTTGGCGATAAGGTTGTGTGCATCTTCCAACAGTTTTTGACTTTCCCCTTCCAGGGCCAGTCCGGTGATGACATGCCGATCGGAATGACGATCACGGTTGTTGTCAATGACTTTGAGAACCTCAAGGATTTGGTTGGTATTGAGGTTCATCCTGGATTCCATGCTGTTGAGGGTCTCCAGAAAATCGGCTTGGGAACCGGTGCCGGCCAGGGCGGGGATCATCCCCAGGCTTTCCAGGAGGCTTTGCTCAAATTCCATAAGTCTGTTTTCAAAAGTGGCGAAACGTTCATTCCAAGACGCTGTCAGGTGATGGCCATATTTCTTTTGAATATCCATGGTGGGATAATAACTGTTTTCAAAGATGGATGGAATGGTGATGTCCAAGAGTGATTGCAGTTCCGGCTGCAATCTGGCAATCAGATTTTTGATATTGGTGGAGCGGGCAAGGCTGTTGACGAAATCTCTGCGCCAATGATGGTAGGAAAGGGGAAACCATGCTGGAGACGGCTTGATTTCCTTCAGGAAAATCAGGTCTAAAACATGAAAGATGCGTGTCAGGGCGTGGCCGATTGCGGCGGGGTGAAAACGCTGTCGCCAGCCTGGTTGATCCAAATCGGGGGATTGGGTTTGCTCTTGGGTATCGACGGTGTCTAACTGTTTGGAATAGGCTTTGACGATTCGGTTGATCTGCTCTTTGCAGTGCATGGAGTTGTTGCGGATTTGAATGCAGGTGTTCGTCAGCACAGGACCGGTTTTCAAAGTTTTTTTGCGAGATTCCAGGAAAAATGCGGAAAACCATTGTTCCAGAAATGTTTTTTTTGGGTTGACAAGGCGGGCCAAGGCGGCCAGACGGACGTTGTAGCAACGGGTCCAAACGGGGCGGTTGAGAAGAAACATTCCAATGAACCAAAGGATAAACCCTTCGCCCAGGTTGCGGTCTTGGGGATGTTTGATTTCGGCATCCAGTCGGTCCACTTGCTGATGAAATCGCATTTCCACTTCGTTTTTGCTCACGGGGGACCTGTCACCCAGGACAGCTCGGGCATAATTGGAGTCGAGAAGTTCGTTGCCCAGTTGGGTGAATTGTTTTTCCCATTGCGTCATCTCCTCGACGAGAACGTTGACCGATTCCTGATCCCGGCGGCCATGACGGGCGACGGAACGGGCAAACAGAATCGGATCGGCCAGGTCCATGCTGATGGAAAGAAAAAGGATCAAAGCCAGGAGCAAACCGCCTCCGGCGGCACCGTAGCGATCCATGAGGAAAAAGCGAAGTTCGGCGAAACTTTTATGCCGGGCCTCGGGAATCATGCCGGCGCGCAGTTTGTCGATGGCCTCGATCCTGGGGACGCTCATACTGGCGGTGATGACATAGTCTCCCGGTTGAATATTGCCTGACAAATCGATCTTGAGCAAAATGTCGAGATAGGATTTTGTCAAATCGTGAAAATCTTCGACAACCACCTGGTAGGTGTCTTTGGACTGTTCCAGATCCACGACGATGGCACCGACGAGGGTATTGATCTGGTAATGTTCAATGGCCAGAAGGCGTTTGATTTCAGCCATGGAATAGCCACGGACGTTCATCATGGTGTCCAGGGTGGCGAGGCGATTGACGATGGCCCCTTCGGTTTTTTCCAACTGATCGGCATAGGTGCGGCCCAACAGGTTGATTTTTTGTTGCACCGAGGTGAAAAAATCGATGCCTGCCGCCGTCAGCATGAGATCGATGGATTGGGAAAACGGGGTGTTGTGGGACAGGCTGACATCGGAAACCCCCGGTTCATAGCCGCCGAAGATGATGAAATGTTTGGCCCAGTAACGTGGTCCCTTGCGGGCATCGCCACTGGAGGCCAACCCTTCGGCTTCATCGTTGGGAATGCTTTCCAGCATGGGGATGAGGGTGGCAATGTTTTCGTCGAGGACCGCCTTGAGGTCGAACAGGGAGTCGGGGTTGCTGGAAGAGGCAAAAAAACGGTTGCCGAGGGCTTCCTGAATCCCTTTCTTGATGGTCGTCGCCTGTGCGGCCAGGTCTTCCTTTTTGGAAAAGATGGAGACGATGCCATCGTAATTGGTTTTGATGGAGAGGGATGTGAGGATCAGTGCCAGGATCATCCAGCGCGGATTGATTAAAAATGCGTCACGGATGCCGGCGAATACCCGTCCGGTATCGGCGATGGCGGTGAACAGACGGGTTTTAAAGTCGATGATGGCCGAGGACAGGGCGACGCCGACGAACAAAGAGATAAAATAGCGTCGGGATTCCCCTTCCGACCCGGAGAAGGTTTCCAGGATGAACGACCCCATGTCCTGGGATTGCAGAAGATCGTTGAACCCTCTGTAGGTGGTGTACGACGATCCGACAAAAAGAAGAATGGCCAGGGGGGGGCGGGTCAGTATGACCCATTTGGCCAGGGTGGCACTGAGCTTTGAAAACAGGCCGCCGAATTCTTTTGGGCGATACCAGATTTCTTTTAGTGAGGGAGAATAGCGTATCGGTGGTGGCAGACTATGGAGTCGGGTACGGGTTTCCCGGGCAAAATAGGCGAACAATCCTTTCAATGTGGCCTGAAACAGTATTCGGGTCAGTTCGTGAAACGGGTTGTGTTCCAGGCTGTTTTCCTGACCGGCGGCGATTTGATCCCGAAAATGTTTAAGGTGGCGTACCGTGGCCCCCTGGTCTTGTTCGCCGGAGTGATCGGTTTGGGCAGTGCCGAGATTTTTTTTGAAGTCTGCGACGATGCCGTTGATCCTGCCCTGATCGCTTGGGTCGATCAGAGCAGGCAATACCTTGCGCAGCTCGGTTCTGTTGTGTTCAGCGCGGTCGGACGTATCGGGCTGGGGTGTCGTTGCAGTGCCGGGGCGTTGTTGGGCCGATTGTTCACCCTTTTTGGGGGTGGGCTGGGGCGGCGGTTCGGAAAATAAATCCGGGCCACTCGTGGTAGTGTTACGGAAAAAGTCGTCTACCAGACCGCCGTAGAGTTTAAGAAGATCATCATTGGCCATTGAAGTCCAGGTTTCCTTCACCACGAGAGCAGATCTGGCCAGCAGGGGATGGGCTGTTCAAACGGGTATTCGATCATCGGGACGCACAAGGTTATCCTTGTACCACAACGATCTGGTTTTTTTCCACCATCTTGACAGTGTGGCGATACTTTTCCAGGTCGGAATGGTTAATACGTCCTAAAAATCTTTTCTTTTTGATTGAATTCTGCGGTTCAATGTTTGCCGGGTGATTCCCAGCAGGGCAGCGGCGATCCCCTGGTTGTTACCGGAACGACGTAGGGCTTCCTCGATTAACAAATCGGTAACGGCCTGAATGGTTGGCAATGGATCCGGGAGGTCGCTGAACAGGCGGTCATCCCCGTCGTTGCGTTGCAGTTCGGAGTTGGTCAAACCCGACTTGGCAAATATGTGCCGTTTGAAAAGCTCCATGGACAACATGCCGGACTCATGGTGCGCCATGGCATCCATGGTCATGGCTTTGAGTTCCCTTACGTTACCGGGAAAATGATAGGATTCGAGTAATTTATAAAGTTCCGGGGGTGGGGTGGGGACGGCTTGTTTGCGGACTTCGGAAATTTCTGCCAAAAAATGGTTGAGCAATAACTTGATATCTTCCTTGCGTTCTCTGAGGGGAGGAATCATGACGTGGTGCGCCGCTAGGCGAAAATACAAATCGGCGCGAAAACCAGAATTTTCCATGGCTTGTGACAGGTTGCGATTGGTGGCGCAAAGAATGCGAGCGTTGGTTTTCAGGGGCAGATCGCTACCCAGGGGGTAATATTTTTTTTCCTGCAACAAGCGCAACAATTTGACTTGCGAAGCCTGTCCCAAGTCCCCAATCTCATCCAAAAACAGAGTTCCGTTTTTGGCTTGGGCAATCATTCCCTCACGCGGATGATCGGCTCCGGAAAAGGCACCGCGACGGTGACCAAACAGGGTATCGGAAAACATGTTGTCGTCGATGCCCGCAACATTGACCGCTACCAGTTCGCCTTCCCGACCACTGAGGCGGTGGGTGGCTTCCACCATGAGTTCTTTGCCTACGCCGGTTTCACCGACGATCAATACGGGTTCTTCGGAATCGGCAACGGCTTCCAGATATTTGAAGATGGCCTGCATTTTTCGGCTTTGGGTGATGATTTCCGAAAAGGCATGGTTTTGTTCCCTCTGGTCCGACAACAGGTGGTGTTTCAAACGCCCGATTTCCACCTGAAGGTGATGGCGTTCCATGGCTCTCTGGACGCTGGAAACAAAGCGGTTTTCATCGACGGGCTTGACCAGATAGTCGAACGCCCCTTCCTTCATGCAGGCGACGGCGGTTTCCACTTCGTGAACGGCTGTCATGATAATGACTGGAATGTCGGGAAAATAACGCCGAATCTGCGGCAGGAGTTCCCGTCCTGTCACGTTGGGCATGATCAGGTCCAGGAGAATGACCGATGCGCCGTGGATTTCCAATTGGCGCATCAGTTGTCGGCTGTCGGGGTAGGTGACTACGGGGGCAATGTCGTGAGTTCGCAGCAATACCATGGAGGTAAACAACAACTCCTCTTCGTCATCGACAAGTACGACGGGGGATGTAAAACTGCGGGGCATGCGACCGGGATCCTTAGCCACAAGAGGAGAAAGGTTGTGAATGCCGCCAAGAAAACCATAAATACTATTAAAATATTATTTTATCGTAATTTTATAATCGCTGGACGAGACGGAAACTTTATTGCCTCCTTCATCGTAGGCGTCGATAGTGCTGATGGAATAGTCACTTGCCGTTATCTTTTGGGTTAAGGTCGAAGCGATGGAGAAGGTGCAGGTAAAGAGTTCTACCGTGCCGGTAAAACCGGAAGGGGCCACGGTATTTATGGATTTTGTCGATGTATTCACATTGGAAAAAGTGCCCTCCTGGGCAAAAGTGCAAACGGTATCTTTTTCCAATGTCAAGCCATTGGTTGCGGTCAATTGCAGTTGATGTCCGTAGAGCGTTTTTGAACCTGTATAATGGACGGTGACGACCGAAGTGGACGCGGTGGAGGTCAAGGCCGATGCGGAAGAGGAGGAGGAGGACGACGACGATGATGACGCTGACGATGAAGACGCTGAACTCGACGAAGAGGACGAAGAGGAAGATCCCCCGCGACTCCCACCGCACCCCGCATCGGCAAACCAAAAGAGGAGGGCTGAGGCAGCCAGCATGGATTTTTTCAGACTTTGGGTGCGTTGCATGAGAACAATCTCTTGGTTGTGATATTTTCTATCCCTGCCCCCACTCTCGGGCCAGCTTGCCATAACACAGACGGGAGCCTAGAATAGCTTTTCTTCCACAATAATCAATTTTTTTTTTGCGTTGGGTAAAAAGCTTCCGAATTGTGTTGTTGCAATGGCAAAAATTTGGTACAGAAAATGCGTTCGGAAAAAGTGACCGTTTCGTCCCCCCTCTTTTTTAGAAAAAGAGTTTTTGATCGTTGCTTAAAGGGTTATCTATGCGGAATATTTTTGCAGTTTTTATTTTTATCTCTCTTTGGTTTCCAAACTCGGCTTTCGCCATACTCGGTGACGTCGCCCCTCTCGGCAACCCTGACGGATCCGTTACCCTTGGCGATGCCGTGGTGGCAGCACGTATGGCGGCAGGTTTGATTCCTCAGGATGCAAATGCCGATGTGGCCGAAAGTGGCAGCTCAACGATGGGAACCTCCGGCGGTGGGGTGACCATCACCGATGCTTGGCTTTTGGCTAGGTCTGCCATCGGATTGCCAACTGCGGCTGACCAAACCTATACCAACTCCCTTGGCATGATCTTTAAAAAGCATGCCCCTGTGGGGTTTGACATGGGGTCTTCCGATGGGCAAACACCGAGGGAAGGGGATGAAAAAAGTCACAGTGTTGGTCTTACCGAGTCGTTTTATATTCAGGCGACAGAGGTGACCCAGGGGCAATGGAAAGCCGTGATGGGGACAACCCCGGCGCATTTTGGCTACTGCGCCAATTGTCCCGTTGAACAAGTGTCCTGGAATGATGTTGCACAATTTCTGGTGGCTCTCAATGCCAGAAATGAGGGTACGTACGATTTGCCGACAGAGGCACAATGGGAGTTTGCTGTTCGGGGCGGATCAACCACCTCCACCTATCATTTTGGCGAAGATGCCAACAAGTTGAAAGATTATGCGGTATATTATAGTAATTCAGGATCGAAGACAAGCATTATAGCCTCCAAGCTGCCAAATAGTAACGGCCTGTATGACATGTATGGAAACGTGAGTGAGTGGATCAAAGATTCGTACTCTCTTTGGGCCTACTACAAAGAGTCCTGGCCAGAAAGCCAGCTGTCAAAAGACGGACAAGTGCTCAATCCCCTGTGGCCCCCAGACGGGACTGCCGACAGTGGTTTAAAGTCCGTTCGGGGCGGCAGTTGGAATGATCAGGCGGACCACGCCCGCTCGGCTGACCGTAACTTTGAGTATCCGGATCATCGTGGCAACAATATAGGATTTCGTTTGGTCAGAGAGGCCCCCTAGTGGCCCGACAAAGCTGAGTTGATAGTCAACCTGACTCGCGCTTGCCTGGGATAACAGGGGGGAGGGATGCCATGAAAAGTTTCACCGACACAATGCGCAATCACCTCTCCCCGTGGTCTGTCTTCATGACCGAGACGGTATCGGGTGTTTTGTTCGTCATCGTTATCCTGCTGGGTCTCAGTCTGGTCCAGGGACGCCCCCTCCCGCTGACGGACAAGATCACCCCTTCTCTGCCCGTCCTTCCGACCGTTCCCCCGAACCACGGGGAAGTGACGCAACTCACCGAGGTGCTGGCGGATCGGATTCTGGGTCATGAGGAACGCATGTTCATTCTTCTGGAACGGATGAATGAAAAATTGGAAACTCTGGCCAACCCCGCCCCGCAAAATGAGTTTGTCGCAGCCGTGGATCGGTTGGGGCAGCATGTGGCGCGGGCCACCGAAACCATGGTGACGGCGCAAACGCGGAGCCTTGAGGAACAGTCCCGGGGACGCGATTTGCTCCAGGGAATCAAGGAACAGGTCGAGCATCTGGAGGGATTGGTCTCAGGTCCTTACCCCGCCCCCCAACCCTCCCCCCGCTCCAGTGCCCCCTCTCTGCCCGTCCCTTCTCCCCTGGAGACCATCTCCGTGGCCCAGCCCGATACCGAGACGAACCCGGAAATTTTATCTACGGCCCAATCCAGGGATCAATTTTTTTCTCAACTGCGTGCGTCCTTGACCCGTTCGCAATTAAGGCTTTTCATCGATTCCAAAGCGTCATCCATCACCCTGCCATCGGTTTTGAGTTTTGACCGGGGTTCCCCTAAACCCGGCCCCAGGCAACGCCGGGCATTGACGGTTTTGGCTCGGGAACTGGTCCGGATACTCCCCTGTCATGTGGCTCGTCCTCCCGACCTTTCCCAGTGTTCCGGCAAGCCGGGGGCCGTGCGGGTAGATACCATTCGCCTCCGCGGCCAGGCCGCCTTTGCCCGTCCTGGCGAGGCCCGCTTTTTTTTCAACCGAAAGCTGGCTGTTGCCCGTGCCCGCCATGGCCTTGAAACCCTTTTGTCCAGCCAACCAGGATTATCGGCCATGAAAAACCGTCATGGACAGCCCTTGTTCCAGGTTGAAGGTCACGTCGCCAGCCGCCAGGATGCCCCGGGCGGACAACAATTGGACTTGCTCTTTTTCTTTGAAGTACCTGATAATGGGGACGGTGGTCCGTTGCAGTCGCCCACCGACAGATAATGCGACCAGCGCATGACTACGGTACTGTATGCCGTGTTCCAACCTAAAAAAAAGGGGGGGACTGAATGGTTACATGCCGGGTCGCCGTTGAAAAAAATCAGGCCGGCTTATCACCGCCAGCCATAATGAGACGTTTGGGTGTTTTTAAATGACAGCACTACCGGGGAAACAATGGATATTTCCCACAAAAACGTGGAGAAAAACTCTGAGTCTTATTCTGTGGGGGCTGCTGTTGCTTCTATGGAATCCTGTACACGCAGGAAATGACACCAAAGGGCAACTGGCCAATGCCCAGGCGGCGGTGCGGCTCGCTGTGGACCGTTACGGCCCCCATTCCGTCGAAACCATCCCCGCCCGTATGGCCTTGGCGGAGCTTCACATTGCCGAGGGCGATTTTCCCAAGGCGGAACCCTTGTTGCAGCAGGCACTCAATATCAGCCTGCGCGCCAACGGAGCCGAGCATAAATCCCAACTTCCCATCTTGGAAAGGTTGGCCTGGATCGACATTCGCAACAATCGGTTTTCTTCCGGCAAACAATTTTATGCCGATGCCATCGAAATAGCCCGCAAGGTTCACGGAACCAATAGCCCTGTCATGCAAAAGCTCATCGACAGCCTAGCCGATGCCCGACAAAAGGAGCGTGTGGCCGGAACCTTGACCAATGTGCGACGCAAACAAACACCACCTTCCCAGGAATCCACCTCCCCCGCCTACGATCTGGTCATCGCCAGCCAGGACCAACCGCCCCCTGTCGCTGCGCTATTGCTACCCACCGTCCCTCCTGCGGGAGCAGACAGCAAAGATAAGTCCGTCGGACATCCGCCGACAGCCAAAGACACCAAGGCTCCGGATTCTTCAGCCGTTGCGACGGCCCCAACCGCGCCATCTTCCGCCAAGGCTTCGCCCAGTCAAGAACCATCGATTCCCGCCGCCCCCCCCTCCAATTCTCCATTTTTGTTTGGAGTGAGTACACCACAACCCGTGACGTGGAAGGCTGACCCTGCTACAGGCTCCCAACCCAAGCCACAGCCGACCACCCCGACCACCTCCGTCACGACAGCCCCCACCGTTGCGACTACCGTGCCGACAGCACCCGTTGTCGCAACCAAACCAACCGCTCCCATCGTTGCCGCCACGACGACCGCCTCAGTCCCCCCTGTGCCGCCACCGCCACCACCGCAGACAGCCCGCGACACCCCATCATCCCCCCCTCAAGCCAACAAAAATGAAGCGGACGCATCTGTCAAGCGCACAGGTTGGTTTATTTCATTGGGTTGTTTTTCCGAATCCGCCAACACGGAAGAACAATTGGCCATTGTGCGCAAGTTGGGGCTGCCGGTCTACACCAAACCACAACGCAATGGTGTTCTGACCTGCGTTTACAGTGGCCCATATTCCGAATCTGCCACTGCCGAAACCGCCAAAAAAGATCTCCTGAAACAAAAAGGGATTTCCGAAGCCGTCATCCGTCCCTATACCTGACACGGATCATGTCTGCCCCCCTCGCCAACCTTCATCGTTCCAACATTCGGCGCCGTACACATCGTGTCAGCCTGGATGCGGCCCGTTCTTTTCTCATGCGGCAACGGCAAAGTCCGCCGTTGGAACAATGGGCCGACGCCACCCAGGAACCCGAATGCGCCGAAACCCCTTCCCCAGAGAAAACCGAGCTTTTGTCGGTTGAGCCGCACCTGTCTAACGTCCGGGAAATCGACCGTCATTGGGGACGTCTGCTCGACGCCCTTGAGTCGGGAACCATCAGCCCCGGTGAGGGGCGACAACTTGCCCGAGATCTGGGACGCATTCGCCAAAACCTTGTTAAAATTCAATCCAGGGCCGATTATGAAAAAGTTGCCTTTTATAAGTGACCCTTTTCTGAAATAATGCGCGTCAGGTGAGACATTACTTTATCACATGAAGATTACCCCCCTCCAGGCTGACAATGGAAGAAACGTCATGGAACAGGAAACGACCGGATCCAGGGCCAATGCCATGCGAGGCCTGACGGCACTCAAGCAGGCAGCGGCTGCTCTCGCCCGCAAGCAACAGCCCCAGGGACAACCGCCGGAGCCGCCCCCTGAATCCGGGACTGTGTCGGTGTCCGATGCGGTGGAGGTTCCCACCAAGGCCATATCGACCCGCGCGCAAAGTCCATTTGCCCCGTCGCCGGGAAGATCCGGTCTGGCCCATCGGGGCAGCACCCGGAAAATTCCCGACCCCACCGAACTTAGGCTTATGGCCGACGAACAAGGCCAGTCTCCGAACCGAGACGAAGGGCACCGTGAACCCCCAGCCGAGGCCAAACCCATCACCGATGACATTGCAACGATGGCAACCACGGCGTCAGACCGGGGCGTTTCCAGTTCGCCGCAGCCCAACGCCGAGCTTTCCGAGTCGGAGTCGTGGGAAAATTCGCCGCTGAATCGTTTTCTTAAGGAAAAACTCAAGACCGATGGCGGCCACAGCCCACCGGTGACCAGGATGACGGAGAACACGGTTTCTCCAATTGCACCTGCACCTGCACCTGCATTCGGTCGAGGCTCGGAAAAGACCGCCCCACCATCAGGCAAGCCCGTGGCCAGTCGCCAGACCGTGGCCGCGCGCCCGCAAGCATCTACGGCAGCCATATCCCGCAAGTCTGCCGCCGACGTTTCCCCGAAGCGTCCCGTGGAAAATTTGTCTCCATCCCCGGGAGTCGCCTCGGCTCCTGCGCCGGCCAAAGGCACGCCAGGGTGGATTGGAGTTCTTGCCGATCGAAGCCATCGCCCCCACGTCATGCCCTTGTCCACCCCACCGGGCAACCAGGCCGCCGCCCAGTCCAACGTCCACCGCAAGCGATCCGAGAACCTCAAGGGTGTCCCCTTTACCGCCAGTGCCGTCGTGAAAAGCCTGTCGGCATCGGAACCGCCAGGAGGGCCAGGCACCCCATCGCACCATGAGAAAATTTTGCCCCCCCGTCCGCAACCTGAAAGTTCGGCAACGCGAAAAAAAACCGTCGATACTGCGAATCCGGGTCGGTCATCGGTGGGGCGCACCAAAGACTCACCTTTCCAGGCCAGTGTGAACGTTGCGGCATCCACGTCGCGCACGGCCCAGACTGCGCGTCAAAATTCTGTTCCGGGAAAACGGGAGAATGAAGAAAATACCGCTGCCCCCGTCCATTCCTCGGCAACCGAAGCCGACAACAACATTCACCGCCGCCAGGGGATAGGTCGGGTCGATCACCTGCTCCACACCATGGATCAAGCCGAGAAAGGGATTCCTACCGCCGCTGCTTCCCGGCGATTGGAAACAAAATCTTCCACGGCCATCCCTCCTCAGACTCCAGCCCGTTTCAGTCCAGCGGAAAAATCATCGGTCTCCCCCCCCCCGGATAAAACTCCCCGGGATCAAGGGCGTCCCGTGGTGCAACAAGATCGTCCCCCAGAGATGGCTACTCCCGGGAAAGACAGGCCCGTGGTTGCTGCCGCAGGTTCCGGGGTTGTCGCACCCAAAGATGTCCCGGCAAAGACGGTCACTGCGCCGGCAGTCCAGGCTTCCCGGAAGGCGGAATCGGGGCAGGCGGGAAAGGTGACCGGAAATGCACCGGTCAAGGCGACGTTCGTTAAGGTTCCCGCAGGCAATCCGCAGAGCCACAAACCCGCTGCCCAACCAGGACAGGGGGCTGCTCATGGCAAAATCACCCGTGCAGCGGGTCCGATCACTAAGGAAGCGACGGCGGAGACACACACCGCTTTTGCCCCGTCGGCATCCCGAGACCATCCCCGCAAAGAGAAACCTTCGGGAACGGGAATCCAGGCCCCTTTGGCGGGGAATGTCGGCATTTCGTCTTCGGCAAAGGTGAAGAGGGATGCGCCCCAGGCGGAAGCCACCGCCCAACAAAAGGCGACGAGTCACCAACAACCCGCCACCACCAGAAAATCGGCCCGACTGGTCGTCACGATCCCCCCAAAGGATAAGCTCCCTGACAATCCGCCGGGAAAGGCCATGGCAATTCAGACACCCAAGGCCCATATCCATGTCTCGGCCCGTCCCCCAACCCCGTCCGGGGCCAAGGATCGTCGCCCGCCAGCGCGACAATATCCCGTAGTCGGTCAAAGCCAGATTGAGGCGGTACGCTCGACCAGGGCGGCAGATCAGGGAGGCGAAATGTGGCAGGTTCCCATCGAAGGGTTGGGATCGGGGATTGCCCATCTTCTGGGAGATGCCGTGGGAGGAATCGTTGCGCTGGGTTCAAAACGTGAGGACGTTGGATTTTCGGCATCGCAGTTGACATCCCGGGGGGGAGGGCATCGTGTTGTTGCCATCAATCAACGCACTTCCGCCATGGGAATGGTTGTCGGCAAGATCACGGGAGGGGTACGCGGGATTGTTACCGGAGTAACCCAAATCGCCGGCGGTAGCGTCGATATTGTGTTGGGAACTTTGGGCACATTGGGAGGGGTCATTGTTCACTCTGCCGATAAAATTGGAATAAAATCAAGACACTGAATTAAATGTTTAGCGAAAAACTGTAACCAGAGCCATTGAGGAATAGTCCGCCGGTACCGCAGGGGATGCGGGATTGGCATTTGCAAACCGATGACAGGGGTAAAGCATGGAATCATCCGCGCAACAGGGCAGAAACCTTTTTCTGGGCATTGACCTGGGCACATCAAGAACGACCGTGGTGTCCAACCGGGGCACCAAAGAGGCGGTGCGTTCGGTAGTGGGTTATCCCAAAGACATCATCGGGGTCAAGCTGTTGGACCAAACCAACGTGGTTGGCGAAGAAGCTTTGGACCGTCGATCCTACCTGAACATTCATTTTCCCCTGGAAGACGGGGTGTTGAAGGAGGCCAGCGAGAAGGATACCCAGGCGGCCAAAGAATTGATTCAGTACGCCATTTCCCTGGCGCATCCCCAGCCCGGCGACCGGGTCTGTGGGATTGTCGGTGTCCCGGCGCGCGCTTCCATCTCCAATAAAAACCAATTGTTGCGCATCACCAACGAATTGATGCACTTTTCCATGGTTGTTTCCGAACCGTTCATGGTTGCCTACGGTCTTAACAAGCTCACCAACGCCATCATCATCGACATTGGTGCCGGCACCATCGACATATGCGCCATGCGCGGCACCATTCCCGGGGCTGAGGAGCAGGTGACCTTGATGAAGGCGGGCAATCATGTGGATAATTTTCTCACCAGTTTGATTTCGGAATCGTATCCCAACGTGCAGATTACGACCCTGCTTGCCCAGAAAATCAAGGACCAGTTTGGTTTTGTCGGCCCCCAGGAACAGGATATCATCGTCAATCTGCGTGCCAACGGCAAACCGCAACCCCATGAGATCACCCGTGAAGTTCGGGTGGCTTGCGAGGCCATCGTGCCGGACATCATCGAAAACGTCCAACAATTGATCACCATTTTCGACCCGGAGAATCAGGAAGAGGTGGTAGGCAACATTATTCTGGCGGGAGGTGGTTCGCGCTTGCGTGGATTGGATCGGGTTTTGGCCGAAAGTTTGCGTGATTATGGTGATGTTCGCATCCACCTGGTCGATGATCCCATTTATGCAGGTTCTTTGGGGGCATTGAAGATGGCCACCGAATTGCCTTTGGAATATTGGAATCAGGTTGGGGATGTGATTGGCGGTTGAAAGGCTGGGCGGTCGTGACCGTTCAGTCCACGTATCGGAAAAACAAAGTTTGGCAAAAGTTATTGTGGGGGTCCGGGGGGGATCATCCCCCCCGGCGGAGGTTTGGAGGCAGCAGCCCTCCAAGGTTTTTCTTTTGATTTTGATTTTACTGCTCCCCAAGGGGGGTCTAGGGGCGCAGCCCCAGGGTTTTTATTTTGTTTTTTTGCCCGAAGGGCATCAGGTTCGTTGAAAAATATGTAATGCGAGAAAGAGAAACAGTTGTAAAACTTCAGACCAATGATAGAACCAATCGACACTGTGAGGTTAGACCATGATGACCCCTGAATCCGCAACGTCCGCCCGTTTTGAAGATTCCATTGTCATCCCTGTGGAAGATATGGGGACGGGTATTTTTAATATTCTGGGCGACATGATCGGCGGTATCGTCAATCTGCACCGTTTCGCCACGACCAAAACCAATGAAGGATTGGCAATTCTCAAGGAAAAGTTTGGCAAAGAAGAGGAATCGGCAGAGGAAGAAATGGAATCGCTGCCTATTGACCCTGTCCTTCGCTCAGCCCCGCACCATGGTCACCACCAGAATACTGTAAAAATCGCAACAATCGACGAAACCGAAGAAGACAAGGGGTAACCGTTTAGTTCACCCTCTTTTTCTTCAAAGATATTGCGAAGATCCGGGGGGATCATCCTCCCCGGATTCCTTGGTGATTTGAACCTTGTGTGGAAAGTTCCATACGGGTTCGGCTTTGTTTTCTTTCCCCGAAGGGCATCATGTCCACAGAGAAAAAGATACTGACCGTCGGCCTGATTGGCAATCCCAATTGCGGCAAGACGACACTCTTTAATGCCTTGTCCAAGACCAACGCCCAGGTGGGAAATTATCCACGGGTGACGGTAACTATCCAGGAACGAAACTTTGACTACGAAGGAAACACCATACGTCTGGTGGATCTGCCCGGAGTCTACGCCCTGACCTCCAAGAGTCCCGAAGAACTGAGCAGTCGGAAATTTTTATACGCTGAAGAGGCGGATGTTTTGGTCAACGTCCTGGACGCCGGCAATCTGGAACGATCCCTGTTTTTGACCACCCAATTGCTGGAACTGGGACAACCCATCGTTTTTGCCATCAACATGATGGATGAAGCGGAACTGCAAGGGATTTCCCTGGACATGGTCAGTCTGTCGTCCATGCTGCATGGCAAGGTGGTGGGCCTATCCAGCAAGACGGGCCAGGGTTTAAGGGAGTTGATGGAGGCGGTCATGGAAACCAGCCGCATCCCTCACGAACGCATTCGCCCGGTATTTCTCGCCTACGACCCGCATCTGGAGCAGGCTATTTCCAGCCTGGGAACTCTTGTTCGTGAATTGCACCCCAAGGAAATGGATGATCACCAAGTCCGATGGTTGTCCATCAAACTGTTGGAGGGGGATGATGAATTGATCGCCCGCGAGGAAGAACATGAGCACCTTCAGGAGATGGTTCGTCGCGCCCGCTATGATCTGGAGCGCGATCACGGTGAATCGTGTGAAATGATGCTGGCCGGTGCCCGTTATGGGTTCATCCACGGCTTGAGCACCGAGGCCATCCACCGCCAGCCGTCGCAAGCCAAACTCTGGCAGATGACCAACCATTTGGATACGGTGCTGCTGCATCCCACCCTGGGGATGCCCATATTTTTGTTTTTGATGTACCTGTTGTTTGAGGTCACGTTCACTCTGGGGGCCTATCCTGCCCAATGGATTGACCATGGGGTGCAATTCCTGATAGGTTTCGGTCGAGACCTGCTTGCACCCAGCTTGGTCAGAGATCTCCTGCTGGAGGGCGTGATCACAGGGGTGGGTGCCGTGGTCGTATTCCTGCCGTACATCCTTACTTTATTTTTTTTCATCGCCATTTCCAGCGAGACCGGCTACATGGCACGGTCCTCTTTTTTGCTGGATCGGATCATGCATTTTTTCAGGCTGCATGGAAAAGCCTTTATTCCATTGGTGGTTGGTTTTGGCTGCAACGTTCCGGCCATTATGGCTTCACGGACCATCGAAAACGCTCGTGACCGGTTGGTTGCTGTCCTGGTAGTCCCCTTCATCACCTGTGCCCAAAGATTACCCATCTTCATTCTGTTGATCGGAACCTTTTTTGCGGCCCATGCCGGAAAGATTATTTTTATTGTCTATGGCATCAGCATTGGTTCTGCCATGCTGGCGGCCATTTTCTTCAGCCGTTTCGTCGTCCATTCCAAACCTGAGTCCCATGTGATGGAACTGCCGCCCCTGCGAATTCCCACTTGGCGTTCCATTTTGTTGCACATGTGGGAAAAGGTGAAAGATTTCATTCATATGGTCGGCAGTATCATTGTTTTGGGATCGATCATCATCTGGTTCCTTCAGTCCTTCCCTCTCCACCCGGAAACTCAAGAACAATACCAAACCCGCCGTGCAGACATCATTCGCCTGATACCCGAAGGGCAACAGCAGGAGCTTGCCCTGCAACGATTGGAATTCGACAACAAACACGACCAGATCGAACAAAGCTATCTGAGCCAAATCGGTCGAAGCATAAGCCCGGTGTTCGCCCCGTTGGGTTTTGACTGGAAGGACAGTGTTGCCATCCTCTCTGGATTTTTCGCCAAGGAAATCATCGTCGCCAGCTACGCGCTACTCTATTCCCCAGGGAGCGACCACAATGGTGGATCAAAAGCCTTGCAACACGCGATTGGCCAGGAGATGACCCCGGTCAGGGCCGTGACGCTGATGATCTTTTTTTTATTGTACGCCCCCTGTCTTTCAACGCTGGCCGCCATCCAACGTGAATCGGGTTGGCGTTGGGCTTTTTTTTCATTGGGTTTTCAGTTGACCGTGGCCTGGGTTCTTTCCTACGCCCTTGTTTCCATATCAAAAATGTTCCTGTAATTTCCAAAGATGCGCCATGATTTCCACCGCCCTGCAAACTGTTTTTCTGTTGGTTTTGTCCAACGTATTCATGACTTTCGCATGGTATGCACACCTTAAACACCTGGACAACCGCTCCTGGATCATCGCGGCGTTGATCAGTTGGGGCATTGCCCTGTTTGAATATTTGTTGCAGGTTCCCGCCAATCGCATCGGGTTCACAGCTTTGACCCTGCCGCAATTGAAAATAATACAGGAAGTCATCACCTTGACAGTTTTTGTGCCGTTTTCGGTGTTTTACATGGGAAACCCCATCAAATGGGATTTTCTCTGGGCCGGGCTGTGCCTGATGGGGGCCGTGTATTTTATTTTCAGGTCATGATCGATACTTCCGGCCCACCTATTGGAAAAATATTTTTTCCAATGATTGAAAGAAAAAATATGTCTTATTGATTTCCCTCAGAGTTTTTATTTTAATTTTTCATTCCTTGAAGCAGGGGGATCGGGGGATGCAATCCTCCAAGGTTTTTTTTTTGATGTTGTGCCCTAAGGGCCGCATGTTCGACATGATCTTTCCCTATGTTCCATTAACCTGTAGAGTCACGGATCATAAGAGTTGCGGTGTCCCTGGCCGCTGTCTTTCAGTCATTACCAACCGTGGGGCTTGCCATGTTTGACAACGATAAGACCGACTTGATCGCCGGATTGGATTGCGGCTCCCACACCATCAAATGCGTGGTCGCCAGGGTATCGGAAGATCACCAGCCCCAGCGAATTGTCGGCGTCGGTATCACCCCTTCGCAGGGAATCGACAACAACAGCATGATCATGAATCTGGACCTTGCCGGTCAGGCCATCCAGAAAGCGGTCACCCAGGCAGAAAACATGGCGGGAGGACATGTCACCTCGGTTCGCATTGGTTTGTCCTCCAAGGATATCGAAGCCTTTTCCGCCCTGGGAATCATTCCCATTGCCGGTGGCGAGGTGACGGCGGAAGACCTGGAACAATTGATGGATTCGACCCGTCACAGTCGTCAGGTAGGCAAGCATGTTCTCCATCTGCTGCCAAAAAAGTTTTTCCTGGACAAAAAGGAAATCAAAAACCCCCTGGGATTGTCCGGTCACCGCCTGGAAGGGCATTTTCATGTTGTCACCTGCCAACAATCCACGTTCAACCATGTCCTGGACGCCGTGCTGCACGCCGGGATGGATGTGGAAGATCTGTTGTCCTCCTCGGTCGCCGCCAGCATGGCGGTTTCCCCTGTGGATACCCCCGGGCATGCGACCACAGGGTTTATCGACCTGGGGCACGGATCCACCGGGCTGGTTTTGCGCAAAGGCAACCATTTTATCCATTCCGCCCGGCTGCCCATGGGGGGAAGACATGTCACCAGAGATATTTCCCAAATTTTTGATCTCGCCCCTTCCATGGCGGAAAGAGTCAAGCAATCCTTTGGTCAGGCCGATGCAAACCTTTCCGTCCCAGCCACCCAAAAAAACGTCCCTGACCTATCGTTGCATGCCAAAGTTTTGGAAGACCCTCGCCTGCCCCAAGTGATCGGGGCCAGGATTGAAGAAATTTTGTTTGAATTAAAAAAAATGATTCACCCGCAACTTTTCAGCGGCCCCATGGATTGTATTATTTTGACCGGCGGAGGATCCAGATTGCACGGCATCAAGGAAAGTGCCGAAGATATTTTTACCGCCCCCGTCAGCCCTGGATCCTTCACCCACGCCTCACCCATCGTCAATCTGGCCAACAGGCCCGACTTGGCCGCAGCGGTGGGTCTGCTGGATGCTCGGAGAAATTTTGGCGATTGGCGTTCCTTGGAACTGGGCCATACCGCCGAACCCGTCAAGCCTGGATTTTTAAGAAAAGCCTATTTTTTTCTGAAGGAGAAGGTTTGATTGAATCGTATCTTTTATTGCAGGGAGCACTTGCCGCAGCCCTTCCTCTCTGCAATCACGAGGGGGCGAATTGGAAAATCTGTTCCCTGGTGTGCTATAAGTGAGACGCCCTGATTAAGTAAGACGCTGCATTCTGAATTGCGGAGATGACAATGAGAAGAACGGCTTTTATATCTTTAATTTTAACATTTCTGTTGACAGGAGTTTCCTACGGGATTCAGAGTGAAGGGCATCAGACCCCCTCTCCAAAACCGCCCCCCCCCCCGTCTACCACTACGGCGACACCTTCGCTTCCGCCGCCCCCGCCGCCCCCTCTACCCCCGTCTAATTTGGCAGCGACGACTCCTGCGGTTCCTGCTTTAGGTGATGTGTCCGGGGTCTACGATATCCTTGGTCTTGAAGCCGTCAGCAAAGAGTCCTACCATGGGATGGCCACCGTAACCAAGACAGGCGAAATCTACAATGTGAAATACAAGGACGATGAATCGTCGGTGGATGGCGTTGGCTTGGTCGAGGGGGGGGTGTTCAGCATCGCCTATATCTCTGAGGGAACTCCAGCCATTTTTGTCCTTAAAAAAATGCCCGATGGCAGCCTTCGGGGGCCTTGGGCCTACAAAGGGGAAAGCCAGGCCAGCCAGGAAACCTGGAAACGGCGTTAAATATTCTCCAAACTCCCTGGGGCGTGTTGACATTCGATAATTTGCTGATACCCCCTGGAAAATTATTGAAAGAAAAAAGGGGTTTGGGGGATTGCCCCCAGGGTTTTGACTTTGTTTT
>JACSDG010000179.1 GCA_015660855.1 Magnetococcales bacterium
CCCCAAGGTTTTGTTTTTGAATTTAAACAAAAAGCTTCATGCCTATGGGGGTTTGGGGGCGAAGCCCCCAAGGTTTTTGCCCGAAGGGCATCATGTTCAACGTCTGGATGGATCCGCAAGCTTAAGATGCGGCAGAGTGAAGTGGTCGAAATGCCATTCGCCATTTTGGTTGGGGGGTGGCGGGGTGTTTGTTCCATCCGGATGAAATATGTTTGTGTATCCAAGCGAGGGTACAAGGCATGACCCAAGGGATCATTCCCCCTTTGCCTCCTGTGATCGCTTTTGCTCCGCATCCATGGTGGAATCATTGGTTGAGTCGGCAGCAATTGTTGTCGCGTCTGGGGAGGCGGGGTTGGCCGGTGATTTACAGTTTTGGCCCCCTCAACATATGGTACCGCCACACCCCGCAATGGCGGCAGTCGCCGTGGCTGGGGTGGCTGGAGGAGCGCGATCATGTCAGGGTGGACCATCCTGGCCGGTTGCCGCCTTTGTGGCCCAGATTTTCTCATTGGGATCGCTGGGTGATTCGTCATCATGCCGGGCGCATGCTGGGGGGGATGGAAAAAAATCGGGGTTCGATGCGCCCTGTCGCCTTTCTGTTTCATCCCACCTTTGAACCCTGGTTACAATGGTTGAATCCCAGCCATGTGGTTTATCACGTCTTTGATGCCTATCGCATGATGGAAACGTGGACTCCTGCCAAGGCGGCGATGGAAAAACGTTTGATTGAGCGTGCCGATTTGATTACCACCTCGTCGCAAGGGATGGCGGATACGTTGCCTTGGGGAGGGAATCATCGGGCACATGTTCTTAATAATGGTGCCGATGCGCACCGATTTCTCGCTGCCGAAGGTTGTCTCTGCCCTGAAGATCTTGCTGTCATTCCCAGCCCAAGGATAGGTTATGTCGGTTCCATCAATCCCAAGTTGGATCTGGAGATGGTGTTGACGCTTTCGCACCAACGGCCCGAATGGCATTGGGTTTTTATTGGACCGGTCTATATGGATGGTTTGACGCCGCGTGACGAAAGGGGACGGCAGCATTGGCAACAATGTTTGGCGCGACCCAATATTCATTGGCTGAAGCGCAAAACATTGGAAGACATGCCGGCCTATCTTAACCATCTGGATGTACATGCCATTTGTTATCTTATTGCCCGGGACCAACAGGGTCTCAAGGAAGATTGGGTTGTGCATGGGTATCCCACCAAGCTGCATGAATGTTTGGCTACGGGACGTCCGGTTGTGGCTGCGGCACAACAGGTGATTGTGGATGATTTTCAACATGTGGTGTGTGTGGCCAGGAGTTCGGATGAATGGGAAATGGCCATTGCGGGTGCTTTGGTGGGGCAGGGGGTTGGTACGGTGGCCGAACGTCGTGCGGTTGCCTTGGCCAACACCTGGGATGCTCGGGTGGATCAGTTGGAACAATGGTTGTTGGCCATGATCAGGCAATGATTATATGTTTTTGGATCGGAAAAAAATAGTTTGCATAAATTTTTGCGGGGGTCCGGGGGGGATCACCCCCCCCGGTGGGGGTTTGGGGGCGAAGCCCCCAAGGTTTTGCTTTTGAATTAAAATAAAAAGATTCATTGCCTATGGGGGTCTGGGGGCGAAGCCCCCAGGGTTTTGGTTCTTGCTCGAAGGGCATCGCGTGCCAGGGGGGGACCGAATGGTTACCCTCCGACTGGTGGAAAACAACCTGCACAAATGAATCGAGTCTGGCATGAATAAAACATTAATATTCACAGCAACTTACAACGAACGCAGCAATATTGAGGTATTTTGTGAGCAGGTTTTATCATTGAGCAGCCACTACGATCTTCTGGTTGTCGATGACAATTCACCGGATGGAACAGGCCATCTTCTGGATCGATTGGCCTCTGGCAATCAACGCTTGCATGCCATTCATCGCCCCCGAAAGCTTGGGCTGGGATCGGCCCATAAGTTGGCCATGCAGTACAGCATGCAACATGGTTATCACACATTGATCACCATGGATGCCGATTTGTCGCACAAACCGGAGGATATTTTGCGTTTGGAACAAGCTTTGATCGATGCAGATTTTGTCATAGGTTCTCGGTATTGCGAGGGTTCCACGACCGATTATAGGGGATATCGGTTATTTATCAGCGTCATTGCCAATAGAATGTCCCGATCATTGTTGGGATTGCCTGTGCATGAAACAACGTCTTCTTTTCGGGCGTTTCGTGTCAACATGCTCAAGTTGCTGGACTTCCAGGAAATCAATTCCAATGGGTATGGATTTTTTATGGAAAGTATTTTTCGCATTCATCAGGCGGGTTTTCGCTGCGGGGAGATTTCGACCAATTTCAGGGATCGGATGGCAGGAACCTCAAAGATTCCCCGATATGAAATCTTTGCGGGAATAACCAATTTGCTGCGTCTTTTTTTGGGAAGGGTTTTTTCTCTCCCTGTGGAGAACGAACCAACCAAAGTGTTTCCGGTTTGTTGTTTTTGCCAATCCCCCTTCACCGTGGTTAAATTTCCAAAAAAGGCTGCCGAAGACAACCGGCCCATGAATTTTCAATGTACCTCCATGGATCATGGATCGAAACCTTTGGTAGTTCAATGTTTGGTATGTGGTTTGAGTTTTTCGCCCGAGGGGGTTTATGACAGTACTCTGGATACTTTGTACGAAGAAGTTGTTGATGCACGTTATATTCGGGATCAGGCGGCGCGGCAACGTACTTTTGCCCTGGCGTTTGACAGAATTGAACCGCTTCTCAGCATGACTCCAGGAACCATGTTGGAGATTGGTGCCTATTGTGGTTTTTTTGGCCGGGAGGCCAAGTTGCGGGGATGGGATTATGTGGGGGTGGAACCTTCACACTGGTCGGTGGCCTATGCCAGGGAATCCTTGAAACTGGACGTGCGCTGTGGAACCTTGAAACAAAACTATGATGAACTATCGGGGCCGTATGATGTCATCGTCCTGTGGGATGTTCTGGAGCATATTCGGGATCCTATGGATCTGCTTGTGGATGTCAGACGGTTGCTTAAAGATTCCGGCGTTTTGGTTTTATCGACATTGGACATGGACACTTGGTTTCCCAGGTTGATGGGATCACGTTGGCCATGGATCATTGACATGCATCTTTTTTATTTTACCCATGACACCCTGGAGATGATGCTCAATGCGGCGGGTTTTCGTCTGGAAAAAATAGAAAAATATACGCACTTTGCCTATATCCGTTATATTTTCGACAAATTTGCTGCTTTATTTCCGTCCATGTTGCGTCCTCTCATCCTGCTGTTGCGTTTATTTGTCCCCGCACAGGCGATCATTCCGTTTCGTTTCGGCGATATACGAACTTTTGTGATCCGAAAAGAGTTGTCCGTTGCGGCCAGGGGAGAGGTGACATCTTTAAAAAAAACAGGTTATGACAAACCATGGAAATGATGTCCCTTGAGCCATACCGTTCCGGGTTGGCATCCATTGCGAGCGATGGCGGTTTGACCATTTTGTCCATGGGGATTGCCTTTCTGGCGGTGTTTCTCACCCTGGAACTGGTTGTTCGCACCACGGCAGGTCAGGCAATCCGGTGGAAAAATGGAAAATTTTACGCCGGCAGTCTGGTTTTTGGTTTGGGGCTGTGGACCATCCACCGGGTGTCTCTGAGTTTGCACGTCCCGAACCTGTTCGATAGTGATCACTTTTGGCACGATGACAGTTTCTGGGTTCTTCTGGTACCCCTGGTCGCCACGCTGGGTACTTCCCTGCTGACCATGAAAATGTTGGCCCTTTCCCCCATCACCCTGAAACACAGGATCGGGGTCTGTCTTGTTTTGGGTCTGGGAATGCCCATCGTCGTGTTGATGAGTCTTTTTTCCCCGCATGTGGAAGGATCGGAATCCATTTCCCTCTTCAAGATGGCTTGCGCTTTTGTTGTCACCGTTTTGTCAAGTTATTTGGCTTTGTATTTGGTATTCGAGTTCACGCCAAGGTATCGGGCATCCATTTTCAAACGTTTTTTTCTTGCCGCCAGCCTTCTGACTGTGGGATTGACTTTCAGTTGTGCCTTGTACTTTGAGGCCGTTCTGACATTGAACCCATCGGTCCAGGTTGCTGTTGTCAATGAAATAAATCATGCTGAGATGACGGCAATTTTGACAATTGTATTGCTTATTGTTTCTATTGTTAATTATTGGCATATTTCGCAGGAACGTATCCACCTTGAGAAAAGCCTGCTTGATCTTCACCTAGCCCAGGAAATTGCCCACATGGGCAGTTGGGATTGGAACCTGGAAACGGAAAAAATGACCTGGTCTGTCCGACTGGCCAATATTTTTGGAGTCGGATCCGTTTGTGATCATGTCGGGGTTGGTGTCATCAACAAGGTCATTCATGTTGGTGATCGGGTTGACGTGTTGCAATGTCGCAGACAGGCGCGTCAGGATCCTCAAGGGCAATGGTCTATCCGCTACCGGATCACTCGTCCCGACGGAGAAGTGCGCATGGTTCGGGAGCATGGGCGGACTCTGACGGACAAAGATCAAAAGCCGATTCGTCTTCTCGCCACGGTTGCCGATGTGACACACATCTACGACATGGAAAAACGTGAAGAAAGGGTCATTCAATCGCAAATTGCCTTGAGCGCATTATTGGAAACCGGCCTGGAGTCCATGAGTCTGGACAAGCAACTTCAGACGGCACTGCATATCATTTTGACGGTTCCCTGGTTGTCCATCCAATACCAGGGGTCCATTTTTTTGGTTGACTCGGAGTCCGGGGATTTGGTTTTGGCTTCTCACGTTGGTATGTCTCCGGATCAGATTCGAGTATGCGCCAGAGTCAGGTCAGGGCATTGTTTGTGTGGTCAGGCACTTGAGAAGCGTGAAATTGTTTTCGCTTCCAACGTGGATTTTCGCCACGAGATCAGTTATCCCGAAATGCTCCCGCATGGACATTATTGTGTCCCCATTCTTTTTCGGAATCGGGGTTTGGGTGTTCTCAACCTTTATGTTCCGCATGGCTATGCGAAAAATGCCGAAGAGGACGCATTCTTGACCACCATATCCAATACGCTTGCCGGACTGATTGATCATCGCCTGACCGAGGCCAAACTTCGCAATGAGCAGGAGTTCATTGCGACGATTCTCAGGACAGCTCCTTCTCTTGTTGTGGTATTGGATCAGGAAGGACAGGTGATTTTATTCAATCATGCGTGTCAGTTATTGACAGGGTATACCGAGGCGGAGGTGATTGGTCGTGGAATTGGGGCATTGTTGCCGTCTGACGAGGTTGATACTTTCGGGCAGAAGTTGCGTCAGCTTGCGCCGGGGGAGAAACCTTTGGACTATGAGGGGCATTGGTTGACCAAGGGAGGGGAATCCCGGCTTATTGCCTGGTCCAGTACGGCCACTGTCCAGGGGGACAAACGGCATATCATTGGCACGGGGGTGGATATTTCCGAGAAGCGCCAGGCGGAACATCGATTGCAGTTCATGGCCAGTCACGATTTGCTGACGGGCCTTCCCAACCGAATGCAATTTATGGAGCATTTGGTGGTGGGCATTGCCCAGGCTCGCCGATCGGGGTTTCGTTTGGCGGTGATGTTTTTGGATTTGGATCGTTTCAAGCATGTCAATGATACTTTGGGACATGAAGTTGGTGATTCGCTGTTGGCGGCGGCGGCGCAGCGTATCCGTTCCAGTGTTCGGGAAATGGATGTCGTTGCGCGTCTTGGGGGAGATGAGTTTACCGTGCTCATGACAGGGCTGTCTGATATCGACCATATTTCGATCATTGCGCGCAAGGTGATTTCCAATCTTGAGCAGCCTTTTGAAATTGGCCAGCATTCTTGTCATATTGGGGCCAGTGTTGGCATCAGTCTGTTTCCGGATCATGGCGATGATCCACAGATACTTTTGAAGAGGGCTGATCAGGCCATGTATCTTGTCAAAGATGCGGGGAGGAATAATTTTAGAATTTGGGAAACAGAGGGTAACCGTTCAGACCCCGTCATTCCCGCGAAAGCGGGAATCTAGGATTTGCGGGGCTTCCCTGGATCCCCGCTTTCGCGGGGATGACGTTTGTCAAAGGGGGGGGGTGAACGGTTACAACAGAGGACTGATGGGAACATGATGCCCTGCGGGCAAAAAAACAAAATCAAAACCCTGGGGCTGCGCCCCTAGACCCCCCTTGGGGGGCTGTAAAATCAAAATCAAAGTCAAA
>JACSDG010000024.1 GCA_015660855.1 Magnetococcales bacterium
CGATGCCAACAACCTTGCCATCAAACGTCCAGGCGGGGGACGATCACCCATGGACTATTGGAGCCTGTTGGGAACTCCAGCCCAACGGGATTACCAACCGGACGAACCCATCGATTAATACAATATAAAACACTTAGAACCCCTATAGTTGGCAGGCGAGCCAGCAACCTCCCCATTATCGAGCACGGCGAATCTGAATTTCATTGAGGCGAATTTGAACGACTTGGCATTCTGCCACCGGTGCCGTACGGTGTTTGGGGAAAAGTGCCAACTGTTTAGGCATGACTTTCCCTTCTTGGAAAACCTCAATGGCTTTGCACCATGCGGCTTGTTGGGCGTCGAGGCGAATCGCGAAAGTCAGACTAAGCATCCCTGAGTCCCCCGAGGCAATCGGGCCACCAATAAATGGTGTCCTTGTCTTTTTGCACCAGTCCCGCTACAGGACCATCTTGGGAAATGACGAAGGCAACAGCTCCAGGACAATGGCCAATAAAATTCACCGCCGAGGTATGACGTGCCCCCAGCCTGGAAAGGTCCATGCGCACCGAAGGGAAAACTTTCTCTTCCACCCAAGAAACAATCCCCCCCTTCCAAGGGTTGGCGGTAATCATGGCCCCAAAAGCCAACGGTCGCAAACGGTCGGAAAGAAACAAGGCACCATCAATGCGGGTAAGGCGTGACAGAAGATCAGCAAAGCCCATGAGTTCTCTTTTCAGGCGCAAGCGAACCATTTCCTGCTTGTGCCACTCCGTTTGTCCGCAGTTAAACTCACTCCATTCTTCCATTTCCCGGAAAGATTCGAGGAATGTTGCCCCATCGGGACTTTTTTCCAGGGCGAACCGAGGTTCTGCCCCCATCCAGGCACATTCTTCCAGGGATTGTGGCAGCCAGATGATGGTGCCCCCGTTTTTTTTGGCGGCAGTGGCCAAGAGCAGGCGGTCGATAAAATCCCGATAGACGTGCCAATATCCCATACCGAAACGTTGATATCCGGAGTGGGTTTGCACTTCGCGCAGAAGGTTCCAGGCCAGGGGGCTGTCGGTAAAAGGAGGGGGGGTCGGCTCGGAAAAGAAACCAGAATCAAATCCCCCGATAACATCCACACCCTTAAATATTTGCAGACAGCCAACTTTGCGAACCATGACGGTCATCATGTCATTTGGTGCGCGATTAAAACTGTGAGCATCAAACCGATGCTTTGAAGCACAGTTGAAATAAATGGCACCATGGATCTCCAACTCATCGGGATTGTGTGGTGAAGGAATGACTCCAAGTGTCGTGGTTACCGGGTCGAACGAGCGCGCCAACGCCACCAGGGCATCGACTTGGAAAGGGATGGGCTGGTGAAATGTCAGGTTCATGGCATTGCATTCTTCGGTATGAAAATCAATGCCTATTGGGGGAAGCAGAGAGACGCTCAGTTCAATGCTGACTTCCTCTTTGCGTTGCAGGCTGGCCTGGAAAACCACCTCCAGGATTCGTCCCACATGGATGGGGTTGGGGACAAAACGGGTCTCTACACCGTTTTCTCGCCAAAGGTCCACCAATCTTTGAACAACGAAAGGATTGAACATACCTTTGGAGGTTTGCCGTCTGACAGCCAAATCCAATTCTTCGCGGGCCAGTTGCAGGGCAATTTCACCTTTTTTCCGTTCGATGACTCCAGCCAGAGTGCTGGCGATGGCGGTGAGAAAATTTTCTTCGATCGCCTCACGAACGTGCCCAGAGGGGACATAGGTGTTGATGATCCCCAGCAACCGACGTCCGGAAAGGATGGGGATACAGTAGTGTCCATGGTCCTGCATGTGTTCATAACGGACATCATGGTGATCGTTGATATGAGGGGCAAATACCACCTTTTGGGTAGCCGCCGCACGACCGCAAAGGCAATAACCCAAGGGGATGGTGGCGCAATGCTGGGTTTGCAGATCTGAAAAGCCACAACTGGCTGTCAGCGTAAGCTGCCCAGTGCGGTCATCAACCAGAAAAACGGCCCCCTTGCCAAGCAAGGCCAACCCTGGGATGGAAAGTACCAGTTCCAACATGCGTCCCAGTTGTTGTTCGAGAGACAGCGGCTCAAGGGCGACATTCAGCGCGTGCTGGATAATTTTTTGCAGCTTTTCATAATATGAAAGCCTTTTTTCAAGCTCACACATACATCCAGCCTCGTGTTAAATCGCAAATCCATGATGGGGCGATTCTACACCATGGATTGCCGCGTGGAGAACCAAAATACAACATGATCAACAAGAAAAATGCCAATGGCGGACGATGCTTTGTATAAGCACTTGAAAATAAATATTTTAACATAAAAGAAAAACAAAGTTTACCCTACATGCCTAAAAAAAATGCGGAATTTTGGTGCTCCACCTTGAAATGGGCGATCCATTTCCAAAGTGAATTTTTTTGTACGGTAATTTTTGCGTTCCTGGGGGTTTCCTGTTAGGATGGGGGGTGGGTTATTCATAATCGCGCTGACGTTTCCACAGGATCAGTCCTCGTCGTGGTCGCTTACGCGGCGTTTTCTTTGGTGCTTCACCTCGCGCAATGAACCGTTGCTAGGGCGGTTCAAAACACATCGCACCTTTCCAAGTTTTCATATCCAAGCCTCGAATCGTGCCTTGACAGGCCGGGTACCCGGGTCGGTCCAATCCCGGATCCGCAGTCTCTTTGCCTGGAGTTCTTTGTAGAGTGTTTTCCAGTCCCGATGGATTGGCCGTGCGCCAGTCTAGGATTGAATTTTTTGTTCGACTTTCCATCAATTGTAACAGGAGATTATTGCGCATGAAAAAAATCACGACAACTCTGGCTATGGCAGTCTTGTTGGGTGGAGCCGTGGCCGCTATGCCTACCGCAGCAGAAGCTTTCTGGGGATGGGGCAACAACAATAACAGCAATGGCAACGGTTTCGGCAATGGCAATGGCAATGGCAGTGGCAACGGCGGAGGAAATGGCAGTTTCGGCTTCAATATGAGCGGTTCCGGCAATGGTAATGGCAGTAATGGCTGGGACAATGGTTTTAATAATGGTTTTAATAACGGCTACAACAATGGCTATGGTGGAAGTCCCTACGGTTGGGGCGGTGGTCCAGGGTATGGCAGCCCTTATGGCGGTTATGGCGGTCCGGGTGGTTATGGCGGTCCGGGTGGTGGTTGGGGCGGTCCGGGTGGTTACGGTGGTGGTCCGGGTGGTGGTTGGGGCGGTCCGGCCGGCTATGGCAGCGGTCCTGGCATGGGATATGGTAATCCCTACGGTTACGGCCCTGCCGCTGCCCCCCAGCAGGCAGCAGCTCCGGCACCCAAGGAATAACAACAGCCGGATTCAAAAGAAGCTGTTTTGGCGAGCTTCTGTTTAGCGGATGAAAGGAAAAAGCCCCTGTCTTGATGGACCTGGGGCTTTTTTTGATTGTTTTTGCATTGTCGCGGTTTTTTTTTGGGGGGGGGTCTTCCCCCCCGTGCTGCGCTAAAGCAGGTTGATTTTTTCAGGATCCGGCTTTCAAGCTCCGGTAATATTCATAAGCTTCCTTGGGAGGCATATTTTCGTGAACGACCTTGCGAACGGCCTGAATCATGGCGGTCGGTGCGTCGGACTGGAAAATGTTGCGCCCCATGTCCACCCCGGCGGCCCCCTGGTCAACAGCCTGGTAGGCCATGTTTAACGCCTCGGCTTCGGGCATTTTTTTGCCACCGGCGATTACGATGGGAACCGGACACGAGGCCGCAACCGTTTCAAACCCTTCCGAGACAAAATAAGTTTTGACGTAGGTGGCTCCCAACTCAGCACAAATACGGGTGGCCAGACGCATGTATTTGGCGTCGCGGGCCAATTCTTTGCCTACGGCAGTGACACCCAACACCGGGACACCAAAACGGTTGCCAGCATCCACCAATTGCGTCATGTTATGGATGGAGCGCGATTCAAATTCACCGCCAACGAACACCTGAACCGCCACCGCCGCAACGTTGAGACGAATGGCATCTTCCATGGATACGGCAATTTGCTCGTCGGAAAGTTCCTTGAGAATGCTGGGACCACCGCTGGCCCTGAGAACCACACCTTTATTGAACGTGGCAGGGGTTACGGAGCGCAGTATCCCGCGCGTACACATCAGGGTATCGGCGTAGGCCAACAGGGGATTGATGGTGACATCAATACGCTCCAATCCCGATGTTGGTCCCATGAAATAACCGTGATCCACAGCCAACATCACGGTGCGCCCGCTTTTTGGCGAAAAAATGTGGGCCAGACGGTTTTTCATGCCCCAATCCAGATTGTGGCAACCTTTCAAGGGAAAGATGTCGGCAGTCTGGGGTTTGTCCAGGTGAAAATCCTTGGTCTCAGGAATGCTGTCGGTATCGGCCATGCTTTATTTTTCCTTGTCGATGGTTGAGCGAAAAAAACCGGGAGAGAAAACGTGAATATCGCCTTAATCACGCCTTTTGGGCCAGGATACCCATCGTTTTTACGGAGAACCGGTCCACAGGTAGCCAGCCCATTCCGCCAAGTCTAAAGCAAACACGACAAATTATGAAGAGTTATTGTTGAAAGGGTGAAACCACGATTCCCATTGCCCGTCGTCAAGCAAAAACGCATCTTTTTTCCTTGCCTGAAGGGTATCACATTTTCAATCTTTTGGAGACATTCCATGAACGCTCGGTTTTCCTCTGCCAATGCCCTCCAGGCTATTGTGGGAGCCATGGTCAATCAGCAACTGACCGGGAGACCCCGATCCTATCTCCTGGAAAAGGTCGGCAAGGGTTTGTGCTGTAATGATGCGCTGCTCCCGGAAGATCTGAGTGCCGCAGTTAACAAGGCGGTAGAAACCGGGGTGATCAGCGTTGAAGAGGCCCAAACCTATTTTCCAGGATGGGAAGACCACCTGGAATCGAAAACGCAAACATCCCCGGAGTAAAATGATCCCATACTGAAATTTCCCTATCCCTACCCAATCCCGGTGCATTCCCAGGAGACCGGCTTCCATTGTATAATTATCGTGATGTAACAATTTGAATGCGGGAGAGTGGATGATGCAAACTTTTAAATGGGTGCGGCTGTTGTTGGTGTCTGGGTTGGTTGTCTCCCCGGGATCTGCGTGGGCGGGGGAAAAACAAAAACCTTTTGCCGATGGGAAAGCGGTTTCGGACATCCGGGGGGAGGTAAAATCAAAGCCGGGGGAAAACAAGGATGCCACAGGGGAGATGGCGTTCGTCACGGTTGCGGGGGGAACGTTTCAGATGGGATGTGGTGCGTGGCAGAAAGATTGTCTTGGTAACGAAAAGCCGGCGCATGCGGTCCAACTGAAAAGCTTTGAAATCGGCAAGTATGAGGTGACGCAAGGGCAATGGAAGGAAATCATGGGTGAAAATCCCTCCGACTTTCTTCCTTGTGGCGATCTCTGTCCGGTGGACGGCGTTTTGTGGGATGATGTTCAAACCTTCATTACCAATCTTAATGCGCGCAATAAGGGGTGCACCTATCGTTTGCCGACGGAGGCGGAGTGGGAATATGCGTGCCGAAGTGGCGGTAAGCCGGAAATCTACTGCGGTGGAAATGATCCGGACGCTGTGGCGTGGTACAGAGAGAACAGTCGCTACAAAACACACCCCGTTGGCTTGAAGGCTCCGAATGGTCTGGGTCTATACGATATGAGTGGTAATGTGAACGAATGGGTATACGACAAATATGACAGTCTGTATTATGCGAACTCGCCACAGGACAATCCGCAAGGCTCGGCGTCGGGTTCGGACCGCGTTTTTCGAGGTGGGGGATGGTATCTCGGCGCAGTCGATATCCGCTCCACCCTTCGCAGCAGAAACGATCCGAGCGAATACAGCACCAATATGGGATTCCGCTTGGTGCGAACCTGCCATTAGCACCCAAAGGTTTTTATTTTTACGTATCGGAAAAACAAAGTTTGGCAAAAATTATTGTGGGGGTTAAGGGGGGGATCATCCCCCCCGGCGGAGGTTTGGAGGCAGCAGCCCTCCAAGGTTTTTCTTTTGATTTTGATTTTACTGCCCCCCAAGGGGGGTCTAGGGGCGCAGCCCCAGGGTTTTGATTTTGTTTTTTTGCCCGAAGGGCATCATGTTCTTCCGAAAGGCATCGTGTTCATGAACAAGCGTCTCGATTTAAAACTGGGTGAACTTCCTCCCATGGCGATAGTTGATGCTGCATGGATCGCCGGCATCGCCAGGGAAGCCATGGAAAAATTTGTTTCTGAAAACAATCTGCCGATAGATCGGCCTGTCACCGTGACCGAACTCTTGCACACGGCCTTCCACCTTCTGGGTTACAAACAAATCCAGGTCGATCTCCTGACCCGACAGCTGCATTCCGCTCTAAGCCGGGAACAGGAACTCTCCCAGGCTCTGCAATCCCGACTCGGCATTCTTCTGCAATCTTCCCCGGATGAAACCACAGAGGTTTCCTCCCCGCCATCGACCAAACAACCGGCCAAAATCCGTCTGGATTCACCAAAAGAGAAAAAGAAAGACGGAAAGAAGAGAAAAAAGGAGGCTTTTTTTTAGGGCGTATTGACATTAAATAATCTCCCCCCTTGGAAAATTATTGAAAGAAAAAAGGGGGCTGGGGACAGTATTGTCCCAGGGGGAGGTTCGGCATGATGGACTTGTTTATGTTATTTTTCAATAGCTTCCTTACTCGTATTGCTCCACAGGAAGATCGGCCTGCCGCCACTCCGGAAACCCTTCTTCCATTCGTCGGGCATCGAAGCCTTTCTCCCTCAGTTGCGCCACCGCCTCAAAAGAGAGGACGCAGTAGGCTCCCCGGCAGTAGGCTACCACCTCCCGTCCCTGGGGCAGTTCATGGAGCCGCCGTTCCAGTTCCCGCAACGGGATGTTGAACGCTTTGGGCAGATGACCAGCCGCATATTCTTCCGGTGGACGCACGTCCAACACGGTCACCGTGCCTGCCCGCATTCTTTCCAGCAACTCTCCCCGGGGAATGGGTTCCATCCCATCCCTGGTCAGGAGATAGTTTTTCACCAGTTCCTCAACCTCCCCCAGTCGGCGTTCGGCGATGCCTCGAATGACTTGCAACAAAGTCACTACCTCTGGGTCGCCCAGGGCATAATGGACGTACAACCCCTCCTTGCGGGCCGTCACCAGTCCGGCATGCCGCAACTGCTGCAAATGCTTGGAGGTGTTGGCCACCGATAACCCGGCAAGCTGGGCTAGAGATTCCACGGTCCGTTCGCTCTGGGCCAAAAACTCCAGCAAGACAAGACGGTGTCCTTGCCCCACCGCCTTGCCGACGCGGGCCAAATGCTCGAACAACTCCTGCTTGAAAAAATCGCTTGACATTCTGTTCTGCTTCCTGGTTAAATACAATTCAAATGATTAGTTGATTATTAATGATGGCCCCGCACACCATCTGGCTGCCAGGAGGTGTCTCGTGACGGAAAACTCCATCGATAGTTTCAGAAATGATCCTCCGGGACAAGGTGTTTCTCATCCGTCAGAACCGACAGCAGGATGCGAAGGTTGTCTTTCCGGGGTTATGCAAGAATTTTCCAGTCGTTTTGAGCGGAGTGCCAAACGCTGGGAATGGGTGGTCTATCCATCTTTGTTCGTATTTTCAATTTGATGCGCTGAATAACCGTGCGCTCCAAACTGGGGGAATGCACCATCAATCGGCGCTGGTAGGGAGGTGGACGTATGAATTCCATGGATCCAACCTGTTCGGGAGAGACGCCAGTTTGTCAGGAGGGGTTGCGACTGGCCAGTGCGCGTCCCGCGACGTTGCGCCCGAAACGGTTGATGCCCGTGGACCAGCAACGTTCCCTGGCGGGACGCTACCCTCTGTGGGTCAAGGGCCTGTCGTTGCTGGCTTTCACCTGGGCCTTTCTGGGATGGCTCAACGAGACTTGGTTTTTCCAGTTTAACAATTCCATCTGGCTCAATCGCTACACCGAATACGTTATCATTCTGGCTTTCGGCATCTGGCGCATCGTGGCGGAAAAAAATCCCTACAACCGCCGCCGATTGATCATCCTGGTGGCCAATGTCATGGTGCTGTGGTGGCTGATTCCCTGGCTGTTCCCTTTCATTGAGCCGTATATGGGCTATCTGGGGGTGTTGCCCGCTTTTCCTTCGCTGCATACCCCTGGTACGCTCACCTTTTTTCTGGTGCTGGGGGCGGTGTTTCTCTTCGGCAGGCGGGTGATCTGCGGTTGGAACTGTCCCTGCGTGGGCATCCGGGAGGTCGTGGGTTTTCCCTTCCGACAGGCGGATCATGTGCCGCGCGGTCGCTGGGCATGGCGTCTGCGGCATCTCAAATGGTTATGGTTCGCCCTTTACCTGGGGGCGATGTGGGCCATGACGCGTCCGGCGAACAATATCACGGCGGGTTATCTGGGTTTCTTCGGTCTGATGGTGGCATTGCCCTATTTTTTTACCATGCTGCTCTCTCCGTGGATTGGCAATCGGGGGTATTGCCGTTATCTGTGCCCTTATGGGGCCACGTTCGGTCTGTTGAACAAGGCGGGGATGTTTCGCATCGATTACAACGCCGACACCTGTACCCAGTGTGGTCTGTGCGAAAAGGTCTGCGACATGGGAATTCCCGTGTGGAAGTTGGGCACGGCCAAAGGGAGGATCGATACCACCGAGTGCATGGGCTGCGGACGTTGCGTGACCGAATGCCCCACGCAAAGTCTGGCCTTTCACGATGTCCGTAATTTGTTTTTTCCGACGTTGCGCCAGGATCGCGTTTGGTTGCGACGTCGGGCGGATTGGAACCTGCCCGCTACCCGGTGGCGGAGTGCCGGGTTCGTCCTGGTGCTGGTTATGGTACTGGCGGGGGGGTGGTATTATTCCGGGCGCATCGGCAGCGGTGCGGAACTGATCAACAATTTGGGGACACTATGCGGATTGCCCATCTTAACTTGGTAGTTTGGCTTTTGCTCTGGCCCTGGTGCGCATGGTCCTCCGGTCTGCCGAAAAACGTCCAGGGAACGGGCGAGCATGCCGAACACTGGCAGCCGGATCCCATGCACGAATATTGGGATCCGGCCACCTATGACCGTCCTGAAACCCAGGTGATGGAGGGGGTGTTCCAGGGCGAAGAGTGTCTGGAGTGTCATACCGCGATCACCCCCGGCATCGTCAAGGATTGGCGCGCCAGTCGACATGCGCGTGCGGACAAGCCGGTTCTCTGTCCGGCCTGTCACGGCGAGGATCACCAGAAGCTGACTTTCCCCACTCCCCAAACGTGCGGTGGCTGTCATCCCCAGAGGCTGGCCGAGGTGGAAGAGGAGAAAAAATTCGGTTTTCCCAGTCACGCCCTGGCCATGGAACGGGCGGTGGACAGCAAACATTTCGCCGACAAACCCAAGGCAGAGGTGGCTTCCTGTCTGCAATGCCACTCGGTGGCCACCAAATGCGACTCCTGCCATACCCGCCACCGCTTTGACCCGGCAGAGGCCCGCAGGCCGGAGGCGTGTCTGACCTGCCACAGTGGTCCGCCCCACCCGGATGACGAGGCGTTTTTCGCATCACCGCATGGCCAGCGTTATCTGACAGAGGGCAACACATGGGACTGGAGCAAACCCTTGCGCAAGGGCAACTACCAGATTCCCACTTGCGCTTATTGCCACATGAAAAACGGCAACCACCAAGTGGCCGACAAGGCGGTGTGGAAATTCGGCATCCGGGAGGTGAATCCAAAAACCGCCGAGAATGAAATTAAGCGCAAACGCTGGCGGGAAACCTGCGCCGATTGCCACCCCCCGGAGACGGCCCAAAATTTTTTCCGGGAACTGGATGCGGAACGCAAAAAGACCTGGACGCAACTCTACGGCGTGGAGCGGTTGCTCAAGGCTTTGCGCGGCGACGCGTTGTTGCGTCCTTCAGCCCGGGAGCGTCCACCCTATCCCATGGATCTGATGGCCCGTTTTTTCCCCCGCGAGCGTATCGGTTTCTACGAGGGGCAGGCTTCGGCCTTCTACAACGTAAGCACCATCGAGCGGGACTATTTCGATCTGTGGTATTTTTCCAATTTGGGGGCCTACAAAGGCATGGCCCATGGGGCGAAGGAGATGTCCCACCGCTTTCACGAACGCATGGACGCCGAAGCCCGCGCCATTGCTACAACCGCCGAACGTCTGCGCGACGTTGGCAAAACAGGCGAGAAAATGGATCTGCAACCCCTCTGGCTGGAGGGGGAATACACCCGGTTCAATCGGGATCACAATTGACATGAATGGAGAAAACACAATGCAAAAATGGTTCATCACTCTGTTGGTTGGTTTGACTCTTGCCGTCGGTTCGTCGATGGTCTGGGCCGCTACATCGGAACAACCGTTGAACGATGCCGACGCCCTGCAAGGGGTCTCCGAAGGCAAGGTGGTCTTCGACATCGGCATGTCCAACCCGCAGACCTTGCCCCTTTACCTCAAAGTGATCGCCCAGACCCATGCCGACCTGGTGCGGCAAAAAGTCAAGCCAACCATTGTCCTGGCCTTTCATGGTGGCGCGGTCAAGTTGATCTCTGCCAACCGGGAGGCGTTCCCCATGGATCAACATTCTTTCCTGGAAGAGATCGCCAGCCTGCTTGCCGATTTGCAGAAGAAACCCGGTGTGCGCATGGAGGTTTGCGGTTTGGCTACCAAGCTGTTTGGGGTGGACAACGCTACCATCCTGCCGGGCATCAAGGTGGTGGGCAATACCTTCGTCTCCCTGACCGGTTACCATGCCCAGGGATATGCCGCCATCCCGATCTATTGATTGCTTGCCGAGGAACCGCCATGATTAACCCGACCGTTTCCCCATCTTCTGCCAAAACACGCCAGAGTGCGCTGTGGCGTGTGGCGGTTGCCTTGATCCTGGCAATCGCCACCCTTCTGGCGTATGACCACCGGGATGCCTTCGACCCTGTACAACTGACCGTCTGGGTGCAGAGTTGGGGAACGGCGGGCATGGTGATTTTCGTTTTGCTATATATTCTGGCCACCATTCTGTTTTTGCCGGGATCGGTACTGACCCTGGCCGGGGGTGCCTTGTTCGGTCCCTGGCTTGGGGGTTCGTTAAGCCTGGCCGGGGCCACCATCGGCGCGGGGATCGCCTTTTTAATCGCCCGCCATTTGGCCGGGGATTGGGTCATGCAACGGGCGGGGGGCATGGCGAGCCGACTGCTGGCCGGAGTCGAGGCCGAAGGGTGGCGTTTCGTCGCCTTTGTCCGGCTGGTGCCGATCTTTCCCTTCAATCTGCTTAATTATGCCCTGGGTTTGACCCGCATCCGTCTGGATCACTATCTTCTGGCCTCCCTGGTCTGCATGGCCCCTGGGGGGCTGGCCTACGCCTGGATGGGATATGCGGGCAAGGAGGCGGTCAGTGGCAGTGCCGGAGCGATACGCGCCGGGATGTGGGCCATGGGGCTGCTGACAGTGGCACTGTTGATTCCCCGCTGGCTGAAACAGGTGCGGGATGCCAAACGCCACCTGACCACTACCCGTCTGCGCGAGATGCTGGAGGCAAAAGAAAACATGGCGATACTGGATGTGCGAGATGCCGCCGATTTTGTTGGAGAGAACGGCCATGTTCCCGGCTCTGTCAACATCCCTTTGCCAGAACTGGAGAGCCGGTTGGACGAAATTCGTCAATTGAACTGTCCTGTGGCCATTCTCTGCCACACCGAGCGCCGTTCCGCTATCGCTTTTCGCAGACTGGACGCCCTGGGCATCGGTCCGCTTTTCTTAGTACTTGGGGGCATCAAACAATGGCGACAGGAGAACGCTCCAGTGGAGCGGTGAGAACGACATGGCCGATCTGGGAATGTTGTTCGAGCGCATTACCGCCGCCAGAGAGATTCTGGGCCTTGGAGGTGAATTCTGGGCGTCGGGTGGAGGTCTCAAAGCGGACAGGGTTGCCCAAAAAGATCGCCATGCCGTTGGGGGACAGCGATGAGAATAATCGTGGGAATGCTGTGGCTTGGGCTGGTCCTGATTGTCTCCCATGTGGAAGCGGCGGATGCGTTACCCCCGTTTTCCGCAGAGGGGGATTGTCTCTCCTGTCACCGGGAGCGGGACGTCGCCCTGGTGGCCGCCTGGGAAAAAAGTCGTCACGCCCAGGTCGGGGTCGCTTGTTCGGCTTGCCATGGGACGGAGCATCAAGGGGCCATGGCGGCCCGATCCCGCCGCAACGACGCCTGCACTGGGTGTCACCAACGGGAGAGTGGCAGCTACACTCTGTCCAAGCACGGGGTGATCGCCACCCTGGAGGCGGAACGGTTGGACTTAACCCAGCCGTTAAAGGAGGGTAATCAGCGCACGCCCACCTGCGCCTATTGTCATCTGCACGCTGGCGAACACGACGCAGGCGCGGGGATTTTGCCCCTGGTTTCTATGGGCCGCGTTTCGGCCCCGGATGATGCGGCCCGCGCCGAGGCGCGCGCCGCCCCATGTCGAGACTGTCACTCCCCGCGTTTCGTGGATACCTGGTTTGTCACCGGGGATCGCATGGTGGAGATCGGGCGCATGAAGGTCCGGGAAGCCACGCGAGCGGCAGCGCAGCTCGACGATCAGGAATCCCGCAACATTTTGCATCGCATGACCAACGACCATCTGCGCAACGTGCGCCTGGGCGTAGGCCATCAATCCCCGGACGAGCAGTGGTGGCACGGCCATCCAGCCTTGGATGGAGACTTGCTGCGCATCAAGTCGCTGGCGGGGGATCTCCTGATGCGGTCCCAACATGGAGCATCCTCATCTCCTACGCCTTCCAGGGAAGGACAGCGTCACTTTAAATAGCAGTTTTGGTGGATGTTGACACGCGTTGCCAAATCGATAGACGTGGGATATATTTCGGCGCACGGTTGTCAAACGGTCATCAACTCGCCACCCGACTGGATTTGTTCCTGAGGGATCGGTTTAAAGGGCAGCAATTGGGCTATGGATGTGAACAGTAATCCTTTTTTCAGTGCTGCCGTAGCCCATATGGCAGCTACGGCGGACGGTGACGGTCGCGCGCTCGCCCGTGTCCATAATTTTCGTTTTGACCCACGCGTTGGGGGGCTACGCGAACAAAACTATTACGAAAACCTTGCTCTGGAAAACGATTCTCCCGAGCATTTGGAAGAACGCCATAACCGTTACGTCCGGGAAAAAGTATGGACTCCGTCTTGCCCGGAGACTTTTATGAGTGAAAATTGTGCGGCGTTTCTCGATAAAATGGACGACGCTCAGGATCTGATCAGGTTGGTTAATGTGGATACCTTGCTGGTGCTGGTGGATTCGGATCAAGGATGCAATGGTAAAGATAAAGCTTTCAATCTATTGAAGGAAAAATTGCTCCTGGCTCAGAAGGGGATTAAAGAAGCCGTTGCCCTGATTGAGGTTTGGGTCGATCAATGGAACCAAAAGCAACATGATGGGCCTCGGTTTTCCGCCCCGAAAAAACATATTCAGCCACTGGTTGATGCCGCAAATTGGACCGAATTGTTACGTGACCGTTTGGGTCTGGCCGGTTTTGATTCCTCTCGAACGCCGTATGTGGCTTTGATGGGTTACACGGTGGGTGAAGTTCGCCGGGCAGCAAGAAAAAAACATATCGATACCCCTTTCGCTGTCCCCACGGTTTTGGATCTCCCTGTCAGTGAATATTTTTTCCCTGCCCCGTTGGCTCCTTTTCCGGGGGAAACTCAAAGCTTCGGACGAACCATGGCCCTGCAACCGGTAAATGATCCGTCGCAACTCGTGGCCGAGCTTTTGCATGTTAAATTGGACTATGAACCGGAACATGTGCTAAAAGTAGAACGTATGGCTGCGCTGATCCCCGATTGTCCCTTTTGGGAGTTGCGCAACCACCACCTGACAGCTCTGCGTCTTGGAACCGGGCTGGTTGAGTATGGCGAAGAGATCCCTGGACCCCGATCATGAGAACTTCCCCCTTTGATCCCTGGTTGGAACGATTCAGCAAAGAGCCTGCGGCTACCTGGGAAGGTTTCGTCAAAGGTCGCCGCCCTGGTCATGGTTTCGTACATGCCACTGTTTCTGAAACCCTTGGCTCAGTCTTTGGTGGACTGGAGCAGGAAGACAAACTGATTGTTCAGTTGGATGCTACATTGGTCCAGTGGTTGGATCAATTCCTGGCTTGGGACGAGGCAAAACGGCAAGATTTCGGTTCTTCCAACTACGTCTATCACCTGGACCAGGTCATGTTTACCGTCACGTCTTTGCGTCTGCCGCAGATGCGTAAACATCTATATGAAAATATTGGGCATTATCGAGGCATCCTTCCCTTTTTTACGATTAACTCCTCTCTGGATCCCCTGGCCGAATTATACCGCGCCCTGGCCAGTTCGGAACTTTATGGTCCGCGCCTTGAGTCTTTGTGGTTGAGTTTGTGCAGGGATGCGGGGGTCTTTTTGGGGAGGTATTACCTCGATATTGGCCTGCTGGGGCTTAAACGGATCCGTCGCGATGACGCCAATCCACCAGCTTGGCTTGCAGGATTGGCCGCATGGTTGCCCCACAACCACGATAAAAAATTGTTCCTCCGTAAGTTCAGGGCCTTGTGCGCCGGGAGTCCTCACTCCCCTGAAAAATATTTGGAGTGGACAGAGCCTTTGTTTTTTCAATTGGAAAGACGCCTTGGAGAAAATAATGAGCGCATTGACTGGTGGCGCAATGAGTTAAAACCCGATCATCCATCTTCCCGTGTCGTCTTAAAAAAAAAGCCTGTTGCGCGTTTGTCTTCTCCCATGCCTGATGATCTTGACAAAATATTGGACAGATTTAAAAAATCTGGAAAAATATCAAAATTAGCCGGTGATTTGGGGGTTCTATTTTCACAACATGAAAATTTTGTCCGATACACGGGTGATGCCTATTTTTTGGTTCGGGCCACTTCGGTAGCGGCTGATTTTCTCCTGAAACAATCCCGGTCCGATGCCGTCCGGCTCGCTTCACAATTGTTGCGCCGGACTCTGATTTTTGCTCCCTGGGACATTCCCTGCTGGCATCTTTTGGGCATGTCCCTGGACAAGGCGGGGCAAAGTCATGCGGCAGAATGGATATTCTGGGAGACCCTCCGTCGCGAGCCAAATAATATCCCCACTTACACCGAACTTGGCCGACTCCTGGTTAAGCTTGGGCGTTTGGATGAGGCTGAAAAGGTTTTTCAGCAGGCCTTGGCGCGGGATCCCGATGATGTACACATTCGTACCGAACTTGGCCGACTCCTGCTTATGCGCAAGCGTTGGAACGAGGCCGAGAAATATTTCCAGCAAACGTTGGCTCTCGACCCTCGCAATGGGATCGCCCTGGCTCATCTGAAAGACCTTCAGCCCCTTCGCGAGCGATATGAGGATGATGGAAACGAGATATTAGAAATGCTGATTTCGGGATATGAAGAAACGGTTGACGGTAATTCATCTGTCGGTCAAAAACTGACGGATGAAGAAAAATCCGAATACCGTATTTTTCGGGCACCCGGTTTGGCCAAGAGGGAAGATTTTTTTATCGGTTTGCGGGGTGAGGGGTGGGAACCTTTGGCGCAGAAGGCAAAGGAGCGATTGGGTGATCTTCTTGTAAGCGACGGCCAGAATGGTGTGGTAAAATTTTTTGCTTGGCGTCATGGGTTGTTGCCACGTTTGACGAAGGCGGGGGAAACGGCATATACGGGTGCGCAATCCTGGTCCATGCTGGAGGAATTCGCCCAGGAGGAAAATATTGAAAATCGCACCCAGAAGGCTGAATCCCTGGTGTGCCATCTGCCCGGAAGGTTGAGACTTTTGGTCCAGGCTGCCGCTGGGAAAAGGGAAGGATGGCAATCTTTGGTGCAATGGTTTGAGTCTGTCCGCAACCACAGTCCTAAGGAACAATCCCGCGACCTTTCCGATGCGTCCGATCAGTTTTTGTTCAACCAGATGCGAAGAATGATTCTGACAGGTGTTGCTCTGGATCCGGATATTATGCCCGCCGATTCACTGATGCGGGATATGTGTCGGGAGACGGCGGAATATTTGCTTCCCTCCGGAACGGAACCGGTTGTCTGTTCTGAAACACAGAATCTTTTGCTTGCCTAGCTTTCGATAGTTTTTTGCTTGCTTGTTTTGTTGCGCTCTGCTAAACAGTAGCTCTTCAATAGCTATTCGTTGAGCTTGGGCCATGAATGCACACAATCGCAAGGAACGTCTGATTCGACTGGTTCGGGAAGTGGGTCATGCCGCGACAGTGGCGCGCCGGGCACAAACCAGTCGCAGCTATCTCAGTCAAATCATGGGATCCAGGGGACGGCGCAACATTGGCGACCTGCTGGCGCGGCGTTTGGAAGACGCCTTCAACAAACCCCGAGGCTGGATGGATACCCCAGACACCGATGAGGAAAACTGCGAGTCTTTCCCAGACTTCGGGTCGGAATTCAGCATGATCCCCCGCCTTGAAGTTTTGGCCAGTCTGGGGACGGGGACCGCAGCCCCCGAAGAAGACAATATCAAAGGTTATCTTGCCTTTAAAAATGTTTGGCTGCAAAAGCGACGACTCAACCCGCGTTTTCTTACCGTGATCGATGCCATCGGCGATTCCATGGTTCCCACCATCAACGATGGCGATGTGCTTTTGGTTGATTTGCGGCAAAAAGAACCCCAGGACAATCGTATCTTTGTGTTACGCCTGGACAATCAACTCTACGCCAAACGGTTGCATACCCGACCCAATCAGGAAATCGAAGTCCAATCCGACAACCCCCAGACTCCCCCGTTTCCCGTTGCCTTGGGTCGATCTCAGGGGGTGGATATTATTGGACGTGTGGTGTGGGCCGGACGTGACATGTAGATGGCAAAAATGATTGCGGGGGTCCGGGGGGGATGATCGACCCCCACAATAATTTTTGCCAAACTTTGTTTTTCCGATACGCGAATCATTTAAACAAAGCTTCGGCTGCTTTGCGGGCGTCATTGCGTTCATTGGCCACCTTGTTGATTTTTTGCAGCTGTCCCGGTTTGAAAAAATCGCAGAACGTGGCCTTCTCCTTGTCAACTACCCGTTCACTTTGCGGTTCACGACAGGCATTATAGGCCCTGGGGTCGTAGTGCAGGCAATTTTTGCATACCCGCAGTGCAAGGCCACATTTTGGGCAGGAATCGGTCCTGGAGAAAGGATTGGTTTCCAAATTTACTTGGCATTTCCAACAACGTTTAAGAATTGCATCAGCCACGTCAATAACCCCGGTCTGGTTCAGTTGAGCAAACACAAGCTTCGACAATACCCATGCCCGTGGATTTGGGCGAAAGGCGTTGTCAAGCCACAATGAGCAAAGAAACTGTCATAAATCAATAACGGAAATCAGGGCGAACCGACATTTTTCGTCAGGCTGCCCATGGAAGCACTACCATTTTTTCTTACGTTGGATATGAACATGATGCCCTTAGGGCAAAAACCAAAACCTTGGGGGCCGCCGCCTCCAAACCTCTGCCGAAGGGGATGATCCCCCCCGGACCCCCACAATAATTTTTGCCAAACTTTAATTTTTCCGACACCCTTTAGTACACGACAGGGAAAACCCGCACAGACCAGCCAACACCATGGCAGAAGGTCTGAGAGATGGCACCTACGGAAAGGCTTTGAAAAAAAACGGAGACAATCGCGACCTTAAAACCGATACAAAACCGTTCCCAGGATAATTCTTTATTTGTTCAGCGTCAACCATGAAACAGAGAGCGCATTTTTTCAGTGGTTGGCTGGGCCATGGCCCCTTTTTCGGAGACAAACCAAGTGATCAGGTCAGCAGGTGTCACATCGAAGGCCGGATTACGCACCGCCACGTTGGGAGACGCAATTTGCTTGCCACCGATATGTGTCACTTCGGAAATGGGACGCTCTTCGATGGGGATGTGGCTGCCATCGGGGGCTTTCATATCGACGGTGGAAAGCGGAGCCGCCACCATGAAAGGGATGCCAAAACGTTTGGCACAAATGGCATGGCCCAGGGTGCCGATTTTGTTGGCGGCATCGCCATTGGCAGCCACCCTGTCGGACCCGACGACGACACAATCGATGATTCCCTGACTCATGAGGTGGGCGGCCATATTGTCGGTGATCAGAGTGGTATCGATGCCATCTTTCATGAGTTCCCAGGCCGTCAGACGTGCCCCCTGGAGGAAAGGGCGTGTTTCACAGGCGATGACCCGTACCCGGCGACCGGCATCCACCGCTCCCCGTATGACGCCAAGGGCCGTGCCATAAACCCCACCCGTGGCCAATGCCCCGGCGTTGCAATGGGTCATGATGGTGGTGGGACGATCCTGGAATTGTGGCAAAACCTCGGCCCCGTGCCGCCCCATTTGCAGGCAGGATTCGTGGTCTTCCCGCAGAATATCCTGGGCCTCGGCCAACAATCGCTGAGGGACTTGCTCAGGGGGCTGGAAATTCAACAGAGGGCGCATCCGTTCCAAAGACCAGCGCAGATTGACTGCCGTCGGACGGCTTTGTTCAAGCACCGTGAATCCCGGTGCCATCGCTTCTGGCCATGAGGCAGGAATCCCCTGGGCCGCGATCCGAAAAGCCTCAACCGCCACACCAAAGGCGGTGGCGCAACCGATGGCAGGTGCCCCGCGCACGACCATGTCGCGGATACCCCGTGCCGTTTCCTCGGCACTGAAATAGTCGATATAGACCTCTTCGTGGGGTAACACCCGCTGATCCAGCATGCGCAGATGCCCGTCCACCCATATCGCGACATCAAATTGGTTCACAAATCTCCCCTTTGTCCCATGGCCATGGTCTTCATTATTATCATTATTCCCCTTCAAACTCCACCAGGGTGAAAAATTTGTAGCCCCGTTGGCGCAAATTTTTGCTGCCGCCAAGATCGGGCAGATCCACAATGAACCCCATTTCGGCAACGACCCCCCCCAGTTTTTCCACCAGCGACGCCGCAGCCAACGCCGTCCCTCCCGTGGCCAACAGATCATCCACCAGCAAAACCCGAGTTCCCGGCACCAAAGCGTCTTTGTGAATTTCTATCTTGTCGGTGCCGTATTCCAGTTGGTATTCCTGCGTGACCACCTCACCTGGAAGTTTACCCTTTTTACGAACCGGGACAAAGCCTTTACCCAGGGTATAGGCCAGTGCTCCGCCCAGGATAAACCCCCGGGCCTCAATTCCCACGATACAATCAAAAGGCGTCTCCGCCGCAAGACAACGCTGGGCCAGGGCATCGATGGACAGGCGCAGCCCCAGGGGATCTTTCAATAATGTGGTAATATCCCTGAACATGATGCCCGGTTTGGGATAATTGGGAATGGTACGGATCAGGCTTTTGATGGTCATTTTTTTCCCCTGTCAAACCTTTGGGTTGGTAGCGTTACCCACAGTGCAAGATGATGCGACGATTGATGTCCCTGTGTTACGAAATGCAACCGTCTTCGGTCTGGGCTATTTTTGGGATCAGGGCCATGAAGAGTTGGATCACCCGGTCGGCGTTGGCGTGCATGGTCTTCTTGATCATTTCCCACGTCACCGGGGCTTCTTCCTCGTGCCAGCAATCGTAATCGGTGGACATGGCCACGGCGGCATAATGTATTTTTTTCTCACGCGCCAGCACACACTCGGGCACAGTGCTCATGTTGATGATGTCGGCTCCCCACTGGCGGAACATAAAACTTTCGGCGCGGGTTGAAAATCGGGGCCCTTCGATGGTGATGACGGTTTTGTTGTCGTGATACGCCAATCCCAGATCTTTGGCTGTGGCGACAAACAATTGTCGCAGGACGGGGCAGAAAGGCTCGGCCATGGGGGTATGAACCACAAGATCGCCATCAAAAAAGGTACTGGCCCTTTTTTTGGTCCAATCGATGAATTGCGCCGGAAACACCAAGTGTCCCGGGGCAATTTCCATACGCAACGACCCCACCGCCGTTGTTGCCAGAATGTGGGAGCAACCATGGGCACTCAAGGCGGCAATATTGGCCCGAAAATTAACGTTGGACGGGGGAATGGTATGTCCGACGCCGTGACGTGCCAGAATGGCCACCTCAACCCCGCCAATGGTACCCGTGGTCAATGCCGATGACGGCTTTCCATAGGGAGTATCCAACACCAACTGACGGGAATCTTTGAGAATGTCTGGATTATCCAGGCCGGAACCTCCGATGATGCCAATCTTAGTCATGATGCGTCCTTGCAGTTTGGGTCTGTTCCACATGCCACCGCGCCCGATTCAAACATTAAATTATGAAAAACACAATAACAAATCATCCAAAAAAAACGCACCCCGAAGGGTGCGTTTTTATATGCAGAACCAATGAAGCAGTCCAATCAGCCGGCGACCTTTTTCATGTGCAGGATCAGGTCAACGACGCGGTTGGAATAACCCCACTCGTTGTCATACCAGGACATAACCTTGATGGTGTGACCACCGCCGATGACCTTGGTGCAACCGCCGTCCACGATGGAGGAGCGGGGATCGCCTTGGAAATCGATGGAGACGAGGGGTTCGTCGGTGTAGCCCAGGATTTTGTTGTCGGCAGCTTGACGCAGGGCATTGTTGACTTCCTTGACGTCGGCAGCGGCTTTTTTCACCGTCATGACAGCATCGACCAGGGAGACGTTCGGGGTGGGGACGCGCACGGCCAAACCGTCGAAACGACCCTTCAGGTCGGGCATGACCAGACCGATGGCGGCAGCGGCACCCGTTTTGGTCGGGATCATGGAGACGCCGGCGGTACGGGCGCGGCGCAGGTCGCTGTGGGGGGAGTCCACCAGCTTTTGGTCACCGGTGTAGGCATGGGTGGTGGTCATCAGACCACATTCAATGCCAAACTTCTCGTGAATGACCTTGGCAAAAGGAGCCAAGCAGTTGGTGGTGCAGGAGGCGTTGGAAACGACAAAATGCTCTGCGGGGTTGAACTCGTGCTCGTTGACGCCTACGACCATGGTCTTGACATCGCCGGTCGCGGGGGCGGAAATGATCACACGCTTGGCACCACCCTTCATGTGGGCACCGGCGTCGTCTTTCTTGACGAAAAAGCCAGTGGACTCGATCACGAATTCGGCACCATGATCACCCCAGGGAATCTTTTCGGGTTCGCGAAGGCCAAAAATCGCAACATTCTTGCCGTTGCAGCTGAAACCCTTCTCGTTCTCAGCCACTTCACCGGCGAAAACGCCCATCACGGAGTCATACTTCAACAGATGGATCAGGGTGGCTTTGGGCACCGGATCGTTGATGGCTACAACCGAGACGTCCTTGAAAGCCGGATTTTTCTGAATCGCCCGGAAGATGCTGCGGCCGATGCGGCCAAAGCCGTTGATGCCAATCTTGATGGTCATTACTGCCTCCTTACTCATTATTTGTCTAGGTTTGGGGACCGACTCGGTAGCTACCGGCGTCCCTAGTGATTTTGTCTGCCAAAAACACACTTATCCAACGCGATGCTGCCCCTTGATAGAGGCAGCCTTCGGATTTGTCAAGGAGTCTGTTGTTCAAAATTCTTTTTTCTTTAGTGCCATGGGGCGGAATAAAAAGCGGAAAACTATGAATTTCAACAGTTAACCTCAATCCCCCAAGGACACCTTCCAACCCCATTTTTTCTTGCAACAGGGCATCCAAAACCGGGCCGGGTGGACTCATTCGGAAGGGACTGTATACAATCTCTCGGAATTTGATATTGAAAACAGCATCATGTCCTTGAGTCCGAGAAAACATCGTCCAGGGATTGAGCGTCCACAAACCGGAGGCTCCAATTTTCCAGAGAAGGAAGTTCAGCCTTGGAGACTTTTTCACTGACCCAGTCCGGTACGGCACCGAAGCGGCGTTGCAGCAGGCGGGTAAGCATTTTAGCCTCGCCTCTCTGCTCGCCTCTTTGCTCGCCTCTTTGCTCGCCTCTTTGCTCGCCTCTCAGCTCGCCTCTCAGCTCGCCTCTCTGCTCGCTGATCCGTTCCAAGCTTGAAATATATGGCATGTTCTGTTTTTCCTCAAACGCAATGATTTCTGTCCGCAATTGATCATCCAGGGCTTCCGACAAACGCAACACCCAATCGATGAAGCGAAACAGGTCAATCACCTGCTGGCTGCTAAAACCATTCTGATACAGTTTTCTGATTAAATTCCATTTCGCCCGATATCGATCTTCCGTCCGATGTTTGGTCCTTTTGGCATGCAAATGCGCCAATGTGACAATTGCAAACGGATTCCGGGACTGCTCCAACGTGGTTTCCGGAAAATCCAGCAGCTTGATCGCCGTGAACTGATAGATCTGTTTCGTCCCCCAAAGATCGTAACGGAACTCTGCTGGTCGCCAGCCAGCCTCTTCGTCAGCCAGAATCGCCAAGCCGACCACTGGCACCTGGTAGAGATCGAAGGCCCTGTATTGGTAAACATACATCCCCAATTCAAAGTTTGGCTTTCTGTCTCCCTGGATTTCAATGTGGATCAGCACCCAAAGTTCAATACCATCCCGCCGCCACACTTTGACAAGTTTGTCCATGCGCCGATCACCGATCTGAGACTCACGGGTGATGCGGGATAACTCCTTGTCGAGGAAATCAAATCCTCGCTTCCAATCAATATCGTCATGGGCAACGGGCAGAAAAAACGCCAAAAACTCGGGAAAATAGGCTTCCAGTATGTCTTTCCACGGAACGTCAAACTCATCGTTGGGGCGTTTCTCGGTATTTTCCATCATATTGTCCAGGATTTCACCCTTTCAGTCCACTAAAATTTGCCAAAGTTGGGCTCCCATTGCATCCAGATGGCCCATGCACATCCTGGTTTGGCCGAAGGGGGCTTATTTGGCTACAATATTGACCAAGCGACCCGGGACGACGATCACTTTGACCACGGTTTTTCCCTGGAGTTGCGACTGGACGGTTGTGTTGTTGCGAGCGGCGGACTCCAGATCGGCCTGGGAAATATCGGTGGGGACGTTGATTTTGGTGCGTAGTTTGCCGTTGACCTGGATGACGATGGTTATTTCGCCCCGGACCAGGGCTTGGGGATCGGTCTTGGGCCAGGGTTGGTGGCAAAGTTGGCGCGCATGTCCCAGGGATTGCCAAAGTTCCTCGGTGATATGGGGCACCAGGGGATGCAGCAGGATGATGGCCGATTCGACCAATTCCCGCAACACGGCAAGGGCAGGTTGTCCTGCGTCCTGGAGGGGGTTTTCTGCAAGCCAGCGAGTTCCGGCGTTGACCAGCTCCATGACGGCGGCGATGGCGGTATTGAACTGAAAGCGTTCCAGATCCCGGCCTACCTTGTCGATGGTTTCGTGGGTCTTGGTCCGCAAAACTCTGAGTTCGGCAGCATCGGGGGTCGCTGTTGCCGCAACAACCCCGTCGAGCCACGGGAGCACCTCCTGCACCATGCGCCACAGTCGGTTGAGAAAACGCCACGCCCCATCCACCCCCGCATCGTTCCATTCCAAATCCTGTTGCGGCGGAGCGGCGAACAGCATGAACATGCGGGCGGTGTCGGCACCGTATCCCTGGATCAACTCGGCCGGGTCCACGACATTGTTTTTGCTCTTGGACATTTTTTCGTTGCGTCCTACCACGATGGGTTGGTGGCATGCCCCACAAACCCAGCCATCCCCCTTGTCGATTACCTCCTTGGGGTAACGCCATCCATGGTTGGGACAGGATAACGTGTCCTTGCGCACCATCCCCTGGGTCAAAAGGCGACGGAAAGGTTCGTCGGTGGTCACCAAGCCTTCGTCGCGCAAAGCTTTGTGGAAAAAACGGGCGTACAAAAGGTGCAGCACGGCATGCTCGATGCCGCCAATGTATTGATCCACCGGCATCCAATGGTTGACTCTGACGCCATCCAACGGGCCGTCTTGAAAATCGCGGCAGCAATAACGCAAAAAATACCATGACGATTCCATGAAGGTATCCATGGTGTCGGTCTCGCGTCGGGCGGGGGCATGGCATTGGGGGCAGGAAACGTCGGTGAATGTAGCAAGATGGTCCAGGGGGTTGCCCTGGACGTTGAGGTCTACCTGTTCTGGCAGCTGGACCGGTAAATCAGCCTCGGGGACAGGCACGATGCCACACTGCGGACAGTGAATCATGGGAATGGGATTGCCCCAATAACGCTGCCGGGATATGCCCCAATCCCGCAGCCGATAATGCGTTCGTTGGCTGCCCAACCCCCGTTTCGTAAAGGTTTCAATGATCCGAACCTTGCATGTTTCATTGTCCAGGTCGTCGAAAGAAAGGGAGTTGACCATGATGCCTGGGCCGGTCCAGGCCTCGCGCAAGGTGGCACCCTCCAGAGGTTGTCCCGGGGGTTGAATTACCACCCGGATGGGAAGCTGGTGGGCACGGGCAAACTCAAAGTCCCTTTGGTCGTGGGCGGGGACCGCCATGACCGCCCCGGTTCCGTAACTCATGAGGACAAAGTTGGCGATGTAAACCGGAATTTTTTCCCCGGTCAAAGGGTGGATCGCCTTGAAGCCGGTGTCGAAACCTTTTTTTTCCAAACGTTCCATGGCTTCTTCGCTGGTCCCCGATTTTTGGCACTCGCGGATGAAAAGGGCGGCGTCGGGATTGTTCCCGGCCACTTTTCGGGCCAGGGGATGTTCGGCGGCGATGGAACAAAAGGTCACCCCCATGAGGGTGTCGGGGCGGGTGGTGTAGACCGGAAGGGTTTCGGCAAGTCCTTCCAAAGCAAACGAAAATTCCAGGCCGTGACTTCGGCCGATCCAATGGTTCTGCATGGTTCGTACCGTGGCGGGCCAATCGGGGAGGTGGTCCAATCCGTCCAGGAGTTCATCGGCGTAGGCGGTGATGCGCATGAACCATTGCGACAACTCCCGCCGTTCCACCAAGGCACCACTGCGCCAGCCGCGACCATCGATCACCTGCTCATTGGCCAGGACCGTTGCATCGACCGGATCCCAGTTGACCAGGGAGTTTTTTCTATAGATCAACCCTTTGGTAAATAATTTTAAAAAAAGAACCTGCTCCCAACGGGCATAATCGGAATCGCAGGTGGCAAGCTCCCGTTCCCAGTCGTAGGCCAGGCCCATGGACTTCAATTCCTGGCGCATGTGGGCGATGTTGGCATAGGTCCAGGTGCCGGGGTGGGAATTTTGTTTGCGGGCGGCGTTTTCCGCCGGCATGCCGAAAGCGTCCCACCCCATGGGGTTGAGGACGTTTTTTCCCAACATGCGCTGGTGGCGGGCGATGACATCACCGATGGCATAATTGCGTACATGCCCCATGTGGATGCGCCCGGAGGGATAGGGAAACATCACCAGGCAGTAGAATTTTTCCCGGTGGGGGTCCTCGGTGGCGCGAAAGGTTTTTTCCCTGTCCCAAAGCCCCTGCCATTTGGCCTCGATGGCTTGGGGATTGTACCGGATTTCCCTATTATTTTCGGATGCGCTCATGATGGCCTGATGGGGGTTGCAGGTTGCCTGAATGGAAGGGATCGAAAATTTTTACCATTGTCTCGGTCCTAAGGATAAACGTACCTTCCATAATTAACACAAGGAAAACGGACAGGCAATTCCAGCCAGAGGGTGTCCGGCGTCCCCCCTCGGATCCTTGAGAGATGTCACAAAATGGTGCCCAGCGTAAAAGAGTGTTTTGACAATGGGGCCGCATGTTGCTATAGTCCCCCCCGATGCCGTCATAATATGATTTCATCGATGGGTTTGATGGGGTTTGTGCCGTCTTTCCTTGGTGATTTGTTGCAGGCTCCTGTAACGGGTGTTTCTTTTTTTGGCTTGTCCGTCCGTGTGGAGTGCGTGGATTAAAGTATTCATTGGGTTCGCCGTCGTGAATCCAGGGTTAGAGTCGGTCTTTTGAAGAGAAAAATGGCTCTCTGAAAGACGCAATGTTGGGAGGAAATATGAATAGCCATGACCTGGTCATTGTCGGGGCCGGTTTGTCGGGCATGCGCGCCGCCCTGGAAGGGGTAAAAGCGGGCATAGACGTGGCGATCATCACCAAGATTCACCCCTTGCGCAGTCACTCCTGTGCCGCCCAGGGGGGGATCAACGCCGCCATCAATCCCGAAGATTCCCGAGAATCCCACGCTTTCGATACCGTCAAAGGGGCGGACTACATCGGCGACGAAGACGCCATCGACCTGATGTGTCAGGAGGCTCCGGAGTGTATCCTGGAAATGGATGCCATGGGGACGCCTTTTTCCAGGTTTGAAGGAGGCATCATCGCCCAGAGGGCCTTCGGTGGGGCGAGCTTTGACCGGACCTGCTACGCCGCTGATCGCACCGGGCAAGTGTTGCTGCACACCCTGTGGGAGCAGCTGGTCAAGGCCCAGGTGAAGGTGTACGAAGAAGTCAGCATCTTCAAGGTTGCCGCCGACAAGGAAGGGGTGATCGTCGGGGTGGTCTGCTACGATATGAAAACCGGTGAGGTTTTCCCGGTGCGCAGCCGTGGTCTGCTGATGGCGACGGGTGGTTATGGCCGGGTTTATATTTCCAATACCAACGCGACCACCAACACCGGTGACGGCATGGCCCTGGCCATGCGAGCCGGAGTTCCGCTGGCCGACATGGAATTTGTCCAGTTTCATCCCACGGGGCTGTTGACCACGGGTGTGCTGGTGACCGAAGGGGCGCGCGGGGAAGGTGGTATTCTGATCAACTCCGAGGGTGAGCGTTTTATGGGGCGGTACGCCCCCAAGAAAAAAGAATTGGCTTCGCGCGACGTTGTGGCTCGTGCCGAACAGACCGAAATCATGGAAGGACGTGGCGTCAACGGGGCCATCCTGTTGGATCTGCGGCACCTGGGTGCGGAAAAAATCATGGACCGTTTGCCGCAGATTCGCGAACTGGCCATGGATCTCGAAGGGGTGGATCCCATTCTTGAGCCAATTCCCATCCGGCCGACAGTCCACTACTCCATGGGCGGAATCCGTACCGACAAATGGGGTGAGGCCCCGGTGAAGGGGTTGTATTCGGCGGGCGAGGCGGCCTGTGTTTCGGTGCATGGGGCCAATCGTCTCGGAGGCAACTCCTTGTTGGATACCATCGTCTTCGGTAAGATTACCGGGCATTATGCCAGTGCTGCTTTGGCCAAGGAAAAAGGCAAGCCCTTCCGCGATTTTCCCATGGATGCGGTGGAAGAGGTCAAGGGTGATATCGAAGCCCTGAAAAAACGCAAGAATGCCGGTCTGCGGCCCTCGCAGTTGCACGAAACGATGGCTACCGCCATGAATCTGCACTGTGCCGTGTTCCGGACGCCGGAATCGCTCAAGACGATTGAGTCCATGATTGCGGAATGGCGCGATGGTTACGAGAAGGTGCATCTGGACGACAAATCAACGGTGTTCAACGTTGACCTTCTGCGGATCTGGGAGTTGCGGAATCTGATTGATTTGGCCGAGTGTATTGTTCGCGGTGCCGTGGTCCGGACGGAATCTCGGGGTGCACATTCCCGGACTGATTTCAAGGAGCGTGATGACGCCAACTGGCGCAAGCACACCATCAGCAAGTGGGATGCCGCCAAAAAGCGGGTGGTGTTGAGTTATGAGGATGTTCGTACCGTGGGCAATCCCAAATATGAACCCATGGCTCGAACTTACTGACATGGACAATGGTTGGGTTTTCCGGGGGGATTGTTAACCGGAGTCTCGACTTTCCGTAAGACCATTTGGAGTCGGTTATGGCTGAAAAGACCTATACGTTTCGAGTTCAGCGCAACAAGGTCACTGGCGATGGCAAAGTGGAGTCCCGCTGGCAGGATTTCAAGCTTGCGGCCGAGCCTACCACCACGGTGCTGATCTGCCTTGAGAAGATCAAGGGCCATCAGGATGGCACACTGACCTACCGCATGTCCTGCCGATCGGCGATCTGCGGGTCGTGCGCCATGAAAATCAGCGGACGCACGCGTCTGGCCTGCAAAACCCATGTGGAAAAGGTGGCGGACGCCGATGGGGTGATTCGGGTTTCCCCCATGACCAATCAGCCCATCCTGAAAGACATGGTGGTTGATATTCGCCCGTTCTACAAGCATGTCCACAAGATCAAGCCGTATCTTCAGGAGGGTCCGGAGACCGATAAAAATGTGGGTCGGTCTTCCTATGACCAAGTGAATCATGTCACGCAGTGCATCATGTGCGGCAGTTGCTATTCCGACTGCACCATGGCCGAGGTGAGTGACAAGTTTCTCGGACCTGCGGCGTTGGCCAAGGCATTCCGGTTTGTTTCCGATCCACGGGAAGGAATGAAAACGGCCCGGTTGCGGGAGCTTTCCGAAGAAAACCAGATGTGGAGCTGCTGCCGCTGTGCGCAGTGCGTGGAGACCTGCCCCAAGGATGTCAAGCCCATGGAGGCCATCGTCAAGTTGCGGACGCGTGGAATGGCGAAGGGGTATGTGGATGGGCCGGGTCCACGGCATGCGTTGGCGTTCCACGGTGATATCCAAAAGACGGGCGATCTCAACGAATTCACACTGATGCAACGTACCATTGGTATTATGGGCACCTTGGGTGAATTGGGGATGGCACTGCATTTGATGAAAAAGGGCAAGGTGCCTTCGCCGTTTCCCCACAAGGTTGAAGGTGTGGAAGAGTTGGGCAATATCTTCAGGATTCTCGAAGAGAACCCCTTGGATGTTGAGACCAAGGCCAAAGAGGTGGCACCCGAGTAGGGGCCGGTATCTGGGAGAATAGAACATGTCTTTGGAATTTTCCTTTTATCCTGGTTGCGCTGGCAAACAGGTGCAAAAAGAGGCCAAGAGTGCGGCGCATGCCGTGGCGCGTGAGTTGGGCATCACCTTGCATCCCATGCCCAGGGCCTCCTGTTGTGGGGCGGTGAGTTTGCGGGAGGCGGGGCGAAACATATGCACCATCTGCAACACATGCTTGCAGACGTTGAGCCATGCCAATTATCGTTTCAAGAGGGAGCCGGATGTCCTTGAAAAGATCAATGGCGTACTGAAAAAGGCGGGAGTGCGTCCCTACGGGGCCACCATCAAGGTTCAGCATTTGTTGTGGGTCGTGGTTGACATGGTGGATCCCAAGCTGCTGAAAAGCAAGATTACCCGTCCTTTGAAGGGGTTGAAGGTGGCGCCGTTTTACGGTTGTCACAATCTGAGGCCGTCGGAAATCTACGAATCCAAGGCGGGAGATGAGGCGGATCATTTGGACCGGCTTATTACCACTCTGGGGGGCAGTCCGGTTTCCTACGGTGGTGCGCGCAAGTGTTGTGGTTTCCATGTGATGCTTTCCGATCCGAAGGAGATGCGTTCCATGGTGGCGACAAACTGTCTGGATGCCAAGGATTGCGGTGCTGAACTGATGATCAGCCCTTGCACTTTGTGCGATATGTCCATGAGTGCCTATCAAATGCCGGCGGAAAAGGTGGTTGGCAAGAAGATTGGCCTTCCGGAGATGAACTTTGCCCAGCTTCTGGGGGCCTCCATGGGTTTGGATGCAGCGGAACTCGGATTGGAACGGCTCCATGTGGATCCCAGGCCGATTTTGAAGACCAAGGGACTCTGAATAATGTTTGGGTAGGGGCTGCGGCTCTTATTCTGTTTTAGAGAATGGATCGGCCATCCGGGAGGTGTTGACCACCCGGGTGGCCTTTCTTTTTGGGCTTTGCCCCAAACCCGCCGGGATGTAACCGTTCAGTCCCCCCTCTTTTTTTAAGGTTGAAACTATTGCGGGGGTCTGGGGGGGATCATCCCCCCCGTGCTGCGGTTTGGAGGCGGAGCCTCCAAGGTTTTTCTTTTGACTTTGACTTTGATTTTGATTTTGACTTTGACTTTGATTTTACTGCCCCCCAAGGGGGGGGTAGGGGCGCAGCCCCAAGATTTTGATTTTCTCACACCTGATTTTTTTAGTTTGTCTCAGGGCATTATGCCCTTCAGGCAAAAGAATCAAAAT
>JACSDG010000025.1 GCA_015660855.1 Magnetococcales bacterium
TTCAAAGACAAAACCTTGGGGCGCGGCCCCAAACCCCGCCGGGGGGGATGATCCCCCCCGGACCCCCGCAAAAATTTTTGCCCAGATCATCCCGTGGTCCTCAAGCACATTCACCATAGAAAGACTCAAACTCCTCCTCCATGAATATCGGATCCACCTGCCCCCCCCAGCGTCCATGGTAAGTTTCAAGGAGACGATCCGCAGGAGATTTTCCCGCTTCGGCCCACTGATAAAGCACTTTTAAAAAAATGGATTCATCACAACCATTCTGGTTGCGCTCGTTATGGGTCTGCAATCCGTCCCGCGCCAAATCCAAAAGTTCCAAAGCCAACTCACGCACCGTTCCCCCACCCGGAACCCCAGTTTTAAGGCCCAGTTTTGGAACCTCGGCATGCAACCGCTGCCGCTCGCCAACAGACCATTCCACCACCCGTTCCCAAGCCCCCTCCAAAGCATCGTCATCATAGATCAAACCCTTCCAAAAGGCGGGTAACGCACACAGCGTGGAAGAATTACCAGCATCGGCCCCACGGGTTTCCAGATAACGCTTCAAACGAACATCGGGAAATAGCGTGGAAAGATGCAAAGCCCAATCATCCAATGTCGGACGTTGCCCAGGAAGCGCGGGAAAACGGCCCTCAAAAAACATCCGAAACGGCACCCCTCCTGCGGCATGATACCCCCCTTGTCGATAATAAAATAACATGGGAACATCCAAAGCATAGTCCATGTACCGTTCAAACCCAAAAGAAGGCTCAAAAACAAACGGCAGCAAACCACAACGGTCGGGATCGGTATGATGCCAAATATGCGCCCGATAACTGCGAAAATCATTGGGCTTGCCGTCAATAAAAGGGGAATTGGCAAACAAAGCAGTAACCACCGGTTGCACCGCCAGCATCACACGAAACTTGCGCACCATATCCTGTTCGTCGGCATAATCCAAATTGGCCTGTACAGTTGCGGTCCTGGTCATCATGTCCAGACTGAGCCGGCCACGGGTGGGTAAATAGTCCCGCATGGCCCGATACCGCCCTTTGGGCATCCAGGGAATATCCTTGAACAACCATTTGGGTTGGGCACCAATGCCCAAAAAAGCGATGTCCAGGTCGCGACACACCTGTCCCAGTTGTCGCAAATGTTCGTTGATTTCATCCTGAGTTTCGTGAATGGTGCGCAAAGGTGCCCCGGAAAGTTCCAACTGCCCGCCAGGTTCCAGGGTGATGGCGGCAGCCCCTTTGACCAAGGCAATGGGCAAACCGGCTTCCAAAGTCAGAGTCCAGTCAAACTTTTCCGCCATTTTCACGAGCACGGCATGAATGCCATCATCACCTTCATAGGCGATGGGGGTCAGATTTTTTTTTCTGAAACCAAATTTTTCATGCTCCGTCCCCACCCGCCATTGATTGCGCGGTTTATTGCCCTCGACAAACCAAGCCATCAAGGCGTCTTTGGATTCCACCGGTGGTGCTTCTGCCTCTGTTTTGTATGATGTATTCAAGAAGGGTTCTCTTTGAAGTATTGGTCCCATACACGACGATATTAACAGCCACCCAACCCTGCCCCGCCAACCCTTCCCAAGGGGGCGAAATCAACGAACGCAAGTACCCACACCCCTGTCGGTAAAAACCTCCAACAGCAAGGCATGTTCAATACGACCGTCGATGATATGGGTGGAAACAACCCCCCCTTCCCTCGCCTTGACGCAGGTTTCCACCTTGGGGATCATGCCTCCGGTCACCACCCCCTGATGAATCAACGCCCGCACATCATCCCTTGTCAACTCACTGATCAACTCACCCGCTTTATCCTTGACCCCCAAAACGTCAGTCAACAAGATCAACTTTTCCGCCTTCAACGCCACCGCCAACGCCCCGGAAACCGAATCGGCATTGATATTGTAAGTTTCTCCCCCCTCGCCCACCCCCACCGGGGCCACCACGGGAATGAGGGTGGATTGCGACAAAAGATCCAGCAGGGTGGTGTCGATTTTTTCCACATCCCCCACCCACCCCAAATCGATGATTTCGGGGGTGTCCAAGTCAGGCCCTTGGCGTACATGCTGCCGTTTCCGGGCCTGGATGGTATGCCCATCCTTGCCCGACAGACCCACGGCCCGACCGCCATTAAGATTGATCAGACTGACGATGTCCTTGTTTACCTTGCCTGCCAACACCATCTCAACTACATTGACGGTATCCTGGTCTGTCACCCGCAGCCCATCGACGAAATGCGGTTTGAGTCCCATTCGTTTCATCGTTTCACCGATTTGGGGACCACCGCCATGCACCACCACGGGCTTGATACCCACCTGGCGCATGAGAATGACATCCTTGACAAAGGAAACCTTGAGAGCTTCATCCACCATGGCATGCCCTCCGTACTTGATCACGAAGGTCTTGCCCTCAAACCGCCGCATATAGGGCAGGGATTCAATGAGAACTCGCGCCTTGTTAACCCGATCTTCAATGGGCATGTCAATCTCCTCAATGGTTAGAATACTTTTGTCCCGTGCAAAAATATCCTCGTGCAAACAACAAACCAACGCCGGTCCATGATGCCCTACTTTTCCTGCACCAGACCCGTCCGCTTTTTAAAGTCTCTGGCACTCCTCGCAGCCATGGGGGTTTTCATCATTACCCTGCCAGAAGCGGCCCACGCCCTGGAACCCGACAGCGATGCCGCTTATGTCGCCGACAGCGTCGATGTTTCCATGCGCAGCGGACCGGAAATCAACTTCCGGATTATACGCATACTCAAGAGCGGTGTAAAATTGCGCGTTTTGGAAAGAAATGGCAATGGCTGGACTCGCGTTCGTGATGACAACAACAAAGAAGGCTGGATCCTCTCCCGTTATCTCACCGATGTTGTCCCGGCATCGTTGCGCGTCGCGGAGTTGCAACAGGCGTTGGACACGCTGCGGGTTGAACGGGACGTGCTTGAAAAAAAATTCAACGAAGTCAAGCAAAGCAATCAATCTCTCAGCCAGGACCGGGTCGAACTGGAACGATTGCGTTCCTTGATGCAAAATACCATCAAAGTCGATAATGAAAATAAAAGCTTTAAAATCAAGCTTGACCAAATGAACACCGAACTGACACGCGCGCTGGATGAAAAACGCTTGTTGGAACGACAGTCGGACACCTCATTTTTTGTTTCCGGTGCCACGGTGCTGGGGCTGGGGATGCTGGCCGGATTTGTTCTTGCCAAAAAACGGCGCAATCCCTACAGCTCCTTGTAACCAAACCACCTAGCGATCATTTTCTGCCGCGCCGTTTCCAATCCCAAGGGGCGACAGGGTAGTCATCGGCCCAAAGCCCACGCTTTTTCAAACGGGCCGCATCTTGCAGTTGTTTAAGTTCAGGATCCTTTGAGAAATAGATGTGCTGCCAAGCCCATCCTTCATGCACCAGTTCCCGATTCAAACTGCGCCCCCCCATCAGGAAAACCTCTGCCAGCACCCTGTTGTAACGGTCCCGGCCAAAAACCTCCAGGGTGACTTTTTTACCTTGCACCCTCTTGCGGACAAACTGGGCCGCATCTTCGGCGAAAGGCTGACCTTTTTCCGGGGCATCGATACCTTTAAGTCGAACAATTTCAATTGTGTCTTTAATTTTTATTTTCAGGGAATCCCCATCCTGCACAAAAACCACCCGTCCCTGCCACAATTCTTCGGCAGCCATCGCAGGCAGAGGAAGCAGCAGGAATGCGAGCACAAGCCCCCATTTCCATAAAATGGGCCAAAACAACCCGGCTTTAAGACCGAATCGATGGTTTTTATTGATTCTGGATGCCCCCATGGAAATTCTCCGAAAGTTGGACATGATGCTTGAAAAATACCAGTGGACTGAAGAGATAAAATCCTGGACAATTTGACCTTGAGAGCGTTGTCTTCGCATGGACAAACGCCGCAAACTCGACGCTTTCCAGAAGGGATACCATAAAACCTTTTTTCGTTAACCTTTCGATCGACAGAGGAAACAATCGACTTGAAACGGGGCGACACAAAAACCTATTGGCACCGCTTGGTTGGTGAAACACTCAAAGTATTGCTGGAGCCCGTTGGCATAGAGGTTCGCATGGAAGTCCCTGTTGTCCCTGCCCCACCCGTAGCAGATCTTATTTTAATTCAGCGAAAAAAAGTTGGCGAACAGGGCTGGACCCAAGAGCAACGGTTGCGTTTGGCCGATGGGCTGCGTGATCTTGATACCGATCAGATTCTCGTCGAAATAAAAATTACCGAGAGCCTGAATGAAAAAACACTCGCATGGCTTTCGTTGTACGATACCTTGTACCTGGACACGGCAAAATTGGAACGCCATCAACTAAAGAGCGTTATCATCAGCTCCATAACGCCACGCAAAGAATTTTTGGAAAGACATTCTTTCAAGCCCCTAAAATCCATGGGTGTCTATGAAAGCGTTCCCCCCTGGGGCGGTGTTGTCCGGTTGATCCTGCTGAATGAATTGGTGGATGAACCACAAAATGCCCCTTTAAAGTGTTTCGCCAGCCGCCAGGATGAGCAAAGAAAAGCGTTCGAGACAATCAAGCACGCTGGGCTGTTCAAGTTCTCAGTAGCTTTTGGTCAGATTATCATCGGTTTATGGAGATTGAAAATGAAAAGTGCCTTGAATAGCCCCGAGATGGAAGGGATCACACCAGAACACGTCACCCAACTTGGCAAGGAATGGTTTGAGTTGATGGTGGATGCAACGCCGGAGGAGGAACTTTTTTCCTTGCCAAAATTTGAACATCGACTGCTTCGGGAACGCCAAGATAGCGAGCGGAAGGGCGAAAAAATAGGCGAAAAAAAAGGTGAAAAAAAAGGTGAAAAAATCGGCGAGAAAATTGGCGAGAAAATTGGCAAGTCAAAAATGCTGACAAGTTTGCTGCAACGCCGTTTTGGTGACCTGCCCACGTGGACCAGTGAAAAGGTTGCCAAAGCTGACCTCACCGCATTGGAAACCTGGAGCCTTCGCATCTTCGATGCCCAATCCCTCGACGATGTTTTCTCGGACAAGGCGTGACACCATTTTCCGCAAAAAGGATCCATGCCTAACGGTCCATGGTAAGCATCTAAACTTGGGCAAACAGTCCGCCCTGGCATTTTCAAACCGGGGGAAGGCCATATTCGGACCAGCGGCGGGTCACTTTTTCCACTGTTTTCGGATCGGGTATCAGGGGTTTTCCCCATAGGCGTCCGGTCTCGGCCAGGGTTCGCCGGGTGGCGTCCATGGCAAAGCGACCCGTCGCCCCATCCAGGATTAAATCACGTCCCGGATCGGTACGCGTCGCCAGAGACCACAACAGGTCGTCCCAGGAATCCGGACGGCAATCGTCATCGACGATCCAAAATTGACGTGGACCCGTTTGGGAATCGACTTGTTCCAGCAAAGTACGGGCGGCAAGCACCCCCCGTTGCGGCGTCTTGCCATCCACCCCAACCACCGCCACCAATCCCTGGAACCACAGATGCACATTGACGATAAAACCATGAGAAGCCACCATATCAGCCACCCATACCCCGGATGTCGTTTCCGGTCCATCCATCGTTGGCACCACGTCGTGTTCCACCCCCATTTTAACGGTTGCATCCATTCCCAATTTGCCACCCAATCCACTATGGCGCGAAGCAAAATCCAGATAATCGATGGGGGTATACTCCAGGCGAACCAAATCCCGTCCCCCGTGACAATTCCGGGCCACAGCCTCCATGACCCGAGCCGGATCCTCAAGAGGGACACCTTCATCCACCACAATGACATACTTGGTATAAAGAAATTGGCGTAAAAACCCCCACACCGCCATCATGATACGAAAGCCATGCCCAGGATAGGCCTTTTTCAGACCGACAAAAGCCACTCTGTAGGAAGCGGCCGCCATGGAAAGATGAAAACCGGAAATTTCGGGAAATTGTTTTTTGATCAACGGGGAAAATACCCGGTTCAAGGCGACCGCCAAAATGGCCGGTTCATCGGGGGGACGACCGGTATAGGTGCCCAGATACAGGGGATCCCGACGCATGGTCATCCGCTCCACAGTCATTACCGGAAAGGATTCCACCTCGTTATAGTAACCGGTATGATCCCCGAAAGGCCCTTCCCTGGCCAACTCCTGTAAATTCACCATTCCCTCCAACACAATTTCGGCAGTCGCCGGAACCGGAAGACCAGGATACAATCCGGGGGCGGTTTCCACGCGCCGCTCCCGCAACAAACCGGCAAAAGCATATTCGGAAAGGTTTTCCGGAACCGGGGTGACCGCCGCCAGGATTGTGGCCGGATCACAACCGATCGCCACGGCCACCGGCATTTTGTGATCGTATTGCCTGGCATGCAGGGCACCACCCCGATGTTTGAGCCAACGCATGATGACCCGGTTTTTTCCCAATACCTGCATGCGGTAAACCCCGATGTTGACGGGTCCACCCTCGGTGCCCTGGGTAATCACCAAAGGCCAGGTGATCAACCGGCCTACGTCTTCAGGCCAGCAGGTCAAAATGGGCAACCGCCCCAAATCCACCTGGTCCCCACTCCAAACCGTTTCCCGACAAGGGGGATTGAAAACCGTTCGTACCGGCATGAACCGTGCCTTTGCGAACAATCGTACCAACCCAATTAAATCCCTGATTCCCGACGGTGGTTGTGGCTGTTTCAAACGGGCTAGGTCTTCCCCCAAAGCTTCCAGTTGTTCCGGTGGACGCCCCAAGGCCAATCCGATACGCCTTTCGCTCCCAAAAAGGTTGGCCACCACCCCCATGGAAGACCCCTTGACGCGATTAAAAACCACCGCCGGTCCCCCGGCATGGAGCAGGCGTCGGCAGATTTCAACGATCTCCAATACCGGATCCACCTCCGCGTCCACACGGACCAATTCCCCGTGCGTCTCCAAAAAGGCCAGGAATTCCCTCAGATCGGCAAACGCCCTGGACACCTAATGACCCTCCCTTGGTTCAAACTTGAAAATGGTAACCCCAATCCTAAAGACCTTCGCCCTTCCTCCCGGATAACCGTTCAGTCCCCCCGCCTTTTTTTTCTTTAAAAGTATTGCGGGGGTCCGGGGGGGATCATCCCCCCCGGCGGAGGTTTGGAGGCGGCAGCCCACCAAGGTTTTTCTTTTGACTTTGATTTTCCTGCCCCCCAAAGGGGGTCAGGGGCGCAGCCCCAAGATTTTGACTTTCTTACACCTGATTTTTTATTTTGTCTCAGCATCTTGAGAATAAGGATATTATACCCGTCAGGCAAAAGAATCAAAACCAAAACCCTGGGGCTGCGCCCCTAGACCCCCCTTGGGGGGAAGTAAAATCAAAGTCAAAATCAAAGTCAAAATCAAAGTCAAAAGAAAAACCTTGGTGGGCTGCTGCCTCCAAACCTCCGCCGGGGGGGATGATCCCCCCCGGACCCCCGCAATAGTTTCAACCTAAATCGGGGTCCCCATGTGTTATTGTGGTGCGTTTGTCTTTTGAACGTACCATGCAGGAGCTTTAATTATGACCAGTGACCCGACGACCCACTTTGGATTCAGTGAAATTCCTCTGAACGAAAAAATGGCCCGCGTCCGTCAAGTTTTTGATTCCGTAGTGGACAAATATGACCTGATGAACGATCTGATGTCCCTGGGCATCCACCGCCTGTGGAAGCGTTATGCAATACGACGTCTGCGCATCCGCCCCGGACAACAAATCCTCGATGTCGCCGGGGGAACCGGTGACCTGACACGATTGATGTATCCCCACCTGCAAGGAAACGGGCGCATTGTGGTTTACGACATCAACGACAAGATGCTCAACCTGGGACGCTCCAGGATGACCGATCGTGGCATCGTTTCCGGTGTGGAATGGATTCAGGGTAATGCCGAAGAACTGCCGTTCCCCAGCAACACATTCCACATCGCCAGCATCGGCTTCGGCATTCGCAACGTCACCCAAATCGAAGGGGCCATCCAGGAAATGGTCCGCGTCCTCCAACCCGGAGGGGAATTTCTTTGCCTGGAATTTTCCAAAATGGCCGTCTCCATGCTGCAACCCCTCTACGATGCCTACTCTTTCAATGTTCTGCCAGAACTGGGACACTGGGTCGCCAATGATCGCGATTCCTACCAATATCTGGTGGAATCCATTCGCCGTTTCCCCGATCAGCAGACTTTTGCAACCCTGTTGCAGGATCATGGACTGTCGGGAGTACGCTATCACAATCTTTCGGGCGGTATCGCCGCCGTTCATCATGGATGGAAGGTTTGAATCATGATCATGTCCCTGCTGTCTGCACCATTGAAAATCATCCCGCAGCCTGTCACTGCGGTTTCCCTGAGCATCATCCTCAATCTGTTCTTTGCGCGTTACCCAGAACTGAAAGAACGGCTTGGCGAGCTGGATGGTAAAATTTTTCAGTTTGAAATCGAAGATTTGGGCGAGTCCCTTTACATGAACGTCGATGATGCGGGACAATTGCGCATTCACACCTATTGCGACAACATTCCCCACGTCACCATGTCGGGAAAGGCTTCCGCTTTTCTTTCTCTGCTGTTTCACACTTCCGATCCCGATTCTTTATTTTTTTCCAGACAATTAAAACTTTCCGGGGAAACAGACACCGGGCTGCGCTTTAAAAACCTCCTCGATAACATCGAGTTGGACTGGGAAAAAGAGCTGGCCACCCTGGTAGGCCGGGGCGCGGCCAAAACCCTTATGGCCATGGCCCGCAAGACCAAGGAAACAGGTCAACGCGGCAAGGAAATCCTGGAATCGGAAATGGAATCATGGTTGCAGGACCGTGGTTTTCCCTCCCGTAGCCAACTACAAGGTTTTTCCCAGGATGTGGACGCGTTAAAAGAGCGTTATGAAAAATTGGAAAAAGGCGTAACTCGATTGGGAAGAAAACGGGCTGTAGCCAACAAAAACACAACCCCTGACACCAACCACACCCCAGCCTGATAACAATGTTGAATCATTACCGAACCATCAAACGGCTGATTCGTATCGTCTGGATCCTTGCCCGATACCGTATCGATTTTTTTTACGAACGGTTTTTATTTTATCGGTTCATCGTCTGGATGGTAGGATTTAAACCTGGAACCGAAAAAATGCGCCGGGAGTTGAGTGCCCCGGCCAGGTTGCGTCGTGCCCTGGAAGAGCTGGGTCCCACCTTCATTAAATTTGGTCAGGCTCTTTCAACACGCATGGATGTCCTACCGGAGGATGTGGGGCTGGAGATGAAAAAGCTCCAGGATGCCGTCCCACCGTTTTCCTTTGACATCGTCACCGAAATCGTCGAAGCCGATCTGGAGGGACCGCTTTCACGTTTTTTTATTTATTTCAATCCCGTCCCCGTCGCCTCGGCCTCCATCGCCCAGGTACATCACGCCACCACCCTTGGCGGTCGGGATGTTGCCGTCAAGGTGTTACGCCCCAACGTCGCCGAAATTGTGGATACCGATATTCACCTTTTATCCACCCTGGCCAATCAAATCGAAGCGCACATCCCCGATTGGAGACGTTTTCGCGTGCGTCGCGTGGTCGAGGAGTTTGCCGCCTCCATACGCAACGAGATCAATTTTCAAGTTGAAGGATCCAGGGCGCACAAGTTCAGAGAAAATTTTCAACTGGATACCGAATTGCGGGTTCCCTCGGTGATTTGGGAATTGACAACCACACGCGTCTTGACCATGGAATGGCTTGATGGCATCCCCATCGACGAATTGACCCGGCAATCCCATCCCGACCTCGACCCGGCTCAGGTTTCCAAAAATTTGATTGTCAGTTTTTTCAAACAAGTGTTTCGCGATGGTTTTTTCCACGCCGATCAACATCCCGGAAACATTTTTGTCCTGAAAGATGGCACCGTCGCCATTTTTGATTTTGGTATCATCGGTCGCATATCGGTTCAAGATCGGATATGGCTGGCGGAATTGTTACAGGGTTTTATTATCCGTGATTATCGCAAAGTGGCCGAGATCCATCTGGCCGCCGGATATGTGCCACGCAATACCAATATTGATGAATTTGAAGATGCCTGCCGCCAGATTGCCGAACCCATTTTTGGTCAACCTTTGAAAGATATTTCCATTGCCCGCCTGCTGGCGCAGCTTTTCAAGGTGACCGAACGCTTTGACATGGCGGTACAACCGCAATTGTTATTATTGCAAAAAACCATGTTGACCCTGGAGGGTGTGGGTCGGGAGATCAACCCCGAATTGAACATGTGGGTTCTGGCGGAACCTTTGATCCGTGATTGGATGATGGAAAACATGGGTCCCAAGGGGAAAATTCGCTCGGCCCGGGAACGCTTCCGCACCGTTTCCACCGCCGCTTTTCAGTTTCCAGAGCTGGCCATGCGCAGCGTGGAAAAAGTGGCCAACGACAAACTGGCCATCGAGGTTTATGGAGAAGCGTTGGAGCGAATGGAGCGGCGCCTATCCACCGGGATGAAACGCATGAGCATGGCGGTTACCGGAGCCGGTCTGTTCATGGGAGGGGCCATCATGGCCAGTTCCAACCTGCCCATCTCCTGGTTCGGTCCACCACTCATGTTGGCAGCAGGTTATTTTTTCCTGGCCATCATGCCCAACCGTTGAACCAATTTTTGCTCCCGAAAAGAGGGAACCATTGAGATTCTTGGTTCCCTGTAATACCCTCGACAGAGTTGGGGGTCTCCTGTACAACCCTTGCCCGAGGTGGACGATGCTGTCAAATGTTAATAAGCCCGAGCCAACTAGGTTCCCAAGAAAAATAATCGAAGAACTTGCTGAACGTTTTGCGGGTGTAGTCCAGTTTTCTCATGGAGATGATCTGCGACATATTGTTGAACAAAAGCTTGGCGGGAAATTAAGGTATGCGGATGCCAATGAGTGGCTGGACACTGCGAGCGGTTCAATTACAGTCGAGGCGCCCAATAAATTTACGATCATCCTGGCCAACTTTACTGGCCCTCTACGGAATCGGTTTACTATCGCTCATGAGCTTGGCCATTATGTCTTGCACTCGCGACTTGGCGAGATACCGTTAACGGCCCCAAGAAAAGACCGTTCCCCTGCGGAAAGCGAGGCCGACTGGTTTGCAGCTGCCTTTTTGATGCCAAAAAAACCATTTCTTGAGGCACTTGAAGGTATGAATGGTCATCTCAATCTTGACCTGCTTGCTGGACGCTTTCTGGTGTCCAAACCCGCTGCGAAATATCGAGCAGATGAACTCAAACAAAACCTTTGATCAAGAACACCTTGAACCTCATGTCCGTCTTTTTTTAAGCGTGGATATGATTGGGTCCACTGCCTATAAACAACGATGGATCAGTGCTGAGGTCAACGAATCCTGGATCCTTTTTTTTGAATCTTTTTTCGACGCATTTAACAATAAATTTCATTCTGAGATTGACAAAATTTTTAATGTTCCTGGAGTTACCAAAACCGAATTCCCTGGTCCATGGAAATTGTTGGGCGATGAGATCCTGTACGCCATAAAGCTGAACAAGGGGTGGGAAGTCTCCCATTATGTTAATGCTTTTAGGGAAGCAGTTATCTCGCATCGTAATGAAATTGAAAAATCTGGTAAACCGGTAAGTTTGAAGGCGACCGCATGGCTTGCTGGCTTTCCGGTTGGCAATTCAGTCATTGTTACGCCAGCAGGAGGAATCGATTTCATTGGGCCACTCATCGATATCGGTTTTCGACTTTCCAAGTTTGCGTCCCGAGAGCGAATGATTCTATCAGTTGATTTGGTGTGGTATTTGACAAAAGGACCATCAGCTTTAAATCACTTGTTCCTGGATAGCCTTAAATCATTGGATGGTGTTCTCGGCGGAAAACCATACCCAATTATTTGGTATAGCATGGACATCCAACTGTCTTCTGGCATGAGAGACGTGGGCCTGATTAGTACCGTAGATGCGGCAAAGTTGCATACATATTGTGATCTTTTTATATCGCGTGCACCAAAACCATTGATCCATCCTTTCTTTACAGAGGATGGAGATCCGATGCCCGATAATTATTCAACTGATTTGGAAAGAGTCCGCCAACTCCGAAACAATATTCCCGATGGCCATCCCGAAGAGACATATGATAAAAGTGTTGATGTAATGACTAATGAAGACTATAAGATTATTAATAAAACTAAAAGCTCGATTGAGTCCAACATTGCTCTATTGAATAAACCGTCAGGCATTTCAGAATCTGTTGACACCTCAATCTAGGAACACCTTAGAGGCTGTCTAAAGTTTCGGTGATGGTCATAGCAGCCCTTTTCCGCAATTCACAAACACGATTGAGTCGTTAAAGCCCATGCTTGTAACTCCGAGGAGAGTCGGTTTCTGACCTCCTCCCAATCGCAGAGCCGTTGCTGTCGGAAAAGACGCATGGATGAATACCACAGGGTGTTTTCCCCCTCTGGTCCCCAACGCCAGTCGGGGACAAAGGGCAAAAGAACCCAGACCGGACACCCCATGGCACCAGCCAAGTGGGCCACAGCGGTATCGACGGTGATCACCAAGTCCAACGTTTGCACCACCCGTGCCGTCACGGCAAAATCGGCAAAGTCGGGACAGTCGATCCGACCCAACCAGTATGGATTTTCGCTGACCTCTTTTCCCCCTCCTTCCTGCAAAGAAACCCAAGTCAAAGGTATCAAGTCCAGAAGCGGCTCAAACCAGGCCAAAGTCAGACTGCGATTGTGGTCGTTACGGTGGGTTGGCCGACCGCGCCACACCAATCCAACCCGCAAAGACGCAGACAAGGGCCGGTTTTTTGCAAGTTTTTCCCAAGCGAATTCGGGTAGATATCCCATCCCCCCGAAAAGTTCCTCACGGTCCAGTTTCAATAATCCCGGAAGGGACATCAAAGGGGCGTGAACGTGCCATTGGGGCGACGGCGAACCACCTTCCCACAGCAGGTCAACGCCAGGGGCATGCCGCAACAAGGGGACCAAAGGACCGGAACAAAAAAGGATCACCCTGGCCACATGCGGCTTGACCTTTGGGAGAAACCGGATGAAATGGATGGCGTCACCATATCCCTGTTCGGGATAGACCAGTAAAGTCGCATCCTGAACGTTGTCGCCGCGCCAGAGAGGACTTGCCCATGGCGGTTGTCGCGTCGGGTGGGCCGGGTCGCGCCAACGCCATTCATAAGCGGCAAAGCCCGATGAAAAATATCCCAAAAACAACAATAACAATGCCCGATGATGTTGGGCACCGGCGTTATTGGGATCCAACGCCACCGAACGGTTGATGGTCGTCAAAGCGTCCGCGAAACGTCCCAACCGCCAGAGTGCCGTAGCCCGATTGTTGAGCCACCTTGGGTTGTCTGGCATGAGAGAACAGGCGGTATCCAAATCGGCCAAAGCCTCACCATCAGCACCCTGTTCCAAAAAATAAACGCCGCGTTCGTGCCACATGGGGCCGTCCATTGGAAATTTTTGCACATGACGACCCGCCAGCGACAAAGCCTCATCCGTTTTTCCCACCCGCCACAAAAGGACAAAACGCAATCGTAGCAACCCTTTGTGGTTGGCATCCTGCTGCAATCCCCGATCCACCGTCAACAATGCTTGATCGAAACAATTCAAGGCCAAAAGTGCCGTAGCCAAGTGTTCATAATTTTCACAATCGGTCTCAGCCCGTGCTAACGCAATGGCAAAAACCTGTGCTGCTTCGGCAAACCGTCCCAGACCATATAAAGATTGACCACGAAGTTTCCAACCTGTCGGTCCGGGATTACCATCTGCAAAAAAAGGGTTCATCATTTCCAAAGCTTCGGCAAACCGCCTCTGCCCGTTCAACTCCAGGACTTGCAGCCATACCCCTTCTCCCTGGTGTCTGCTCTCAGCGATGGTTGGCTGTTGCTGATCCTGGTTCATCGTTTTTCAATAATTGGCAGTTGTTCTTGGGCGTGGGATTTTGTTTGGGTTGCGCCATCCAGGATTGTGCGTCCCAATTCGGTGAGTGAACCCAGCCGACATTGGTGATCACAGGTTGAACGCACCTGCCAACGAACCCACCCTTGTTTTTCACTCCAATCCATCCATGCCCCATGGGGGGTGGCATCGTCCAAATTTTCAAGGGTAAAATTTTTTTTTCCATCGGAAAAAGCACGGCGAAAAGAAAAAAACCAAGTTTTTTCAAGCGGATCTTCTTGTGGGTATGGCATGAGAAAAACCTGTTTCTGGGTTCACATCGGACCTGAGAAAGGATTATGATTGCCTTTGGCCATTGATCGTAACCTTTCACCGCGAAAAAGACATCATGAACCTTGATCCCGCCCCGGTAGCAAAAAAACCACTCCGCCAAGCCCTGGCCGAATTTGCCGAAGAACGCGGTTGGCAAACCTTTCACACCCCAAAAAATCTGGCCATGGCATTGAGTGTGGAAGTTGCAGAAATTTTGGAAATTTTTCAATGGAGCGACGGCGTCGAAAGCCAGACTCTCGCCCCGGATAAACAACAGGCGTTGGCAGAGGAGATCGGTGACGTCATGATCTATCTTACCATGCTGGCCTCCAGATTCAACGTGGATCCTGAAGCGGCTGCCTGGGCCAAAATGGCACTCAATGAAAAAAAATATCCTGCCCACCAGGTTTTTGGAAAATCATTGAAATATAATGAATACTGAATCATTCTACCCTGGCTGCCCCCAAAATGTATGCCGTTGTGAAGTGACGTATACCGTCACCGATTGCCAACCCGGATGCGGTATGGATTGAAACGATGAACAATTTTAAAAGCAACATCCTCCAATTCACTGGCAAACCTGAACTGCAAAGCGGTCCCCTGGAGGTGATTCAGGTCAATGTAGGACTGCAATGCAACCTTCAATGTCGCCATTGCCATGTCGCCGCCTCACCCAAACGGACCGAACGCATGGAATGGCCACTGATGGAAGAGGTTGTCCGTCTGGCGGAGCGATCCAGTTGCACTTTTGTCGATATTACCGGGGGAGCACCCGAGCTTAATCCCTACCTTACCGATTTTATCGATGCCCTCATCGCCAAAAAAATCAACGTCCAGATACGTACCAACCTTTCGGTCCATCTGGAACCTGAACTGGAAGGGATGGCCCCTTTTTTTCGTGACCGCAAAGTATCTCTGACGGGTTCCATGCCCTGCTACCTGGAAAGCAATGTGGATCGACAACGTGGCCAGGGAACCTTCAAAAAGGCCATCGCCGCCATTCGCAGACTCAACGATCTTGGGTTTGGCCAGGATCCCCAACTGGTACTCAACCTGGTCTACAACCCTCTGGGTGCCCGGCTACCCCCCGATCCCTGCAAACTGGAATTTGACTATCGGCATGAACTGAAAGAAAGATTTGGCATCATTTTTACTCGCCTGCTTACCATCGCCAACATGCCCATCGGTCGTTTTCGGACCGATCTGGTACGTCAGGGTCATGAGGAATCCTATCGGCGTTTGTTGTTGGAATCCTTCAACCCTGCCACACTCAACAACCTGATGTGCTTGAACCAGATCAGTGTCGCCTGGGATGGAACCCTGTTTGATTGCGATTTCAACCTAGCATTGAAAAAACCAGCCCGATTGCCGGTAGCCCCCCATATTCTAGGGCTGGATCCATCGCTCCTCAACAAGCGTCCCATCGTCATCGACGACCATTGTTTCGCCTGCACGGCGGGACGTGGCTCTTCCTGTGCGGGAGCACTGGTGGCTTGAACGAGGTTTTTCCATGACGCCACAACGTCTTCATCAGATGCAGATCATCTACTCCCAAACCGCCGACCGGTTGATGTTGCGCGTCAGCACCCAGGATCGGCAAGAATTTCGTTTTTGGTTTTCCCGGCGATTTACCAAAAGGCTTTGGCCTGGATTGTCTCAAGCCCTGAACCGTCAGGTTCAACCCGAAGCGACCCACAGTCCCCAGGCCCGCGCAGCCATGGTCGATCTCATGCACCAAAACGCCATTTCCCAGTCCGATTTCAACACCCGATACGACAACCAGGTGCAAACAGTACCCATGCCGGAACCGCTTTTGGTAACCAAAGCCCGCCTTACCCCAGTAAAATCGGGGATACTCATCCTCTCCCTCTACCCTGAAACCGGTCCAGGCATCGAACTCGCCCTGGATTCCAACCTGCTGCATGCCTTGTGCAAACTGTTGCAGGATTCTTTGCCCCAAACCGACTGGGACTTAAAGTTACAATTCGCTGAATCGATGGCAGACTACGGTTTGACATCCACTTCCTCCTCAGATACCAACTGGAAACTTCATTAGACAGGCACATTTTTTTGCAAAGGTGTGGTTTCGGCAATTTTATTGCAGATCACTACAGCAATCGTTGACCTGCTCATCCGGTACCGTCAATTCTTGCCGAAATCAATTGTATTTAATAATGATAATTTTCAGGTTAATCCTTACAAAATCATGTGCGTTAAATAGCAGGTTCCAAAAAAGATGTTATGAGGTGCCCATTCATGTATAACCATCGCCGTTGTTGTGTTAATGTTTTGGCCATCATGATCCCAACGTTACTGTCTGGGTGTCTGACGACTTCCGCCATTGACACCCCCAGGAGTGATGTCAAAAAACCGGCAGAGGAAAGTATCGCCTCCATGGGAGATGTCCGGCTGGGCGTGGCAGAAATTCAACATTATCTCAACCGTTTACCGGTAAAGACCAAAAACAGGTTGCTGAAAGATCGGGAAGCCCTTGAGCTGCGGATACGGCGGGAGGTAGAAAAAAAATATCTGGTCAATGCGGCCATGAAAGATGAAACCATGATACAAATCGGGGCCTTGCGCAAAAAGAAACAGGCGGAAGAGGAAACCATGCGCAGCCTTTATCTGGCATTCGTCACAACGCCGCAATCCCAATATCCCGATCAGGCCACCCTGAAGCAGAAATATATGGACATGTTGGAAAGATCCAAACCATCCGTGCAAGTTCATCTCCGACAGATTTTTATCCCTTTTGGTGACCATCGTGAAGCGGCCCGAGTTAAAAGTGAGGCATTACTCGCCATGGCGAAAAAGCCCAACGCCAACTTTTCCGAACTGGCACGTAAACTATCCATGGACCAGACCACGGCACCACAAGGTGGCGATATGGGATGGGTTCCCGTCACCGCATTACCCCCCTCTTTTAAAAAAGGGGTGAAAGGTTTGGAGGATGGGGGAATCATCGGGCCGATGGAAACGGATCAAGGGTATCATATCGTCAAGAAAATATCTGAGGCGTCCGCCCCGCAAAAAAGTTTTGATGAAGTCGCTGTGTCGCTGCGGAAAAGTCTGCGCCAGCAACGGGCCGCTGAAAATTTGAAAAACAGCCTGGTACGTTGGAACAAGGAATATCCCATCGAATTGAATTTGGACGAAATGCCTTTGCTAAACCGGGAATTTTCAAGCCAGACCAACCTGAATTAGGGCGGCTTCAAACCAACCACCTGCGACGGAAAATTGTACAAAACCGTTGAACTATTGTAGGTTAGCACCGAAGGATCCTGTCCAAAGGGGGGTCCGTTTTTATCACGACACTGATTCCAAGGAAAAGGAGTTGCGGCCATGCCGTTAGATTTGGTGAAAAAACATTCTGTTGGACTGGTTTTGTCCCTGTGTCTGTTGTTCCTTTTGCCCCCCGTGGCAAACGCCAAGGAAGACGCCACCAAAAAGCCTGCGGAAACATCTGCTGACAAAGTGATTGCCTCCATGGGCGACGTCAAGCTCATGGCCTCGGAATTGAACAGGCTTTTTGCTTACAGCGACCCAAAAGCCAGAAACCGGGTGCTTACCAACCCCAAATTGCTAGAACAAACGGTCCGCGAGGAATTGTTCAAAAAATTTATCGTCCAACAATCCAGCAACACCGGCTTTAGCAAACAACCCCAGGTACAATGGGCGGTTGACCGGGCCGGAGAAAATGTATTGCTTGAGCTGTATTTGAACTCCAATTCCAAACCCGAGGATAATTTTCCCCCAGAAACCATGCTGAAAGAGGCCTACCAACAAAATCTGGTCCATTTTCAGGTACCCGTCCAGGTTCATGTCGCCCAGATTTTTCTCCCCACCGATGGCGATGAGAAAAACAAAAAAGAGACCCACATCAAGATCAACGATCTTGCCGCCAAGGCCAAAAAGGCCAACGCCGATTTTGCCAGCCTAGCCAAGGAGCACTCCAAGCACGCCGAGAGTGCCTCCGCTGGTGGGGATATGGGTTGGATCCCTTTAAACCAACTGCTACCGGAAGTCAGCAAGGTCGCAGAATCCATGAAAGTTGGGGAAATCAAAGGACCGATTCAGAGTCCCCAGGGTTTTCATGTCGTCAAGCTGTTGGAAACCAAACCGGCATCCACCCGATCCTTTGAAGAAGCCAAACCCGTTTTGATTGCCGGGTTGAAAAAACAACGGATGGAAGTCTTGCGGGCCCAGTTTTTAAAAAATCTGCTGGAAAAGGTTCCGGTGGTCATCGATAACGAAAGCATTTCCAAACTTAAATAAACTCCAGGAGGAGAGGCGGCATGGCGCAACTTCTTTTTTATGAAAAACCTATCCCTCTGAACAAGGACATTCACAAAAACCTTCACATCAAGACGGCAGATAATCTTTACAGTTTCAGCCGTATTACCAATTCGGTATTGTTGGCAGGGGTCGAGTTTGCCCATGCGGCCAAGGAATACTGTATTGTCTTCACCAAGGCGGGTGAGCTGATCATGCCGGTCGCCCTTTTGGGGTTGCGCAACGATGAAAATCTCTATGTCACTGGGGATAATCGTTGGGATGCCCATTATGTCCCCGCCTTTATTCGCCGCTATCCTTTCATTTTGGCGGAATCGGGACAAGAAGAGGGCCAGAAGACGGTTTGCATTGATGAAACCTTCATTGGACTCAACGACAAAGAAGGGCGGCGTCTTTTCGATGATGGTGGCGAGCCTACGGAATTTTTAAACAGTGCCATCAAGTTTTTGCAGGATTATCAAGGGCAATACCGGCGTACCGAGGTTTTCGTCAAACGAATGAAGGATTTTGATTTATTTACCGAAATCAGTGCCCAGGTACAAATGCCCGATGGACAAAAACTCAACATGGGCGGCCTGTTGGGAATTGATGAAAACAAACTGTTGCAATTGGAAAAAAGCAAAGCACTGGAGTTATTTCGCTCGGGGGAACTGAGCTGGGTCTACGCCCACTTGTTGTCCATGGGAAACATGCAAAGGCTTGGCGAACGCTTGACGAAAAGAAATTCTGTCCAGCCCTGATGCCTTGTCGTTTTTCAAGGTTGAACATGATGCCCTTTGGGCACAAAATCAAAACCTTGGAGGCTCCGCCTCCAAACCTCCGCCGGGGGGGATGATCCCCCCCGGACCCCCGCAATATTTTTTGCCAAACTTTGTTTTTCCGATACTCGAATCCCCATCAACCATGTGCCAACAACCGCTCCAGCATCCTTTGCGACAAAACCCGCCTTAACAAAGCAGCCACATGGGTTGGCAGAGTCACCCCATAACGCAAGCGCGGTCGAGGACTTTCCAAGGCATGGATAACTTTCTTGACCACCGCTTCCGGTGGCAATGAAAATCGACCTTCGGATTTTTCGCTGTCTTCATCTTCGCGCAACCATCGGTCATATTTTTGGGTGTGCCGACTGGTTTCAACCGGGATGTTTTCAAGGAAGGCCTTACGCGCATTGACACGAAAAGGGGTATTGATGGGGCCGGGTTGGATTAAAATAAAGTGAATGCCAGTCCCACGCATTTCCAGGCGCATAGCCTGAGTGATGCCCTCCAAGGCAAACTTTGTCGCCACATAGGCCCCACGATAGGGCAAAGCGACGAAACCAAGGATAGAACTGTTCTGCAACACCCGACCACGACCCTGGCGTCGCATGACCGGCAAAACGAGGCGCGTCAATTCGTGGGTGCCAAAAAGATTGGTTTCAAACTGCCGCCGCAAAGCCTCCCGGGATAGATCCTCCATCGCCCCTGGCTGACCGTAAGCCCCATTATTGAAAAGGGCGTCCAACCGCCCCTGAGTCAAAGATAAAACATCATCCAACGCCCCTTTAATGGACTCGGAATCATTGAGATCCAAGCGAAAAGACTCAAATCCCTCCCCCCGTAACCGCGCAACATCCCGATCCTTGCGGGCCGTAGCAAAAACTCGCCAGCCACGGCCCCTCAGGGCCTGGGCACTGACATATCCAATGCCGCTGGAACATCCGGTAACGAGGATACATTTTTTGGTGGAGGCCATGTTCGGGTTGCCATCACTTGCGGACGCCGACACTTATGGTTGTGTCAGAGTCGCCCGCCCACTCCCCTCCTCCCTGCTGGCTTCTTCCAATAGGGCATCAAACGAGGCTTCCCCAACGACAGCCTCCACCAATCCTTCTTCGGCTTTCTGGCTATCTTTGCCCGAATCACCAAACAAGGTATCCATAAAGATTCGCGCCATGTTCCAACGCACGACATCTTCGCCAACCAAAAGCTGTGGCAAGGCGATCGCCTGCTGCGTCCCCACCACCTGGGCCATGGCCTGAGCGGAAAACTCCACCGAATCGGCCCGACCCGTGCCAGACCCGCTCCTGTTCACGGTATCCTGGTTTTTTTTCGCATTGAGATAGGACAGTAGTGCCACCTGCCCCGCACTGTCGATCACCATCGAAACCCCTCCCAGCATCCATTCTAGATTTAAAAAGGCCTGGCTGCTGAACACACTGGCTTGTAGGCAGACGCAGACCGGTCTAGTATCGTTTTTTATTGCCACAGGGATCTTATCGACAGCCATTTAGAAAATCTTGAAGAGTTCATGCTCAAATTTATCCAAAGGCTGGGAATCAATGAACACATCGTCCTGTCCGTCATAGCAATAGCCATCGGCCTGATGGTTGGCTACGGGGCCATCCTGTTTCGCCTGTTGATCGAAGGCTTCCAGTTTCTTTTCATGGCCAGCGGTAACGAGAATGTCGCGGAAATCGTTCGCGGCCTTTCCTGGTGGCACGTCCTGTTCATGCCGGTGCTTGGTGGTGCCATCATCGGACCTTTGGTCCATTTTTTCTTCCCGAGTTCCCGAGGGGACGGCGTGCCGGAAGTCATGTCGGCGGTAGCGTTGCGTGGGGGAAAATTGGGATTGCGCGAAGGATTGGGAAAAATGCTTTCCTGCTCGCTATCCATTGGCTGCGGTGGCTCGGTCGGCAGGGAAGGACCCGTCGTCCACCTGGGAGCCACCCTGGCTTCCTGGTTTGGTTCGCTCCTGCCCATGTCCAACAATCACATGCGCACCATCGTCGGTTGTGGTGCCGCCGCAGGCATCGCCGCCTCCTTCAATGCCCCCATCGCCGGCGTCATGTTCGCCCTGGAAGTGATCTTGGCTGACTATGGACTGGCCACCTTTTCGCCCATCGTCCTTTCATCGGTCGTCGCCACCGTCATCGCCCGTATGCACCTGGGCGATTTTCCCGCCTTCATCGTCCCCAACTACACCCTGGTGTCTGCCTGGGAAATTCCCGCCTATGTGGGATTGGGACTGGTGTGCGGACTCACAGGGATTTTATTCATGGTGACCCTCTTCAAGATGGAAGATCTGTTCGCCACCATTAAAATTCCCATTTATCTCAAACCCATCATCGGTGGTTTTTGCCTGGGTGTCATCGCCCTGGTTTTTCCTGAAACCATGGGGGTCGGTTATGACATCATGAATCATGCCTTGCTGGAAGAAATGGCCGTCCTCGCCATGATCGCCCTGATTTTTGCCAAAATCATCGCCACTTCCATTGCCCTGGGGAGTGGCTTTTCCGGCGGAGTCTTCACCCCCAGTCTTTTCCTTGGTGCCATGGTGGGAGGAAGTTTCGGCACCATCGCGCATTCCATTTTTCCGGCAATCTCCGCCGGTCCCGGAGCCTATACCCTGGTCGGCATGGGAGCCATGGCCGCTGCGGTTTTGGGTGCCCCTATCGCTTCCATCCTGATCCTGTTCGAGCTGACCGGCGATTATCGCATCATGCTGGCCCTTATGGTCGCCTCCATCGTCGCCACCCTCCTGATCAACCAGATCTATCGCGAGTCGGTTTATACCAAAACCCTCAAACGCAAAAAAATTGATCTGCGCCAAGGCCGTGAAGCCAATCTGCTGCGCAATATTCCCGTCAGTTCCATTATTCGAAAAGATTTTGAAACCATTCAAGAATCGATGAACATTCGTCAATTCAAAGACAAAATCAGAGAATCACAGCAGGATTGTTTTATCGTCGTTGCGGCGGATGGCCATCTCAAGGGAATCATTTCTTTCCAGGATATTCGCAAGGTCGCCTTTGCAGAAGGGGAGTTTGACGATTTGGCCCTGATCAAGGACTTCTACATTCCGAACCCGGCGACCATCCATCCCAATGAAAATTTATACGATGCCCTTTTGCGTTTTGAGGCCAACAATGTAGAACAACTCCCCGTCGTCGCCCCGGACGATCCTACCCTTGTCATTGGTTTAATTTCCATCCACAACATGATCCGCGCCTACAATATGGCCCTGCTCAGTCAAAACAACCCCTATCGTGATTGATACCCTCATGTCCCATGATTTTTTGCTCAAAGACCTCAACCCCCCCCAGACCGAAGCCGTCACCGCCGCCGCCGGACCCATCATGATTCTGGCCGGAGCCGGTTCCGGCAAAACCAGGGTGCTGACCCGGCGTCTGGCCTGGCTCCTGGCCAAACAGGGTGTCCTGCCCAATGAAATCCTGGCCGTCACCTTTACCAACAAGGCGGCCAAAGAGATGCGTGAACGGATAACTCAACTGATCAACATGGACCCAGAGACTTCCCGGCGATTGTGGATTGGCACCTTTCACGGCATGAGTGCCCGCATATTACGCCAAAATGCGGAAAAAATTGGCTTCAATCCCGATTTTATGATCCTCGACGCCTCCGATCAAGAACGGACCATACGCAAAATTGCCGAAGAAATCGAATTCAATAACGTTTACTGGACTCCCAAGCGGTTGGCCACCACCTTTTCCCGTTGGAAAGATGGCGGGCTTGGACCCGAAGACATTACCGAAGAACATGTTCGCTTTTCCCAGGATGTGACACGTATTTCTCAAATTTTTTCCATGTATCAGGGGGTGCTCCTGAAGACCAACTGCATGGATTTTGGCGACCTTCTGGTTCATTGCCTGCGACTTTGGCGGCAATATCCCGAAATCCTTGATCGCTATCGCATGAGTTTTCGTCATATTTTGGTGGATGAATATCAGGACACCAACAAGGTGCAGTATGATTGGATGCGTGCCCTGGCCAGTCATCATGGTAATTTATGCGTCGTTGGCGATGATGATCAATCCATCTACAGTTGGCGTGGTGCCCGTTTGGAAAATATCCTTAATTTTGAAAAAGATTTTCCAAATACCAAAATTGTTCGCCTGGAACAAAATTATCGCTCTACCGGCAATATTCTCAAAGCGGCCAGCCAACTGATCGACCACAATCATGGCCGCATGGGAAAGACCCTTTGGACCGACGGTCCCTCCGGTCCAAAGCTGATCCGTTATGTCGCCGAGGATGGCGAAGACGAAGCCCGGTTTGTGGCGACGGAAATTGTACGCAACCTTGGCTCCGGAGGATCTTTCAGTCAGGCGGCGATTTTGGTCCGGGCGTCGCATCAAACGCGTATCCTCGAAGAAGCTTTGAACCGGCAGCGGATCCCTTATCAGGTGGTGGGGGGACTTCGGTTTGTGGAACGCGCGGAAATCAAGGATGCTGTCGCCTATTTGCGCCTGGCGCATTCCCAGTTGGATAATTTGGCCTTTGAGCGCATCATCAACACCCCCAAGCGCAAACTGGGAGACAAGGCCCTGGCCACCATTGAATCTTGCGCCCGGGAGACCGGGGATAGTTTGTTTGTCGGGGCCAAAACGGTCATTGCCGAAAACAGGTTGGGCAAAGCCACCCTGGCACCGTTGGCAGATTTTGTGGTACTGATTGAAAAGGCAGCTGCGGAACTTGACGCCGGATTATTGCCTGGTGAAGTCATGGAGCACCTCCTGGATGAGAGCGGTTATCGAGTTTTTTTAAACGCGGGTGACCGTGGTGATGAAAAAAATGAAAACCTTACGGAATTGATCGCTTTTCTCCGGCAGGAGACCGATGTTACCGGATTTTTGGAACGGGTCTCGCTGGATGCCGATTTGACGCACGAATCCAAAGTGTTGACCGATCATGTCGTCCTTTCCACCCTGCACGCCGCCAAGGGATTGGAATTTCCCCTGGTATTTCTGGTCGGCATGGAAGAGGGATTGTTGCCCCACAAACTGGCCCTGAAAGATGATCCCACGGGGTTGGAAGAAGAACGGCGATTGACTTATGTTGGGATGACCCGAGCAAAGGAAAGGCTTTATCTATCCCATGCCAAGCGTCGTTTCACCTATGATCGTCATGAATCGACACAGCCCTCCCGCTTTCTCGGGGAGCTTCCTGAAGATGTCATGGAACTTAAAGGGTTACGGGTTGGAACGCATGCTGGAATCGGGGGATTTCATTCGCGGGGACGTTTTCCCCGACGTTAGCTCATGTTTAACACTGGACTGGACAGACGAGTCAAGCCATTTTTCCATATGATAGCCAGCATATTCCAGAAGGAGACATAAAAACCCGTCCGGCCTGGAACGTCATCCACTTTATTATGGACGCCACCCCATGATCCATGTGTCAAACTGCCGTAATTATAAGCTGGACCAGTCATGGAAAACGCATAGGAAGGCGGTCAAGTTGCAGGGACTGTCTCCAGCGTCCGCCAACCTCCTTCTTTTCTACGCCGTGGAATGTGGGCTAAAGTCTCTTCTTCTCAAAAAACACCTTTGGACCACCTGTCCGACAGATCGCGGCAACCTGCTCCGCAGCCATGACCTCGCGAAGATTTTCATGGGAACGGAACCTTCCAAAGCAGAGGTTGAAAAAGCAGCTCCTCCTTCTCCCCTGCACCTTAAATGGGGATCGGAAAAAGTACCGCATATAAAAATTGGAGATGTCCATTCGGTGTGGCGATACGGTTTACCCATCGACCGGGATGACGAGAAAAAGGTCATCGCTTGGCTGCAGAAGGTCAATCAATACATTGCATTAAAAAGGATACAGCCATGAGCACCGCCGAACTGCTTTTGAACTGGGTAGACGTGGCCCGAAGGCTCTGGATGGTATCTCATGGCACCGATGCCGAGAGCGATCGCCTCTCTCCCCCGAAAGGGGTTGTCTTTGCCCAAACCTTTTGGGACCGCCTGCTGGTGGGTGTCGCACCCAATACGGAATTGAAAGATGTCTGGGGCTGGCTGTCCCGACTCTTCGGACCGCGATGGATCCACCATGCCGACGATGGCAACGCTATTCTCCTGGAGGCTCAGGGGGAAAGCCTGAACCGTCTCCCCGTGGAGGTTGAGGAACTTGATGCCGATGAAGTCGGAGAGTGGCGGAAAGTTCCTTTTCATCCCCGCTTCACGCCATTAAGAACCGCTCGTTTCTCGCGCGAGCAAGAACCACCCCCTGCGGATTTGCTGCCGGACCATCCGCCGATTCTGGCTTTCCATTCCTTCAAAGGGGGGGTGGGTCGCACCCTGTGCGCCTTGGCCACCACCCTGGCCTATACCGCGCATCACAAGAAAGTTCTGCTGGTGGATGCCGATTTCGAGGCTCCCGGCATCAGTTTTCTTTTCGAGAAGAGAATGCCCGACCCCGATTTCGCCATGGCCGACCTTCTGACCATGATCCACGCCGACCCGGATCCCAAAGGCGACAACGCCCTGGCCAGTGCCAAAAAAGGAATTGCCGGACAGCGGTTGGGGGACGTTTACATCCTCCCCTGTTTCAGACACCTGCAAGACAGCGTCTCTCTTGAAATCCGCCCGGAGCATCTGGTGGCCAGCACAGTCCATCCCCCCTTCTTCCTGAGCGACATTCTTTCCCGTCTCGGTAAGGAACTCGGAGTGGACGTGGTGATCGTCGATTTGCGGGCGGGACTGTCGGACTTGTCGTCCCCCATAATCCTTGATCCCAGAATCAAGCGCATTTTGGTGGCCAACGCCTCGGGACAGTCCATTCGCGGCACCCAGTTTTTGATTCAGGAAATCGGCAAAGTATTAAAAAACAATCAATGGCCTGTCGGCAATCTCCCTGCCCTGATCCTCAATCAACTGCCAGGCACCATGATGCCAAAGAAAGGCGAATCCGGGGGAGATGAACGATTCAACGCCATTCTGGAAAGCATCAACAAGACCCTGGAGCAGGCATTTCCGCAACAGTCCGAATTGACAAAGGATGACGGCACCACGACCACAACCGAACAACCGCTGATTCTGACCAGTGCTGAGGAAGGCATCGCCAAGGCTTACCTGTCGTACAACGAACCCTTGGCCGCGCTTTCTGATGAATGGGAAGACGCCATGGAGACCATTCGTGACTCTCTTATTCCTAATAAGCTTTGGGAATCCCTTCAGCTTTGGTTGCCCATAAAATCGGAACCTGTTTCGTCGGTAGCCACCAGCACCGACGAAACATTGGATGAAAGACGGCAGCGTCTTTGTGCTTTTGCCGATAAACTGGTAACAGCCGAAGGGACATCCGAAGGGGCCACCAAGGATATGGACTTTCTCCCGATTCTTCCCCTCACAAATTTGGCCAATGATCACACCTCAAAGCTTCCCATTGTCGTTTCCATTGGTGCCAAGGGAGCAGGCAAGACTTATTCCTATCTTAACATTGCCCGAAGTGGACGCTGGAATGCGTTTGTCAAGAAAATCAGCGACGATCGTTGCGAAATTTCCGCGTTCATTCTTCCGGTTCTTTGGAGTAAGAACGCCGACCAGCAGGAGATGCAGTCCACTCAAGAATCGTGCCGAAAACACGCAAACTTTCAGAAACACCTGAAACTGGAACTGTATCGAGAATTGTCCGGGTTTACCAGCGATGACCTTTATGAATGGAGAGATTTCTGGGCCAACGCCATTGCCAAGTCTCTTATTGATCCCGAGGATTCTTGCCAACCCTATGAATCTCTCATCAAGCACTTGCAGGGTGGCACTCGGCAAATCATAGCCGTTTTCGATGGCCTCGAAGAAGCTTTTCCACAGTTTGCAAAGGATTCCAGGCAGCAAACGGCTCTGCGCGCATTGCTCCAGGAACTGCCAAACTGGCTGCGCACCCTGCCCGGCATGCCCCTTGGCCTGATCATCTTCGTCAGACAAGACATGGTATTGCACGCCATTCCACAAAATCGAACGCAATTTACCGATAAGTTCAAAAGCTACGCCCTGCGTTGGACATGGCAAGAGGCCCTGGAGTTGGCTGCCTGGGTGAGTGACAAATCGACAGCAACCAAAAACCTTTGGGATCAGAAATTTGCCAAACTGTCGGAGGCGGACCGCTCAACATGTTTGAAACCTCTCTGGGGATACAAACTTGGTGGAGATGAAAGCAATGAGGCCGTTTCCAATAATTGGGTTCTTTCCGTCCTGTCCGATCTGCGGGGACGGATTCAGGGACGGGATGTTGTTCGTTTCCTGAGCTTGGCTGCCAAGGAGTCTGTGCGCAATACCAAGTCAACTGATCGCCTCCTTGCTCCGGCAGCTATGCGAGCAGCCATTCAACAGTGCAGCCAGAAAAAGGTCGAAGAAATCGGCGAAGAGAATGCTCCTCTCAAGGAGGTGTTCGACAAGATAAAGGACCGCACTTCCGCGAAATCTCAAGGTGCATTGCTTTCCCCATGTACGTATGATGATCTCGGATCTCTTGGTCTAAAAAGAGAACAGGTTGAACTTCTTGAGGAGAATGGTATCATCTTTTTGGATCCAGGCGAGCAGAAGTACCACTTCCCGGAAATCTTTCGCCATGGGCTTAATGTCGAGCGTGCCGCCGGGGCACGACCAAAAGTCGTTTCCCTTCTTCGTCAGGCACGTAACCAGGGGCGATGATACCGGGTCTTGACACCTATGTTAAACTTGGGTTGGGAGATTTGGTTGTGGCCAAACTGGAAAAAATTGAAAACCATTGTGCGCAGATACTTCAGGTGGACCGATTTTCCGACTGTTGCCCCAATGGAGTACAGGTACGGGGATCGAGAAAAATCCAGCGTATCGTGACGGGGGTATCGGCTTGTGTGGAATTGTTTCAAGCGGCGGTGGACCAAAAAGCCGATTTGGTATTGGTCCATCATGGATTGTTTTGGGACAAGGATTCCCGGATCATTCAGGGTCAACTGAAAAAACGCCTCCAGATACTCACGTCTGCCAATCTGACCCTCATGGCTTTTCACCTGCCGTTGGATGCCCACCCAAAATTCGGTAACAATACCCAGCTTTTGCAACGTTTGGGCATAGGCAAGAAAAAACCATTTGGCCAGTATCATCAGCAGACCATTTCATTCATGGGCCAACTGGACGAGGCCATGTCCATTGAACGGTTTGCCAAACGGACCATGAAAACGCTCCGCGCCCATTCCCTGGTGGTTCTCCCCTTTGGTCCCAAAAAAATACGTCGAGTGGCCGTATGCAGCGGCGGTGCTCCGGAATTGATTCGCGAAGCCAAGGAAAAGGGGGCCGATTTGTTTTTAACGGGAGAAGCCAACGAACCGTTGTATTATTTTGCCCAGGAAGAAAAAATCCATTGCATCGCCGCCGGGCACCACTGCACCGAAACTTTGGGAATCCGCGCCCTGGGTAAACATTTGGCCCGTTCTTTTGGTATCGAACACATTTTTTATGATTGTCGCAACCCAATGTAGGGTCATATGTGCGTCAGGGTTTTCCATAATCTGAAAAAATAGACCACACCGGATAGCAAGAGTGCCAGCACAGCGATCCCCATCACCGTCGGCAGTGCCTGCAATAATCCACGCCGAATACGTTGCCGCATTTCTTTTGAAAGGTTCAAAAGTTTGCCTCCAAAAAGAACATGACGCCCTGCGGGCACAAAGTCAAAACCAAAACCTTGGGTGCTCTCGCCCCCAAACCCCCACAAGCGATGAAGCTTTTTGTCCAAATTATCAAAAAAAGAACCTTGGGGCACTGCCCCAAACCCCGCCAGGGGGGATGATCCCCCCCTTAACCCCCACGAAAATTTTTGCTCAACCTTGTTCATGGCCGATCTTTTTTATATTTCCGTTTAACCCTCGTACCAAGATTACACAATATTTCATAGTTGCTTTTTTCACTCCAACACGCCACATCCTCCGCAAAAATCTCTTCCCCACCACTGCGGCCAATAATGACCACACGATCCCCTACCGCCACATCCGGGATCGAAGTCACATCCACCGTAGTCATGTCCATGCTGACCCGACCTACAACAGGGGCGCGTTGCCCTTTGATCAAAAAAAATCCGCGATTGGACATCCTGGTACTCAATCCATCCGCATAACCAATGGCAACAACCGCAATGCGCATTTTACCATCGCTGCGAAAAGTGCGTGAATACCCTACCGATTCCCCCTCTTTAATTTTTTTTACCTGTATGACACGACTGGTCAAACGAACAGCAGGAAACAAATCCTCATCCCGCTCAAGCAGTGGCGTCACCCCAAACAAAGCCAACCCCGGACGAACCATGGCACAATGGCTCTCGGGAAACACCAACGTCGCCGCACTGTTGGCAATGGATATCTCCTGACAACCAACCAAACGTTTAATCCGCTGCAACTGCTGCGCCATTTCTTGGTTATCGCCATCATTGGCAGAACTGAAATGACTGAAAATACCCTTGATGCGAATGTTTTCCGCCCCACGCAATCGCTGAATAATTTTTTTGCGTTGACTGTTGATCCCGATGCGATTCATACCGGTATCAATTTTAAGATAGATATTCAAAATGCCTTGTATTTTTAACAGTGTGGGAATGATCGTCGGTTCAAAAACAACGGGGGTCAATCGATATTTTTGCACCGTTTTCAAAGCCGGCTGGCACAAACCTGACAAAATAATAATTTCAATCTTTGAATTTAAACGCCGCAGTTCCACACCTTCCTCAACACTGGCGACACACACACTTTCCAGTCCCGGAAGAACCTTGATAATCTCCCTGACCCCCAGACCATAGGCATCGGCCTTTAATACCGGGGCCACACGAACGTTTTCTCCCGCCTTTTTTTGAATCGTATGATAGTTATGAACAATCGCGTCCAGATCGACCCGCAGACAGGTTTGCCGAAAATTTTTCATAGGTTGAATTCTCTGTCTTCCAGATTGTCAAAACGGGTAAATTTATGGGTGAATTGCAATTTGACACTCCCAGTAGGACCGTTTCTGTGCTTGGCAATGATCACCTCCCCGATCCCCTGGAGATTGACATCATCCTTTTTATAGTATTCTTCGCGATGGATAAACATGACCACATCGGCATCCTGTTCGATGGAACCCGATTCGCGCAGATCGGAAAGAATGGGCCGCTTGTCGGGACGCTCCTCAACCTTGCGTGACAGCTGGGATAAAGCCAAAACGGGAATATTGATCTCTTTGGCAATTCTTTTAAGTCCCTGGGAAATATTGGTAATTTCCTGGACCCGGTTTTCCATCCCCGCCTCCCCCTTCATCAATTGCAAATAATCGACGACAATCAATTGAATATCACGCTCTTTTTTCAAACGCCGCGCACGGGCCAACAAAGTATGGATGGAAATGGCGGGGGTATCATCGATATAAATACCCGCTTTGGAAAGACGATCGGCGGTATGGATCAATTTTTGATATTCATCATCCTTGAATTGCCCCAAACGCAAATTTTGGGCGTCGATACGACCCAGGGAGGAAAGCATCCTGGCAACAATCTGATCACGCGACATTTCCAGGGAAAAAATACCCACGGGACAATCGCTATTCATGGCGGCGTTGACGGCAATGTTGATGGCCAGAGCGGTTTTACCCATGGAAGGACGTGCGGCAAGGATGAGCAAATCGGAGGGCTGCATACCTGTCAACATTTTATCCAAACGGACAAACCCGGTGGGAACCCCCGTAACCCCCTTTTTCTCCGACATCAGTTTATCCACTTTGGCCATGAAAGGCATCAGAATGGTCTTCATGGTGGCATAACTGGATTGACGAGATTTGAATTGATCGCCAACTCTGAGGATGCGTGCTTCGATTTCGTCGAGGAAGGGATCGATTTCCACTTTTTCGGTAAATATTTTTTCGTTGATGTCTTTCAACTCATCGGTCAAAAAACGCAAAATTCTTTTTTCTTTAAGAATCTTTATATAGGATCTGATGTTGTAAGACGAGGGAGCCGAGTCGAGGAGACCGAGGACGTAGAGTTGCAATTCTTTTTCCGCCTCGCCGGTCCGCCCCATTTTAGATACCAGGGTTACAGTATCGACAAAACTTTCTTTTTCTATGGCTTGAAATATTTCTTTATAGAGTTGCTGATTGAGGGGGACAAAAAAATCGTCGGGAGTCAATTCCTCGGTGATGGTGTCAAAGTTGGAATTATCCAGCAAAAGGGAGCCAAGAATGGTCTTTTCCACGCTGACGGAGTAGAGCCTCTCCAGTCTGGTATCCTGCTCATCCATGGCAAATTATCCGGAAAGGTTGTCTTGTTGAAAAAAATCAACAAGGCGTTGCAGGGTATCCTCATTTTCGCATTCAAAAACGATGCGTCTTTTACCTCCGATACGTTGAATGGCCACCGCAACGCCAAAACGTTGGCTGATACGGGTTTCCGCTGCCGCAAGGGTTGGGTCCGGTTGAACCCGAACGGATGCTGACGAGGATGGAGGATCTGGTAGTATCGTTGGTGTTTCATCCAAGGTTTCCAACGTTTCCGTCGGTATTTGCGTTGTTGTCTCTTCAATCCATGGTGTCGGCGGTGGTAGTGGATCGGGAGGATTCGGCAATGAAGGCTCGGGTTTGCTCACCATTTTTTCAATTTCGCGCACCGAAAGATTTTCCCGTACAATTTTTTCCACGATTTCTTCGAGAAAATTTTCATCATCGATCCGAGCCAGCAGGGCACGGGCATGACCGGTGCTGATGCGACCCAGTTCCAGATGCTGGAGAATGGCGGGGGGAAGTTTTAAAATGCGGATGGTGTTGCTCACCGCCATGCGACTTTTCCCCACCGAATCGCCGACCTGTTTGTGGGAGTAATGGTATTCGGTCACCAAACGTTCAAAAGCCCGCGCCTGTTCCACCGGATTGAGATCCTCGCGCTGAATGTTTTCCAACAAGGAAATTTCCAAGGTTTCGGCATCGTTTAATTTTTTTTCGATCACGGGAATTTCCTGCATCCCTGCAATCTGTGCCGCACGCCAACGGCGTTCGCCCGCGATAATCTGATAGGAACCATCCTCCAGTTTTCGCACCAGGACCGGTTGCAACATCCCTTTTTCCTTCAGGGAATTGGCCAGTTCCGTCAATTTTTCCTGGTCAAAAACGCGCCGGGGTTGATCTTTGTTGGGGTTGATCCGGTCGATGGAAAGGGTGGAGACTTCCCGTATTCTGTCGCTCATCCCCTCCTCACCCAAAAGAGATCCCAAACCCCGACCCAATCGGCTTGATGGTGCAGTCATTGTATTCCCCTGTTCGCCCGGATCAAGTCGAGGGCGATTTCCTGAAATTGTTTCGCAGCCTCCCCCCACGGGTTAAAACACACCCCGGGCTTTAGGTGACTCGGTGCAATGTTGACCTGGCTGTCATAATGGACAATCCAGGTGGAAGCTGGTTGATCCAGCCGGTCTTTGAATTCTTGAATAAAATTTTGTTTCGCTTCAGAACCGTCGAACATGTTGAATATGATGCCGTCCACGGTAATGGCCTTGGCAAAATTACGGTTGATTCTCAAGATGGTGTCGCGGGTTTGGACAAAACCTTCAATGGAGAAAAATTCGCATTGCAGCGGTACCACCACCCCATCGCACGCCACCAAGGCATTGACCGTGAGCAAACCCAACGATGGTGGGCAATCCAGGATGATAAAATCATAATGGGATCTGTGGGGATCGATGGCCTTTTGCAAATGGCGTTCGCGATTTTCATAACCGACCAGTTCAATTTCCGCCCCCACCAAATCGGCGTCGGCCATGATAAAATGAAACAAGGGTGGATAAATTTCCATCACCACTGCGGCAAAATTTTTGGATCCCAACAACAAGTGGTAAACCGTTCCCAACCCCCGATCTTTGCGGACACCCAATGTCGTCGTCGCGTTGCCCTGGGGATCCATGTCCATCAGGAGCACTTTTTTCCCCGCAGCCGCCAAGCAAACCGCCATGTTGACCGCACATGTCGTCTTGCCCACACCCCCTTTGCGGTTGATCACGGCAAGAATTCTGGCCAATCCCTTTCTCCCTTTATTTTTTTGTCAGTGCCACAATCCGGTTTCCCGTCGCAGTCTCCGCATAGACAATTCTTGGAACCTCAAAAAAACTGGAAATTTTATCCTGGGAAAAATTTTGGATTTCCTGTTGATGGTTAAAACCCTTGAATGTCAGATAGGTTCCTCCAGGAGGCAGGAGCGACAAGGCTTCACGACCCCCATAAAGCAGATCACCAATACCACGGCTGACAACGGTATCAAACCGCCCCCCCCACTTCTCCCCGGCATGCTTTGCGGTACCATGAAACACTTTAACCTTTTCAAGCCCAAGCAATTGCACAACATGGTTGAGAAATCGAACTTTTTTTTTTCTTGATTCAATCAGACAGATTTCATCCACACCGTCCGCCAGCAACGCCAAAACCATCCCCGGCAATCCCGCACCCGAACCCACGTCAGCCAGCTTTCCTCTGGTGATCCAATGATCCAGCAACAACACCCCATCCAAAAAATGGCGGTCAAAAAGTTCCTCCCGCGTACACGGGCCGATCAGATTATACGTTTTAGACCATTTCAACAATTCTTCGGCATAAACATTCAATTGTTCCCGAATCCCCGGATCAAACCGGCTCAAGGGAAATTTTTCCGCCACAAAAGTTCTCCCTTCCCCACCATGCATTGGGTCACAAAGATTTTTGTTGCAACAAACGAAAATGAATCAGCAGATTGGAGATGGCAGCACTAGTGATTCCGGGTATCCTTTCGGCCTGTCCCAAAGTTTCCGGTTGTATTTTTTTAAGTTTTTCGCGGACTTCCGTAGACAAACCAGCCACCTGCCACCAATCCATTTCTCTGGGAATTCGTATAGCATCCAAACGTTTGTCCTGGTGCAAACCATGCTTCACTTGGTCCCAATAACCACCATAATGACAATCATTGACGATAAAAGCGCGCACGTCCGCAGTCAGCGTTTCCAGACCAAACTCCAGCAACACCGCATCTTTGTCCGCATCGGTAACCGCCAACCATTGCAAACCCGTTTTGCGACCGCCACTTCCCGCCGGACGTGGCGACAGGGTTTTCAACCGTTCCCAGGCCGTCTCTATCGCCTGGCGTTTGGCGTTGAACCTTTGCCAGCGTCCATCATCCACCAACCCCAAACGTCGCCCCAAAGGGGTCAACCGTTCATCGGCATTGTCGGGCCGCAAAAGAATGCGCGCTTCGGCACGAGAGGTAAACATGCGGTAAGGTTCATCGACGCCACGGGTCACCAAATCGTCGATCATAACGCCGATATAGGAAGTTTTGCGATCCAGCACCACCGGTTCGTTGCCGCGAATCTGCGCCCAGGCATTAATGCCGGCCATCAACCCCTGGCCTGCCGCTTCTTCATAGCCGGTGGTGCCATTAATCTGCCCGGCGGTAAACAATCCGCCAACCTTCTTGACCTCCAGGGAAGGACGCAAACTTTGCGGATTCAAAGCGTCGTATTCAATAGCGTAACCGGGACGGGTAAAAAAGGCCTGTTCCAAGCCTGGGATGGAGTGTACCACCGCACGCTGAACTTCCAGGGGGAGACTGGTTGAAATGCCATTGGGATAGATTTCAAAGGAATCCAACCCTTCCGGTTCCAAAAAAATGGTATGCTCGTGCCGCTCTGGAAATTTGTTGATTTTATCTTCGATGGAGGGACAATATCGGGGGCCAATGCCTTGAATCTGACCATTAAAAAGTGGGGCCTGATCCATGTTTTCCCGAATAATTTCTCCGGTGCGCTTGGTTGTCCGGGTCAAATGGCAAAGGGTTTGCCGTAAGGGAATGGCATCGGTCATGAAAGAAAAAGGTTCCGGTTGCCGATCTCCCTCCTGGGGTTCGGTGCGACTGAAATCAATGGAACCGACATGCAACCGGGGGGGAGTGCCTGTTTTCAAGCGCATCATATCCAGGCCCAAGGAGTGTAAAAAAACGCTCAGGGGGTTACTGGGTTGATCCCCCAATCGACCCATTTCAAACTGGTGGCGACCGATATGCGCCTTGCCTGCCAAAAACGTCCCTGTGGTCAATATCACGGCGCGCGCACCAAATTCCAACCCCTGGGTTAAAACCACCCCCGCCACCTCCCCTCCCCGACCCAAGGTTATTTGCGCCACTTCACCCTGGAAGATGGTCAGATCGTGCAATTGACCCAAAAACGATTGCGCCAAACGACGATAGTGGAGTTTATCCACCTGGGCCCGAGGTCCCCGGACTGCGGGACCTTTTCTGCGGTTGAGCAGACGAAAATGAATGCCGGCACGATCGGCAATGGTCGCCATGATCCCCCCCATGGCATCGATTTCCCGTACCATATGACCTTTGCCGATCCCCCCAACAGCGGGATTGCAGGAAAGGGCACCGATGGTATCGATATTTTGGGTGATCAACAAAGTTTTTGCCCCAAGACGCGCCGCCGCATGGGCCGCCTCGATACCTGCATGACCACCACCGACGACAATAATTTCAAAATCACCAAATTTCATTTCCCGCCATCCACACCTGTAGCGTGGGAACCATTCAATCCCCCCGCCTTTTTTTTCTTTAAAAGTATTGCGGGGGTCCGGGGGGAGGTTCTCCCCCCGGCGGAGGTTTGGAGGCGGAGCCTCCAAGGTTTTTCTTTTGACTTTGA
>JACSDG010000180.1 GCA_015660855.1 Magnetococcales bacterium
TTAAGAGCCACCAGAACAATAACGCCTAACCCCGCCAACAGAAACGCGGACATGGAAAGATCCGCACTGTAGAACAGCGCAATGATCACGATGCCAGCCTGACCAATGGGTGGCCAACATGGATCGAATGTTCCCCAACTGTTCCGGGGAAGGAAATCCTTCTTTCCGACCTTCGGCCCGGTGAGTTGTCATGGGATTGACAGATCTGCATTCTCAGACAGGTTCGGCTTGCCATGGGGAAAGTTCACAGTTACTCTGAAAGGCAGGAAAACGTACAATATTGGGTTGCTATGACAGTCCTTCCCGAAATGATTCCCGTGTCCGACCTGCGCCAGGATGCTGCAGCCACCCTCAAGCGGTTGGAGTACTCCCGCGACCCCATCGTCATCACCCAGAGGGAACAAGCCGCTGCTGTACGGATGAGCATCAAGTCCTATGAGCGATCCGAAAAGGAGCGGCAACTCCTGCTGCGGTTGCTGAAAGCTGAAAATAAAATTCAAACAAGGTGAAGGTCATGACCCAATCCAGGGCTCTATTGGAATCCAATTATTACTTATAAAAACTTTTTCAAGTTTTACGGTGCCAAACAATGAATTATAAAATATTTTTTGTAGATCTTAATTATTATCGGCCTGGAAAAACCAGCGTTATTCCCTTTCCCTTGAGCGTCGCCTATATGGCGTCCTACCTGTGTAAAATGGTCCCTGATCATTTTAAGGTCCATCTCATCAAGGATCCGCACCAATTTCTTAAACTCGTGGACCAGGAAAAACCGGTGTTGGCTGCTTTTTCCAACTATATCTGGAACCATAACCTGCAAATGGAAGCGGCACTCCATATCAAAAGAAAGCATGCTTCCTGTGTAACCCTCATGGGTGGTCCAAATTTTAATTTTTCCGAATCGGAATGGATGGACAGTTTTGCCCGAAAATATGGGCAGATTGATTTTTTCATTGAGGGGGAGGGAGAAACTAAATTTCTCAATGTGGTCCGCTGCGGTTTGGCCCACAGCTTTGACGCCTGGGCTATGAAACAGGCCAACCCTGCTGGAACGGCCTTTATCCATCCCACGCATGGCTATGTTCATAACAGCCTTGCCCCGACCGCTACAGTATGGAACAGTTTGGATCCAGCCACCCTGGATATTCAACGCGGTTGCCTCGTCGATGTCAATGATGTCCCATCGCCCTATTTAACCGGGTTGATGGATGATTTTTTGCGGGACCCTGATTTCTGTCCCATTGTTGAAACCAATCGCGGTTGTCCTTACTCCTGCACATTTTGCAATTGGGGGGCAATGGGAAAATCCAAATCTAAAATGTTCGATTTAAAGCGGATCACCGATGAATTCCATTATATCGCCCGTAACAATGTGGGACAACATAGCCGATTTTATATCGGGGACGCCAATTTTGGTCTGTTTGAACGCGATGAGGCCATTGCCCATCTGCTGGTGGAACTTCACAACCGTTATGGCTTTCCTGAAAAGCTTTTCATGTACTTCGCCAAAAACAGCTCAAACAGGATATTGCGCATTGGCAATATTTTAAAACGCTTGGTACGCAGCAATCTTACGATTTCCCGGCAATCCATGAACGATCAGGTTTTGGCAAATATTAAGCGGTCCAATATTAAAATGGATACATTTACTTCTTTGGGTCAATTGGCCAAAGAACTTGATGTTGAAACAAAAGTCGAACTCATCTATACCCTTCCAGGGGAATCAAAGGAGAGCTTTTTTAATGGTATTCAACGGTTAGGCCGTGAGCATATCGATAGTGTTCATCTTTATCCGGCAATGCTACTCAATGGCTCAGAGATGGGGAGTAAGGCCAGTCGGGAAAAGTTTGGATTGAAGGGGGAATTTCGCCTGATCGACGGCAGTTTGGGTACTTTTGGACCGTTGTCGGCCATGGAATTTGAAGAACTCATTACCCAAACCGACGCGATGACCCGCGAGGAACATTTAGAAATTCGCTTGTTTCACTTTTTTCAATATCTTTTCTTGGATATTAAACTTTTTAAGAATGTTGAAGTATTTATGCCTAGCGGGGAACTTTTGCAATTGGTGGAAAGGTTAGTCAGGGGTTATCGCCATGCCAATACCCCATTGCGAACCCTGGTGGAAGATTTTATTCGTCAAGCCAGCCTAGAGCTTCGTCCTACAGTACCCGACAGGATCACCAAAGAGGAAGTTAACAAGGCGATGACCGATGCCGTCAAGCTTAATCCATTATACACCGTGAAGCTTTTGTTTGATCCCGGTGTCCGTATGGCTTTTTATCGTTTCGTGAAGGATGAAATCATGGCCATGGTTTCCCCAGAACCGGAGGCAATGGAAGCTGTCTTTGATTTTATGGATGCGTGTATTTATCCATTCGATGGTCTACACGTACGCAAATGCGTCTTAAAACTTAACCCTCTTGCCATTCGCAGGCACCCTAATGAAAATCGGGGCGCAAATGGAAACATTATTTTGTCCAAACCCCATGAGTTTGTATTTTTCAAGAAAAACACCTATCAAGACTTACTCGACAACGGGATGGAAGGGTTAACGATGACGCAAAAAATTTACCACATCATGACCCACCATTCCAATGAATCCTATGGGGATACCCTCTCCTACAGCCTGGAGCTGGGAAAAGAATCCTAAGTTGCACTCAAATCTGGAAACAGTATATCAATTTTCCTACTACCATCTGGAACCTCTGTGAAATAGGATAGCCTGTCCCCAGATTTCCGAAGGGCAAGATGTTCATCTATCGGAGGCACTGCTTGAAGTTTTGCTTTTAATTGCTTTCACCAGGGCATCGACCGTGGCGATGGCCATCAATTCTTCGATGGAAAACCGAATATTAAAAACCTCTTCGGTCCTGGTGATGACCTGCATGTGGGTTATACTGTCCCAGTTGGGGATGTCCATCAGGACCGACTCGGGGACAATGTCCACAGTCCCCTTTCCGATGATTGTGTGGATTTCATGGACCAAGATATTTAAAATTTGTGATCCCATGGGCCAAACTCCCGGTTGAACATCATGCCCTTAGGGCAGAAACCAAAACCTTGGGGCACTGCCCCAAACTTCACTACGAAAACCCTGTCCCTGGTTCAAAGCCCAAGATCACCCTCGCCGTAAACGAAATAACAGGCCCCCTTCCGTATACTTTGCAGTAGATTTTCCGGTCCCTTCATAACCCCCCCGGGATGGCCTTGGGTAACGATCTTCCAACGGCGATTGTTCAACCAGTCGCGAATCCAGGGATAATCATAGGAAACCAATCCCCGATATTCATTGTTGGCTGCCCAATACATAGCTGCATCAAACAAAACATCCCCTGTCTGAGTAATAGAAGGATCAATCCAAAGGTCAAAACATTCCAGGTACGGATATCCACGCACAATCCGTCGAGAAAAAATGGCAAAACCCGTAAGGTCTTCCCCCTGAAAACAACCAAACAACACCTTAACCCTGGAGGGTAAACCAAAACAGTACCAATTAACAGAGGCTGCGTTGCGAATTCTGGTCGTCGGATAGTCGGCCCGGGTTCGCTGCCAAAGCCGATCAAAAACTGCACCGGCGTGATCCAATCGCTCGACGCGCAATGGATCACCGTAAGTTTTTTGGGGCCGCGCAAGGTTGCCGCCAACCTGCCATTTGTGAAAAGATTCCAGCCGCCATTGTAGGCTCTGCGGCCATTTCCGGGTAATAGACAAATCGTGAAGCCAAGCCCCTATGCCGGTAAAAACCTGAAAATGCTGTGTGAACGGATAGGGAATCGGTTGGTAATAAAGCCGTTCGACGACAGAACGAGATGAATCGTTGAGCGTCGTGTTCCAGATGATGGTACCAGACGCTTCCTTCAATAGGGACAGAAACAAAATCAGACCGTTTTTCCTGTATTCCGGAATGACGTACCAGGTCGATGCCGTGTATGTTAATCTTTCCTCTCCAGCCAACTGGTAGGGAATCGGAATACAGCTTATGAAACCCACAATCTCAGTACCGGCTCGCAACAACCAACCCCGAGGGATGGAATGCTCATAGAGGGGATTTTTATCCCACCACAGGGCAAATTTTTCAAACCAGTACTCCCTGTTGTGCGCAACACCCCGGAAATTATGCAGCAGTTTGGCAATGTCTCCATAATTTTCAAGAGTGACTTCATGAACCGAAACGGTTGGCGTTGCCTGTGGTTCTTCCATGATGTCCGCCTCTTGCCTATGGGTATGTAACCGTTCAACCCCAACCAGCAGCAACAAAGATCAATGTGGCTGGGATGGGGGTTCGGGTTTTTGGGTATCGTTAAGCAAACAGCATTCCGGGGTGGAATTTTCAAGAGGCCAGGAGGCATCGGCCAGGCGGGCCAGAGAATCGGCATGCTGACTTTGGGCGCGGGCTTGCAGGAGAAGAGAGGTCGATTGCTCCCGCATTTTCCTCAGCCGGTCTTCTTGTGAACCGATCTCCCCTTTAAACTGTGCAATCTTGGTCGATTGCCGGTCAAGTTGGGTCTTGAACTGGGCGTCCATGGCCGACTTTTGCTGCAACAAGGACGCGACTCTCTGGTCCAATTGCTCCTTGTGATCAAGAGAATCGGCAAGGTCTTCGTGGGATGTTGCCATGGACCAATGATTATCTGTCCGTTTGACCTCCTCACGCAAACTTTGCTGATCGGCTTGCAATGCCCTCGCAACGGTTTCACGGCTTTCCTTCTGGGTCTGCCGTATGTGTTCAAGTTCTTTCTCCGCCTCCTGGAGGCCTTCCTTGAGCTTCCCGAGCATCGTTTGAACTTCAAGGATGCGAAGCTGGCTAATCTCGGTGGCGTGTTGCAGATGCTGACGCAAATTCCTGGCCGCTTCGAGTGCTTGTTGACCATAACTTTCCACCCAGGATTGATGGATAATCTGGGCGGTCTTCGCGGCAAAATCCGCCTCTCGGAGTATCTTTCTTATCTGTGCCCGATGCCTGGTTTGTTGTTGTTTGGCTTGCTGTTCCAATGCGTCGGCCTTCTTTGCGGCCTCTTCCCCTTCGATGAGGGCTTGTTCCATATCTTCACGCCCCATGGTTCCATCAGACCAGGCATTCTCGCCACGTTGCTTGTGTTGTTCCGCCAGTTTGCGCGTTTGGCGAAGCGTCTCCTGGGCCTGGATCCATTGGGACTTTCTTTGTTGATCCAATAGGCGTGCCTTGTTCATGGCCTCTCGACTTTTCTGCAAAGCACTGGCCATGGCGGCGTCGGGGGAAGGGGGGAGAACAACGGGATCCTGGTCGAGAGAAGCGGCCAGAATCGGGGAAAAAAAGGAAAACAAAATAAACAGGATGAAAACTAAAGATTTTACAAGGTTTTCCATAATGTTTCGCATCCAGATGGTCGTGCGAATCGCTGGTGTTGGGTGGTTTCGACTACGGATTACGCGTGGAGACCGCAATCTTGGAAACCACAACAAAGGCGCGGCAACCTCGCCTCCATCCACCAGCATCACCCGGAGCATGCCCGCCTACACAACAACGCCGACCGCCAGGGGGTGCCCCGTTGCCTGTATCGCCCTTACAAACCCGCAAACGCATCAACGGGAACCATGATCGTTTTCATAGGCTTTTTTCCGGTATTCTGAATAGCGACGAAATCCCTTTCGATTTTTTTCAAGACGATGGCTTCAAAATATTGTTCTCCGCAAAATTCGCATTCCAGGCAGGGAACTCCCGTCACCATTAAAAATCGTTCACCGCTCCGGTAAAGATATTCAACCTGTTTGTCCGCCATGTTTCGATGACCGCAGAAAGGACATTTTCCAGTCATGTCAATCACCCCGCGCCTCTCTTGATCGCCATGACGAGAATAGAATCCACCGCGCCATCGCCAGCAGGGCAACGGCCTTGGGGGGCGGTAAAATCGAAGTCATAAGAAAAACCTTAGAAACGCAAACCTCCGCCAGGGGGAATGATCCCCCCCTAAACCCCTGCGACAATTAGAACATGATGCCCTTCGGGCAAAAAAACAAAATCAAAACCCTGGGGCTGCGCCCCTAGACCCCCCTTGGGGGGCAGTAAAATCAAAATCAAAGTCAAA
>JACSDG010000181.1 GCA_015660855.1 Magnetococcales bacterium
CAGTTCATCTGGACAGCTTGCATCTGCTCTCCAGAACTATGAACGGATCTACAACCAGCACATTCCCCAAAGAAGTTTGGGGAATGTTTCGCCCGTTCAAGCGTTGAAGAAGTGGCAGGAAATAAGACCGGATTTGTTTGTGAAATCGGTATACAATCTACCGGGTCTTGACACAAATCATAGCCCCCCTTGTTGAGTTTCCCTCCTGGGGTCGGAACCGAGCCGGACACATGGGACAACGAGATGAACGCAGAACCGCATGCTATAAGGCAGGATTATGGTGGGGCCAGAATCCATTTGGCTTGGTTTCGGAATGATCAAGAGCGTCATCTCCTCTTTGGCTTGATGGAATTGGTGCCAGAAGAATTGATGGTCTCCAGTCTGCCCAGGCAGGAACAGGCTCTTTGCCTCAATACCAACCAATTTCGCAGGAAGTTCGGGGATCGATGTGATCTGACGATTCGACGTTTCAATCTATCCCTCACTGAAGCACTGGCATGGCACGAACTGGGACGTATGAAAAACGTACTTCTTCCCCTGGAAGGCTGGAATCAAAACGAGGAGGCAAAAAAAAGTCTCACTACAAGTCGCTGGCATAAGGATGACCCCCCGTGGCCCAATCTTGTAACTGCTTCGCATCTCCCCTGTTATCCTGAAACGGTTCGGGTTCATCATCTGTGGCCTCGGGAATTACTCAACCAGGTAGCGAAAGTTTTCGCCGATGCTGCATCGCTTCTATGGCTGAATGATCGTCTGTTTTTCAACTTCATCGAGCATCCCGAATACCAGGGTTCTCTGCATTTCGTCGCGCCCAATCCGCTCTTCCGCCATTTGGACCACACCCTGAACCCCGGGAGACCTGGAAATAAGCAGGAGGGCAGTGATATCCACTTCGTTTCCCGCAAGGGAAAGACCTTGGAGGAGCTGTCGCTGATTTTTAAAGAGGAATGTGATTCAGGTTTAATCAAACTACAACAGTTCAATGTTAAGAACCCCTTTATATCTATTCCTCACGTCTCCACCGGATCGAGAATAGGACTTCATGTGGTTTGTCCGCAGAGAGGCGTTCTGGAGATGCACGAATCCACAGGCTTCATTCGTTCCATCGGCCTGGAGATCCACGTATCCGGGAAAAGAAAAAAAATTACCGTACCCGGCGAGGGGCAGAGAAAGGAGGAGGAACTCGACATCCCTGTCCTGGAGTCAACCAGTCAGACGGTCATCGGGGAACCGCCGGAAAGGAGCGATTTTCATCATCGCCGCCAGTTTGCACAAAAGGAGCGCGTCGAAAGGCAACTCGCTAGAGAATTGGGCCAGGTCTGGTTTCACGGAGACCCGAAAGAGGCACAAGACCATGTCCGGAATCTCATCGGTCAGGCCCGGAATAGGGTCTGGATCATTGATCCCTATTTTGCCACCAGGGAACTGTTTGCCTTCGCCCTGGCGACCCAGTGGGAGGACATTCCGGTCACCCTGTTGACAAGTACCGAAGTCCTGATGAAACCCGACCTGATCCTCGGGAACCGGGAAATCGGCCGGGTGCTCCACGAACAATCCCAGGCTCTCAACAAAAGGATCGAGATCAAGGTCATGACAGGGGATCCTCCGGCCATCCATGATCGGTTCCTGGTCCTGGACGAGCAGGTCTGGTTTTCGGGGAACTCTCTGCACACCCTCGGGGAGCGGGCCAGCATGATCATCCGGATACCTTATCCTGGACCGATCATCGGATACCTGAGTGAAATCCTGGACGGGTCCCGGGTCAAAACGCTGTCGGAATGGGTGTCCACCCGCCCACCGGAATCCTGATGCCTTCTCCTTCGATAATCCAGACAAAGCCACTTCTCAGGAACACCTGGTCAAGCGTACTTTCCCCTGACCTCGACAAACCAGTGTCCGTTCATCCGTGCCTTCTCTGGCCGTCGGTCAGTCCGGAGCATGGAAAGGAAATGGATGAAACGGGATTCCCCGAAATACATATGATCAAGAAGCGGTATGAAGAAAATGATGACACAGAAGGCAAGGAGCGGATGGGATGCGAGGCATTCTGGGAAGCTGCTCTCATGGCTGAAACCATCTTGGTCTTGGACCTTCAATTTGATGAACCTGCAATGCGCGTTTGGCGGGATTGGCTGATATCCTGTCCATACCTGACCAACTTGGTGATGATCATAGGTAAAAAAGATGACTCCAAGATGATCAGGAAGCAATTCACGAATCTTGAGAGCCGGATCAAGCAGAGCAAAATGAATCGACTGGGGGAAATCCTCCTGATACAAAAGCTGGTCCCCAAAAAGTATCCCTTCCTGCATGATCGGTTTGCTGTTACCGACGGTGAGTTGTGGCATTTCGGTGGAACAGTGGGTGGCGTCCACAACGGCCTTACTGCCGTCAGTCGTGGCTGGAGGGCGAATGAATGTCGGGCCCTCCATTTTTTCGAAAATTTGTTACATCATTTCGAAATATTCCCATCAGATTAGGTTGTCGTCATGAATGTGGGCAATGAAGAAGAGGACCGTAAGGCCTTCAGGACCGCCCTGAACCAGGGCCGCGAGACGGAGAAAGAGCAATGGTTCATAGCTCTCATAAACCAGGTGATGCGCTGGTTTCGCCACCATGTGGAGACATGTGCCTCCAATCCGTCTTATCCCTGGGAATTGGATCTTCTGCTCCATAGGCTTCCGGAGGATTCGGCCATCGGCGCATCCCTGACGCTGAAGAATATTCCGTATGAACCAAATGATTTCAACGGACTGGTGGCCCAATCCGCATTGAATGAGTCCCCTGGTCCACAATGGGTTCTCGGATCCGCATTGGCCCAGGTGGTAATTGATGATCCCAAAAACGAAAAGTTGCTGGCAGGAACCTGGTCGGTAGCCCGGTGGGGAAGTGTGACCGCAGCCGGGTTTCTGGAAAACCTGCAAAAAAAACTGAACGCCGAATCACCCCTGTGGTCGTCCCTGGAACGACTGGTTTCGGATTGCGGGAAGAATCCTCATGAGTTGGCTCCTCGGGACCAGAGAGAGTCTCTGAAGGAGGCGATCGCGAGATGGTTCCAGAAATCCGATCCCATCGGCATCTGGTTAAACGATTTTCACCATTTTGAATTGATGTTTCATCGACATGATTTGGGCATGGTCCGGGCTTTCTTGGAGAAGGATGCCCGGAGAACTCTTCAATTGTTGGACGGTCTGCACCTTCCCCCTCTTATCCAATCTGCGCTCGAAGATGCCCTTCGGTATGAACAATCGGACCAGTTGCTCTCCCTCCTGGCCCAGGCACCCCAATTGGCAGAATCACACGGAACGGCCGCATGGGTCTTGAACCGTCCCACGATCGCGGGCACTTTGCTGGAGTTATGGTTTCAATCCCATGCATTAAAGATTAAAAATGAGAAAGATGTACTCGGATGGCGGACCAGCTTGCCTGGGAAGGCCGATGAACTCTCTGCAACCCTACTTGGGCGCGAGGATGGGGAATTTCTGGCGGTCCATTGGCTCACCTACCTAGTTTACCACGACCACCGCTTTCACCATCCTGACCGGTTTGTCAAGAAGGAAACGCCCCCCCAGGTGGTGATCGATCGCCTCGCCAAGGCCATGGCAGGAAAGGGAATCACCCTGGCTAATTTCTCCGGAGTTGGGCCTTCACCTGTGGATGAAGCAGAATTGCAGGAGATGCGAGAAACCGGAAAGCGACCACCGGATTTTTCAGGAGCTCCCCTCACCCGGATGGACGCCTTCATCGCCGCCTGCCACGTCCACTTTGCCGATGATCTGAAGCGCGTCCCAGATGACGATTACCTCAATCATCTTCAGCAACTTCTGTATGCATGGGACGGAGGGTTGTATGCATTTCCAACTGCGCCGCTGCCTAGCCACCGACACTGGATGCCTGCCCTGTTGCTAGTCAACGCCGACCATCCCATCCAAGCTTGGCAAAGCTTGTGGTTTTCCTTAGGCAATCAAAGGCTGCGACGGAGGTTTCGGTTCCTCAATGAAACCGGAAGCCGAAACGACGAACCGAGCCAGTATGTAGCTGCTCTAGGACTGGCCGCAAGTGACTGGCTCGCTTCCTCCGAGATCAACAAACCCGTGCAGGCAGATGAACTACTGGCATGTTTGTTTGATGTTCTATTTTCCGAAACGGTCCATGGGCCTCTTCCCTCCGTAGAATGGCATCGGGTCATCATCCTCATTATTATTACTCGCTTGGCTCTGCGAGCAAACCAATCCGGGGCAGAATCCAGGGCAGGATGCGACGGAAATCTCACAGAAGCCCTATATCGGTTGGGTGGAGACGATGCTTGGTTGATCCAGGTCCTTGTCACTATGGAAAATAACGGAATTTCTCCCGTCATCATTCAGGAAATTTTGGAGAGGGCGAGAATCGATATCCAGCCAATTCTGGTAAACTTTTGCGATTGGGCGGACAGGAGTAAACAGGTCAGAAACCAAGCTCTTGTTCAGGGGGCAAAACGGTTGCAAAACATTCTAGTAGTTAGTGAGACTGCAACAGCAGATGCTCTATATCCAACTTAAGTCATGACATTGGCCGAGACTTTGGTATACTTTGGCCGTGGGTTTGAATCCAATGACGGGATTTGAACCGGGGTTTCCAGCGAAAAGTGTTACCCCATACTGTTACCCCAATTTTTAATGAATATTTAAAGTTATCTTTAGAATTGAAATGTTACAAACTTGTAGCCGTTGGTCCCTGACCCATCGCTACCGCTATACGAAGCAGGGAAGGCAGACGCGCTGATCCATGAAATGGAAAAACAAAAACCTCCGCGAGCTTGCCGACATCATCTGCGGTAACGCTGAGTCTAACGATATCCGCTATTTCCAGTATCGATCAAGCAGCTACCTGACAAAATTTTTCGAGGACTGCGACCTTGATTACGTCCATGACGGTTCAACCCGTTGGGGGTGGGTTGCCAGTCGGTTGGAGGAGGTACTGGCACAGCCACATCCCGGTCCCACCGTTCCGCCCGATGCTTTCATCCGAATCATCCGCGCTGTGCTCGACAAAAGCGAAGCGCAACAGGGCGACCCGGACAGAAATAAGGCACTTACGACACTGAACGTCGTGCTCGTCCGTGAGGGCTGGAAGGCTTTCTACGACGAGCATGGCTCTGGACAGCTTCGCCACATCGCCACAAACACCGTAGCGCAGATAGCAAACCCACATCGCCCGATGACACCCGCAGAGCTGGAACGTAGGGATCAGCTCATCGCCTACCTCGATACGTGTTCCGAGGATGAACTGATCGAAGAAGTGCTGCTGCCTTTATTCCGTCAGCTTGGCTTTCACCGCATCACGGCAGCGGGTCACAAGGACAGGGCGTTAGAGTACGGCAAGGACGTGTGGATGAAATACACCCTGCCGACTCTCCATGTCATCTACTTCGGCATTCAGGTAAAGAAAGGCAAGCTGGACTCAGCGGGTGTCGGCAGGGGTGGTTCTGCCAACATCGCCGAGATTCACAATCAAGTGCTCATGATGCTCGGGCACGAGATATTCGATCCTGAGTTAAATCGTCGCGTGTTGGTTGATCATGCATTCATCGTCGCCGGTGGCGAGATAACGAATCAGGCGAGGAACTGGCTTGGCAACCAGCTGGACGCAATGAAGCGTTCGCAGATCATGTTCATGGACAGGAATGACATTCTCAACCTGTTCATCGTCACGAATCTGCCTTTGCCAAAAGGCGCATTGCCGCCCAAAAAGGTGGTTGATTCATTCGACGATGACATTCCGTTTTAACCGACTGGTGTTTGCAATAGGTCAGAGTGCAACCAGCCTAATTCTACTTTGTCACATTCCCCTGCCCGACGCCAGTCCTGCAAACCTTTGTTTATGTGGATAAAATAATTGCTTCTTGCGGCCCTCAGTTTAGTCCATCCAACACCAATTGTTCATCCTAAATCCGGTAGTTGCCTGTGCCCGACAGGACATTTCCCTCGGAACCTGTCAATGAAAATGATACACTGGGGTGAAAAAAATTAGTGTAGATCTCCAGCGACTGACCTACCTTGGACTGCGTTTTTTTAGGCATGGTG
>JACSDG010000237.1 GCA_015660855.1 Magnetococcales bacterium
CACCATGCCTAAAAAAACGCAGTCCGAGGTAGGTCAGTCGCTGGAGATCTACACTAATTTTTTTCACCCCAGTGTATCATTTTCATTGACAGGTTCCGAACGGTGGGTCACGCCCGAAGTCCTCCCCGCGATCCGCAAGACCGGGCAGTATCAGCTTCCGAATCCCGCATCCATCCAAGATCCCGATGAGAGAACGATAAGATAATTCATAAGAAGAATACTTTTCGCATCAAGCTGCATCCTGAACAAAAACCACCAAGCGTTTGCCTATGGCAGCCAGAGCTTTGTCGATTTGCTCTATCGTGCTTTTGTGCCGGGGGTCCATAACCCGAACCACTTGTGGGGGATGCCAGCGCAATCGTCTACCAAGTTCGGCTTTGGAAATACCAGACTCATTGACCGCCATGTAAAGTCCTGCTTTGGCGGATGTCATGGGAGACAAATGAACCAACGGCCTGTCTTTGGCTGGAGAAGCTTTGGGCAAAGCCAAGCCCTTCTCAATATACGAAAAGACCATGGTTTCCAACAGGTCTTCGGCGTGATTCAAGCATTCCTCTATGGTGTCTCCAGCAGTCACCCCGGTTCCAAAGTCGGGAAATTCGAGAATGAACACTCCGTCTTCATCTTGGCATACCTCTGCGGGATAAGAAAAATATTCAGTCGTCATAACCCTGCCTCATATGGTGTTGGGGTCGATCCCCAATTGACGGCAAATAGCGCGAAACGTCCCCTTGGCAACCTCTTTCCGACCGTGATCCGGGGAAAAAGTAAAACGGTCGCCCAAGCTGATTCTCATGTGGCTCCCCTTTCCACGATGAGACTCAATCTCTGCACCAAGGGCTTTCAGCCTTCTCTTGAATTCATTGTAGTTCATAAGCACGAGCATCTAACATTTCTGTTAGACTGTCAAGAACTTTATAACAATAACGTTAGTCGCTCAGAGACATGGGAAAAAGCTCAAGCCAGCAACGTCAAGTCCATGATTTCGGGTGAGTCCTTCATTAACCAAAAATTACTTGACAGAAAATCCGTAACGGGCGTAACGTCATGGTCGGAGATTCAGAACCTCCACAATCACCACAGGCGGACAACCGCCCCCGAAAGCCATGGCGGCTTTTTTGCGCCCATATTTCCGTATGGCGTGAAACTTGCTATATGCCTATTCGCCAAACTCCGGGGGCAACTGGGATGTCCAGGGCGCAAGCCTAAATCCAGTTGGCCCAACCTGTGGTGGGGTTCTGAACCCCCGGAGTTTGGACGATTCAGAACCGTCCGTACTCCGGCAATGTCAATTGCATCCACAGGAGTACGCGCATAAACGCCACGAATCCGCACGCCACAATCACGCCCGCAGCAAACAGCCTTATCCCCTTCAATTTTGAAAGCCAGAAGGTCCGCATCATCCGACGCGATGACGAGTATTGGTTTGTCGCCAAGGATGTCGCCGAGGCTCTTGGTGTGACATGGAACGGTTCAGAAAGGATTGTCCACGTCCCAGATGAATGGAAAGGGGTCACATCCGTTGTTACCCCCGGCGGTACACAAGACCTGCTGACCCTCTCCGAGCAAGGACTCTACTTCTTCCTGGGTCGTTCCGACAAACCCAAGGCTCTGCCATTCCAGAAATGGATTGCGGGACATTCCGAAACTATCAACGCAAAAAGCGGAGACTGTCAAACAACCAGTCCCCGCCATCTATGCCAACTTCCCCAAGGAAGTTCAATCAATATTCATGCTTGTGAATGCCGCAGAGGCTTCTTGCAAAAAAGGAGGGGCGAAACGAACGCGATTTCAATGCGATGGAAACAGCTTGAAAATAGTGATGATCACTCCAGTCTGGGCCAGGAGAAGACCAATCATCCATTTGATGGTCTCGGCTTTGGCCTCGGCGATTTTGGCCTCAAGCTCCTTGATGTCCCGCTTGGTGGTCAATTCAAGCTCCTTGATGTCCCGCTTGGTGGCCAATTCCAATTCCTTGAGATCCCGCCGCGTGGCCAATTCATCCAGGTTCGTCTTAAAAATGCTGGACAGGGTTTTGGACTGCACCTCGGCTTGCTCTTCGGTAAACCCGACAGCTTTCAATTCCTTGATGTATGCATGCGTATCGAAGGTTATAGCGGTCATGTCCAGATCTCCAGCAAAATTGATGACGAAACCAGCATACCACAACCAAATTCAGATTCGAGAAAAATTCCGTTTGACACCAACCCGCCATCACGGGCATGCTTGGGGCCGGAGATTGAACACCTCCACAATCACGCATGGCGGACAACCGCCCCCGAAAGCCATGGCGGCTTTTTTGCGCCCATTTTTCCGTGTGGCATGAAACTTGCTATACGCCTATTCGCCAAACTCCGGGGGCAACTGGGATGTCCAGGGCGCAAGCCTAAATCCAGTTGGCCCAACCATGCGTGGGGTGTTCAACCCCCGGAGTTACGGCATCTTGAACCATGCGTGACTCCGGCAATTTCCCAATCGCATGGAGAACGCGCATGAACAGCACCAACGCCGCAGTCACGTCCGCAATTTCCCAATTCACGTTCGACCATCAACAAATCCGCATTGTCACCCGCAATGGCGAGCCTTGGTTCGTCGCATCTGAGGTTTGCAAAGCAATCGGCGAGACCAATACTGGGGACGCCACAGCAAAGCTCGATCCTGACGAAAAGGGGTTAGAAAAAATACCAACCCTTGGCGGCCAGCAAAACATGGTCGTCGTCAGCGAGTCCGGTCTCAACATCATCATCCTGCGCTGCCATGATGCGATTGTCCCCGGCACCGCTGCCCATCGCTTCCGCAAGTGGGTCACGTCCGAAGTCCTGCCGTCGATCCGCAAGACCGGCCAATACCAGCTTCCCCACGTCACCCCCCCACCCGTTAAAGGTCTTTCCTACCGCGAGTGCGCCAAGGCACTGGGCGTCAGCATCGACAGGAGTACGCGCATGAACAGCACCAACGCCACAATCACGTCCGCAGCAAACAGCCTTATCCCGTTCAATTTCGAATCTCAACAAGTTCGCATCATTACCATTGGCGATGATCATTGGTTTGTCGCCAAGGATGTAGTGGAGGCGTTGGGGGCAACATGGAACGGTGCCCCTGCAATCAAGCATGTCCCGGAAGAGTGGAAAGGGGTCAGATCCGATCTGACCCCCGGCGGGAAACAAGACCTGCTGACCCTCTCCGAGCAAGGACTCTACTTCTTCCTGGGTCGTTCCGACAAACCCAAGGCTCTGCCATTCCAGAAATGGATTGCGGGACA
>JACSDG010000182.1 GCA_015660855.1 Magnetococcales bacterium
AAAATAAAAAAATCAGGTGTGAGAAAATCAAAATCTTGGGGCTGCGCCCCTACCCCCCCTTGGGGGGCAGTAAAATCAAAGTCAAAATCAAAGTCAAAAGAAAAACCTTGGTGGGCTGCTGCCTCCAAACCTCCGCCGGGAGGGATGATCCCCCCCGGACCCCCGCAATAATTTCAACCTTAAAAAAAAGGGGGGGACTGAATGGTTACGTTGAAAAGGGGCAGATTTCTGTATGACACAAAAAAATCATCCGCAGATCATCCGATTCCTGCCCCACGGGGTCAATGGCTCTTGCCGGGTAGGAATCCATGGTGCGAAGATTCATTTTTTAGCCAAGATGCCTGGAAACAAAAGAAAACAAGGTAAACAATCATGAGCAGAGCAATGAAAAGGCGGCAGAAAAAATCAACCCCTGCAAACAAAACCCACAATGACGCCGCCGGGCGTGACGAACAACGTTCTACCTTGAACGTCCAGCCACGTCTCGATCAAGCTCTCAACCATCTGCTTGCGGGACGATGGGGCGAGGCTGAAAAACTTTATCGTGAAATCCTTGCAACCAATCCCCGACAGCCCGACGCTCTGCATTTTCTGGGGGTCATCGCACACCAGACCGGGTACCCGGAAGAGGCCATGAACTGGATATCCAAAGCGATTGCGGCCCGACCCGATTTTGCCGAAGCCCACAACAATCTGGGACTGGTCTTTCAAGGATTGGACCAGATGGACAAAGCCGAATCCAGTTATCGTCGGGCACTCGCCGTCAATCCCAATCTGAGCGAAAGCCATAACAATCTGGGCAATGTATTGCGGCAAAAAGGGGCGTTGGCCGATGCGGTGTCTTGCTTTCGTAAAGCCCTTGCCAGCAAACCCGATTATTTTCAGGCCTGCAACAACCTGGGCAACGCACTGCTCGACCAGGGACAGACGGAAGCGGCAATAGCCCAGTATGAAAAGGCCATCGCCATGCAGCCCCGGTTTGCCGAAGCCCATCGTAATCTGGGCAACGTTTTTAAACAAATGGGACGGCGAGATCAGGCCATTCGCAGTTACCAAACCTTCATCCAAATCCAGCCCGAGGCCCTTGAAACTTATTGTGTTCTGGGAGGCCTGCTGCGGTCTCAAGGACGACTCAAGGAGGCCGCAGAACAGCTTAAGCGGGGACTTGTCCTGCAACCAAACCATGCTGAAATTCTAGCCCTGCTGGGTCTGTTGTATCTGGACCTAAAACATTGGCATGAGGCCGCTGCCTGTTTACAAAAGGTTCTGCAAGTCCATCCAGAGCATCCCCAGGCCCTCTCCAATTTGGGAATTGCATACCAGGAGTTGGGACGTCTGGAAGATGCAGTGGTTTGTTTGCAGAAAGCGGCACATATTCAACCTCGTTTGGGAGCGGCTTTCAGCAATTGGGGGTTGGCACTGCAAAAGCTCGGACGACATGGGGAAGCGGTGGAACAATTGCAACGTGCGCTTGAAATTGATCCCAATGATTGCGGCTCTCTGGCCAATCTTGGTTTTGTCCATCAGGAACTGGGGCAAACAGATGTGGCCCTGGAATTGTACCATCGCGCCCTGGCTTTGGATCCAAATTTTGCCGAGGCCCATTTTGGCAAAGGGTTGGCTCATCTGCTGTTGGGAGATTTTACGACGGGTTGGCAGCAATACGAATGGCGTTGGAAAAAAATGGATTTCACTCCCCACGGTCGTCCGGAACCGTTATGGGATGGTTCTGATCTCCAGGGAAAAAGCATTTTGCTGCATTGCGAACAGGGCTTTGGCGACAGTATACAATTCATTCGTTTTGCCCCCCTCTTGCAACGACGAGGTGCCCGAGTCGTCGTTCTTTGTCCCCAACCTTTGGAAAAATTATTTCAGAGTGCGGAGGGGGTAGACTTTGTCACCAGTTGCGTCGAAAACTTGTGGCCTTGTGCATTTCAGGTTCCCTTGATGAGTTTGCCTGGCTTGTTGGGGATTCAACTGGATACTTTGCCGGCCCGGGTACCCTATCTTTTTGCCCGTGCGAATCATAACCGTTTTTTAAACGAGGCCGGGGGAAGGATTCGAATTGGATTGGTTTGGCGGGGCAATCCAGGTCACAAAAATGATCGCAATCGTTCCATCGATGTGCAACATTTATTGTCATTGCTGGCTATGGATGGATGTCTCTTTTATGGTTTTCAGAGAGATGTCCGTCAAGAAGAGCGGGAAATGCTTGAAAAACACGATAATTTTATCGATTTAGGTCCCAGGCTCAACGATTTTTCCGATACTGCGGCAGCATTGGCAGAATTGGATTTGGTCCTTGCGGTGGATACGGCGTTGGTTCATGTAGCGGGGGCCATGGCAAAACCGACGTGGGTGATGTTGCCGTTTGTGCCGGATTGGCGTTGGTTGCTGGGACGGCAAGACAGTCCATGGTACCCGACGGTACGATTGTTTCGGCAAAAAAAGCCGGGGGATTGGCAAGGAGTCGTCGAACACGTCAAAACTGAGTTGCATCGTATCCATGCATCGGAAAAATAAAATTTGGCAAAAATTTCAACCCTAACGAATCTTCAACGCGGCGTAAATATCGCTCCTGCTGGCAAAGCCCTTGGGTGGGTTTGCACTCGGCTGAGTCCAATAGGAAATCGTTTTCCAATTTTTTGGCAGATCCAGTTTGGGTCCTCGGTATATGCTGCCCATGTTGACATCTTCGTCCATAACAGGCGCAAGGACATCCATGGCGGCCTGTGAGGAAACAAGGAGGACCGTGCCGCCATGGATGGCCAGCTTTTCGTCGGTTGGCAAGCGGGCATGGCCTGACCCAAAAGCGGTGTTGGACGCTTCCTCGACAATGCGCCATCCTTTGGTTTCGCGCTTAACGATCAAAGTTTTGTATTTTTTACTCTGGGTGCCATTATCATCAAAACCGAGCACCACAAAGGCTTTGGCTCGATCTCCAGATTCCACTTCCACCGCCAAATCGGCCAAAAAGGTTTTGACCGATTTGGATGTGTCGAATAGCAAGGTATAGGCGTCTTTCCACTGCTGTTGGGTCCACTGGCTGGCAGGGACAAACGCATCAGAATAATACCGGAAAAATTCCTGTGCCACATGTCTCGACCAAGCATCGGCCCAGTCTTCAATCACCTTTCTAATTTCCTGGTCGGGATCGGATTTAACCGCTGGATTGGCATCCGCCGGTTTTTTTTCCGGATGTATCGCGGCGACGGGTATTTTTTCATTTTTGTCAAAAGTCTTCTTTGGCTCCGACCGCTCCGTGCTCACGGGAAGGGGGACAGAAATTTTTTCCTGGGAGGGGAGCATTGCGTCAGGCGAAACCTTGGCCATTGGCGTTGCGGTCGGCCTGATCTTTTTTGTTTCCGGGATCTCGGGCACCGTGTTGGACGTTGGCAGGAGTTCCCAGGTGTCGTCATCCTGACCGTCGGTTGGAGTAGACGATGGTTTTTCCTCCAATTCCACCATGGCGACTGTGTTGGTAGGAACCAAAGTGTTGGTTGTGTCATTATCGGCCATTTCCAGGGACGGCAATGACATGCCATCGTTCCAGGCTTCTACCGCCTCACGCAGAGCCAGGGTCATGCTGTTTATGCCATCTTGAGCAGTAATGTTGGGCAAAAGGTCCACCCCAAGGGATACAAAAATCATCCCCACTGCGTTTTGCACATCGGCAAAGGCTTTGTTGCGCTGCAATTCGGACAGGATCCCCTGGGTGGCAGCCCGGATCTGTTCCAAACGATTTTGGGCACCATTGTTGGTTTCCAGGGTGACATTTTTCAGAATTTTTTGATCAATGGTGTTGATTTTTCCAGAATCGTCAAACCTTCTCAAAGCATCCCAATATTGCCGGTTGGCGATATGAACCTGGGAGATGATCGCCATATTCAAGGCCAAACGCCGCGTTTGATTCAAGGCATCCTGATTTTGCCCCAGATGGATCTCGTCGGCGACGGTCAGCATGCGTATCAGTTTTCCCGTGACACGAATGCCGGCAGTTTCCCAAACAGAGTTCATGGCAAAGGAGTTGCTGTCATAATTGGTTGAGGCGTTAAACTCCAATCCTGGCAAAATTTTTAACAGGGCCTTGCGGGTTTCGGCCGCTCCGATGCGGGCGCGATACATTTCTTGACGCAATTCGGGGCGGTTGAGCAACGCCAATTGTTCCATCTCTTCCGCCGACACCCGTATGGGAGTAATGGCGAGGTTTTTTTCATCAGGTTCCTGCACGACGAAAGGCAACCCAGGGGGTAGATTGAGCAGTTTGACCAGATGGGTTCTGGCCTGATCCAGTTCTTCCTGTAACCCTTCCAATTGCCGCACAATATCCAACATGGCCCGTTGATAACGCATCATTTCCAACTGGGGCCGCAGGCGTTCCTGTTCCAGCAATTGCGCATCTTCGACCGCTTGTTTGGCCTGTTGCAGGATGGGGATGATTCTGCCCTGCAATTTTTGAGCACTGACAGCACGCCAATAGGCGGTTTGCACCTCCTGAATCAAGGTATGAACCAGTTTGCGACGATTTTCCTCAGCGATCAAAAGCCGGTCGGTGGTCTGTCTGGCCTGATAATAACTGACGCCAAAATCAAGGACATTCCACGCCACACTCAAGTCCGCTGTCTTTTTCTTCATGTCCTGCGAGGTAGAAAAACTGGCGGACGCCGTATCGTTGGTGATGGAATAGCCGCTGGAAGCCTCAACCTTATTACGGCTGGTAAAACCGGCGTTAGCCGCCAGGGAGGGAAGCATTTCGTTGCTGGCCAGATCAACCTCGGAGATGGCCACCACTTTTTCCAGCATCTGTACCCGATAATCCAGATTGTATTTCAAGGCCCGCGCCATGGCCTCGTACAGATCGATGGGACGCACGACCGGTTCCTGGGCCGAAAATAATTGCATCTGATCCTGGCGCAGCGTGGCGGCAACATCCTGTTGTTTCAAAGGATCAGGTGTCAGAGAACAAGCAACCAGGACGACGGTAACCGTCAATCCCATAAACACACGTACCCATCCTGTCCAGATGGAAACAGACCGGCGGCAAAGGGGGAAAAGACGTTTTGCCTTGTGCATACGCCGGTCTGCTGAGATGCCTGATTCCTTGGAGTGTGACATGAGGCAACCAAAAAAGATTTGAATCATTCAGGCCATCCAGCCCACGGCCCAGTGTTGTTCGCTCTGAATGACGTTAACAAGCAAGAACAGGACCATTTAGTTAATGAAAGGGTCTGATAGCAAAAAACAGGGGGCTTCGTGAGGTTTTACCAAGGAGGGAGAGCGGGGGAGAATCCATTCCAACAAAAAGTTGACGCTTGACGTTTCAGAATAAAAGATCACTGGCGGCAAACTCTTTTTTTCCAATGCCGGCAAAAAGGGTACGGTAGTGCAGATAATCATCAAACATCGTTTTGTTGGCCTCTGGCACTTCATGAGATCTTTTGCGCAACTCGAGAAGCTCTTTGATGGTTTTACCATTGAAACCATTATTCTTGGCCTCCTGGAACACCGCCTCAATACCCTCATTGAGTTCCAACTTTTCTTTCTCCATGCGTTCAATCCGCTCCAGATAGTTCTGAAGTCCCTTGGGGACTCTTTGATGGGCAGAGGAGGCTGTTTTGACTTGTCGGGCTTCCGGCATGACCAGTTCCTTCGAGTGCCTGCGTCAACATTTTGAAAACACCGTATTTAAACGCAGGGTTCGCAATAGGCATGCCTTACCAAGATAAAATCGAGATGAATTAGGTTTTGGCGGGGACAGAGGGATCAACCAAGAGTAGCAGCGGTTTCAATAATCTGGCCAAAAGACAAACCGCCATCATTGCAGGGAATCCAGACGTTAATTAAAATAGTGAAGCCATTGTCTTCCAATAACTTGACTGTGGATTCGGTTAACAAGCGAGCTTCCCAGCCCCGATGGAATCACCGTCACCCTCTGTGTTCCCCGAGTGCTCCTTAGCATTTTTGCTCAAGGCGTCCTTAAGCAGGTCATCTTCGTCGGTCTCGTCCTCATCAACATCTGAATCCGTATCCTTCCTGGTTC
>JACSDG010000183.1 GCA_015660855.1 Magnetococcales bacterium
GTCCGGGGGGGATCATCCCCCCCGGCGGAGGTTTGGAGGCAGCAGCCCACCAAGGTTTTTCTTTTGACTTTGATTTTGATTTTGATTTTACTTCCCCCCGAGGGGGGGTCTAGGGGCGCAGCCCCAGGGTTTTGATTTTGTTTTTTTGCCTGAAGAGCATCATGTTCATAATGCCCTTCAGGCAAGAACCAAAACCTTGGGGGCTTCGCCCCCAAACCCCCATAGGCAAGGAAGCTTTTTGTTTAAATTCAAAAACAAAATCAAAACCCTGGGGGCAATCCCCCAGACCCCTTTTTTCTTTCAATAATTTTCTAGAGAGGGGGGATCCGAACGGTTACTTAACGGTTGTTAAACGATACTTTTAGAATAAATATTCAATCCGCATGCCGTAGATGTTCAGGTCATCATTGCCAACGTAGTCGCCATTGCCATTAGCGTTTTCATCAAGGTTGGCGTGGATATAATTGGCTCTTAGGATAAGGTTGTTATTGGCATACCAATTGATTCCAATCGTGGTATTCTTTGCCTTACCACCGATGATTGGCCGAGTTGCTGCCGCATCATTATCATTCAAGTCCAGGGTGCTGTAACGAATAGCCAATTCAAAAGCACCCAAAGGACCGTTGGGCATGACCGGGCCAAATTCTCCATCTTCAAGACTATATGACCGACTGTCGTTGGTCAGAAAAAAGGCTGCCATAGCATACCAGCCGGAAAAATCAGGGTCTTGGTCATTGTCTCTTTTTACGTTGCTTTGTAGATATTCAGACTGGGCATAGAACCTGTCCCGTTTGCCAGCCAGTTCCAGTCCCCAGGTCGGAATCTCATCGACGGCCCTCATATTTCCGGTGTCCAAGAGTTTATAATCAACAAAGTGGGCTTCGGGACGAACATTATATTTAAATTCAACCCTCTGGTTTTCCTTATCCCAAGCATCGGACTGCGGTTTGTGCAAAAGATAGTTTAACCCTAGGTGAACGATTTTATTAGCATTATCTTCTACGATGGGTCGGTAAACACCCCGTGCTGCCCAACCCATTCTTTCGGCCCGACCGTTGTCTGTCGGGTTAAGATGCAATTCATCGCCAAATATACCCGTTCCAACGGAATATCGGTTACCCCAGTTGGACGCGCTCAGACCGATGCGGCGTCCCGGTGCAAAGGTGCCCGTGACCATCGGGGTTTCCATGAAAGTTTCCCAGCGCGATGTTGTTAACTCTGCCATGCTGAATGGTGGTTTGTGATTGCCAACTTTTATGGTGGTGTTTGGGAACCCACCGTATGCAATCCATAGATCTTTGATTTCTATGCCGCTACTTGCGTCTTCTGTATCGGTGTTGACGGTTGCTGTGGTCCCTTTGACCTCTTTTGCGTCGACAGTGCCGTTTTTGTTTGTATCGGTAGCACTGACATCAGTAACGACCTTGGTAGTTGTTTTGTGCTTATGCGGTCCCAAGACCGGGGCAAAATCTGTATCAAATTCACCAAACCAGTCTTTGTATAGTTTTGTTTTTATGGCCAAGCGTAGGCGGCGAAATTCGGTGTTGGCGTTGAAAGAATTTTTTTCCGTGTCGACAAAACCGCTATCCAAAAAGACACGCCCGTCTACCCAATATTTTATGTTGCCATCCGCCGATTCAAGAGTAAGATAACTTTTTTCAATTTTTGGATGCAAAGGGATCGGTTGATCCTTAACAACCTGGGGTGCCGCACCATCGGCGACTTTTGGCTGGTTGGTGGTGGTTTCGGATAGTGCATCTGTTGTTTTGGATGGGGCAATGAGCTGCTTTAATGCCTTGTTTTCTGCTTTGGTTTCCGCAAGATCATTGCGAAGTTGTAGGATCATTTGGTGCAATTCGGCGTTGCTCGGTGCCTCTGCCATAACGTTGGACGTTGGTAGAGCCATGGCCAAAGCGATGAGTGTCAACACAATTCGTCTTTGCATTTCTAACGTGACCTCGTTTTTCCAGAGGGGTTGAATTGTGCTGTGCCGAATGTATACAATGAATGGCCGTTAGTATAGACTGAAATGAAAAAGTTTTACAGGAAAAAATAGCATCAAGCCTCACTTCCGACTTTGACAAAAAAAATCATTAAATTATAAATGTTTGCAATAGTTTGTCCGAAACGAGGATCAAGACCGCACATGGTTCGGAAGAACTAAAATTTGGCGAAAAAATATTGCATGAGTTAAAAAAAAATGGAGGGGGTCATCCCCCCCGGCGGAGTTGGGGGCGGTGCCCCACGGAACGGTTACAGCCTGCCTGTAAGTTACGAGCGTTCCATGATGGTCTAATACGTTATCTTTTATCGATACTGACCATGCTGAAGAGGGAAAATCGATATGTCACTACCATTTTGGGGCCGTTTGAGTGTTGGCAAAAAAGTCACGTTCGGTTCCATGGTCGCTCTGCTACCCATGCTGGTCATTGTCTATACCGCCTTTAGTTTTTCCAACAACGCGTCAACTTCGAGCAGTGGTATTATACAGACCTTGCTTGTGAAAAACTATTCGGAAAAAATCAATGGGTTTCTTCATAAGCAAGCAGTTATTTTTCATGAATGGACCCGTGAGGATATCTACGGGATGGCCATCGATTTTCAGGAAATCGGGGAAATCAAGGATGAGTTGAATCACCAATTGGCGGCGGCACCGGGCATGGACTTATTGTTGGTCACCGGCTTGGATGGCAAAGTGTTATATTCTTCCGATGGTCAACGCATAGCTTTGGGTGAATCTCTCGCTTGGGCAATGCCGTTGCTCCAGAAACCAGCGGGCCACGTCACTCTGTTAACCTCAGAACTCTCTCCGGAGAAGGGTGAAAAACCCTCGTTTTTGTTTAGTTTTCCTACCCATGACACCAATGGAAAACTCAATGGCCTGTTTTTGGCGTTTATCCAATGGTCTGCCTTGCAACAAGAAATGGATTCTTTGCGCCAAGTGTTGGTCAACAGCGGCTTTCCCAATGCCAGTGCCGTCATTATTAACTGGGATATGGCCAAGATCATAGACCGGGCCGGTGCCGATCGCCTCGATTTTACTCCAACCTCATTGCTGCCAACGGAAGCACAGTGGTTTGGCGTGGAAAACGACTTAAAGATTCGCGAGATCAACGATACCTTTGTAAGTTTTGCCCATTTTGCGCAGGGCCAAGCTTTCACCGTAACCACGGAAACGATCGAAACTCCAGCGCATCTGTTGCTGGTTGCCCTTATTCCGCACGAGGATGTTCATGACAAGGTCCAAGAGATGCTGTTCAATTCCATCGCCATTGCCATTGCCGGTTTTTTTCTCATTTTGGTCACGGCACTGCTGATCTCCAAGACCCTGACCAATCCCATCGTCGGCATTTTGGACGTAATTCTCCATTTAAGCGCGGGTGATCTGAGCCATCACCGTTGTTCCTCCAACGAATTCGGTGATGAAATTGCCCGTATTGGCAACGGGATCAACCTGATGGCAGACAATCTACAAGCTTCTCGTGCTTCGTTGGAAGCATCCTACGAGCAGATCCGTCAGCAAAATAAGGAGCTTTTGGAACTGGACCAGATGAAGGATGACTTTTTGGCCAACATTACCCATGAGTTCAAAACCCCCTTGAACGGTATTTTGGGTTTGGGAAGAGCCATTTTAGATGGGGCATATGGAGGGCTGCCAGATACATTTTCAAAGCCTGTCGGCCATATTCTCGCTTCAGCAGATCGTCTTTTGCAACTGGCTTTACAGATTTTGTCTTTTGATTCTAAGAAACAAACCTCCGTCAACTTGAAAAATATTAAGTTACAGGACCATCTTGATGATTTTCTCGGGCAGTTTGCTGGTCAAGCCATTAAGAAGGGAATTGACATTTCAAGCAATGTTGACCCAGAGTTGCAGATTAGAACCGACCCCGAACATTTAAATACAATCCTAATGAATCTGGTGGGCAATTCGATAAAATTTACCCACAGAGGCTATGTCAAGGTTTCAGTCCGTACCTTGGGGGAAGAGGGCGTCGCACTCTCTGTTGAGGATACCGGCATCGGCATTCCCAAAGAGTTTCATAGTAAAATTTTTGAACGCTTTCAGCAAGGATTTGCCTCGGAGAGCCGTATTTACGAGGGGTCCGGGCTTGGTTTGGCGATTATGAAACAATCTTTAGCGGCGTTAAATGGTGCAATTCATCTACACAGTATTCCAGGGGCAGGAAGTATTTTTACCATCTTGCTACCACTACAGGGTGAGTTATCCACCGATGCGTTGCTGACCCTTTGGGAAAATCTGGAAAACCGACCACAGCTTGCAAAATTTGATGCTCCCACAGAAGAAAAAACTCCGCAACCTGCGGCAGCCCAAGCCGATAAGCCAGAGATTAATTCACCTCCCCCTGGGGAAAGTTTTGCCAAGGCTACCGAGGAGTCGTTGATTATCAGTAACTCGCAAATGTTTATTTTGGTGGTGGATGACGATGCAATCAACCGTGAAGTGATTCGGGCCAACCTGGGACGTGAGTTTGAGATTGTAGAATCGGAAAGCGGTGTTCAGTGTTTGCAGTTGTTGGAAGAGAATGACTTTGACTTGGTTTTGCTGGATCTGATGATGCCTGGCATGTCTGGTTATGACGTTCTGGATGTTGTAAAGAGGCAAAACCAAAACAAAACCCTGCCGGTTATTGTGCTCTCTGCCAAAGACCAGTCCGCAGCCATGAGCAAGGCGTTCCATATGGGCGCGGTTGATTATGTGACCAAGCCATTTATTAAGGAGGAACTCATGGCCCGCATCATGGCGCATGTGACCCTTCGGCGCAATAGTATAGAAATTGTCGAGCAAAAGATTGCCGAGAATAAATTATTGCTACACAAGGATGTCCTGGAACGCTCCAATCAGTTCATCCGCAAAACCTTTGGTCGCTACATGTCCGATGAGGTGGTTGAGAGCATTTTGGATACCCCCGAGGGATTGCAACTGGGAGGGGAAAAGCGCGAGGTGACCATCCTGATGACAGATCTGCGTGGTTTTACCGCTATCGGCGAGCGTATGCCCCCCGAACAGGTCCTTCTTATGCTCAACATGTACTTGGATGTAATGACCGAAATTATCACGAAATATCAGGGTACGATTATCGAATTTCTTGGTGACGGCATCCTGACCCTATTTGGTGCTCCGGTTTATCGCGAGGATGATGCACAACGGGCTGTAGCCTGCGCCTTGGCTATGCAACAAATGATGGACATTGTCAACGCCCGGAACCGGCAGCACGGATATCCCGAAATCATGATGGGCGGTGGTATCAACACCGGTCAAGTGATTGTTGGTAATATTGGTTCTGAGAAAAGAAGTAAATATGGCGTTGTCGGCTCGACGATTAACCTTGCATCGCGGATCGAATCATTGACCGTTGGTGGTCAGACTTTAATTTCCGAAAGTACTTTTGCCGCCTGTGGTCCTATTTTAAGGATTGATGGCCAGTGGGAGGTCATGCCAAAGGGGGTTGCCCGTCCCATGACCATTTATCATGTTGGCGGTATTGAAAGATCTTTTCAGATAAGCCTGCCAAAACCACAAAAAAAAGAACTCCGCCCCATCAACTCCGGCCCCAGAGTCAACTTGCGAGTCATGGAGGCAAAACATGCGGGTCAGCAGAGCGTTCCCGGTCGCATCACAGCCATTGGCCTACCTGTGGTAGAGATTAAAACCGAATTGAATGCGGAACGTTTAACAACACTGAACATCCAACTTTTTAATAGCGATGAAGAGTTGGTAAGCGATCAGTTATATGCAAAAATAGTCGATGAAGATCACGGCGATGGTCAATTACGCATCCACTTGACATCCTCATCACCAGAGGCTGATAAAGCGTTGCATGATTTACTGTAACCGTTCAGTCCCCCCCCTTTTTTTTCGAGGTTAAAACCATTGCGGGGGTCCGGGGGGGATCATCCCCAATGCCATTAACTTAAGCCCCTATCGCCCCTGTTTATACGCTGGACGAACTCGAACCCCAACACCAGGGCGAGGTTTTCGATCAAATTTTCTCCCA